>NZ_JBAVNZ010000408.1:0-4065 GCF_049691595.1 Bradyrhizobium sp.
TGATCTCGCGAGACGCGCTGTCTCCGCAATTCGCAACGCGAGGACGATTTGGCGGGGTTCGTAAAGTCGACGGCGACGAGATCACACTGCATCGTGCAAAAACTTACAAATGGCGCGCCCGAAGAGATTCGAACTCCTGACCCCCAGATTCGTAGTCTGGTGCTCTATCCAGCTGAGCTACGGGCGCGTTTCTCGCTTGCCATGCTGGGCTCGAAAGCCCGGGTGCATTCCGAAATATGTCCGGACACGTCGCGAAAGAGCGCCTTAGCTACCCGCTCCGGCCCGGATTGGCAAGGTCTGCGAACGCGGGATAAGCGCATCGATCCGATCGGGCGACTGGCGGAAATGACCGCCAGATCCGGCACAAACCGAGGGTCCTTTTGTCGGCGGCCCGCGCGTTGCGGACCCCAAGCGGTTCCGCCGGACGGTCGGGAATCGATCCGGACGGCGACCGATGGTCCTCGCCGGGCAGATTATTCGAGCCCGTCAGCCGGCCGCGGCGTTGCTTTGCGGCAGCGGCGCAAGCCCCTGCAGCGCCTTCCGGATCGCGTGCTGCTGCGCCGCGGACGGCTCCGGCATCGGCGCGCGCGACCAGGTTTTCGGCAAGCCTTGCAGGCTCTGTGCGAACCTTGTGCATGCCGGAAGATTGTCGGCCATGATGGCATTCCAGACCGCGAGCAGCCGCGCGTGCAGTTCCAGCGCGCGGCGATGGTCGGCCGCCTTGACGGCGTTCCAAAGCTCGACCGAGGCGTGGGGTGCGGCGCTCAGGATCGCGGCGATCGAGCCGTGCGCACCGAGCGTGTAGGACGGATACATCAGGGCATCGACGGCGCTGTAGATCAGTCGGTCCGGCGCCATCACCATCAGGTCCGCGAACAGCTTCAGATCGCCGGCGCTCTGCTTGACGCCGACCACGAGCGGGACCTCGGTCATGATGCGCGTCAGCAGCGCGGGCGACAGATAGGACCACGGCACCACATTGTAGATGATGATCGGCATCCCGGTCTCCCCGGCCATGGCGCGGAAATGCGCGACCATGGCCTCGTCATCCGGCTTGAACAGGTAATGCACCGGCGTGACCTGCAGCGCGGCGACGTTGAGGTCGCGAACGAGCTGCCCACGCCTGATCGCGTCACGGGTCGAGTCGACGATGATGCCTGCGATCACCGGCACCCGCCCGTTCGCCGCATCAACCGCGGAGGCGACGAGATCGCGATATTCCTCATGGTCGAGCGTGTGGCCCTCCCCCGTCGAGCCGCCGGCCGCCAGTCCATGCGCGCCGGCGCCGATCAGCCAGTCGACTTGCGGCGCCACCAGCTTGAAGTCGATCGTGCCGTCCTTGCGAAACGGCGTGGTCATCGGCGGAATGACGCCGGTTGGACGGACTTTCATTTGATCCTCCCGCAAGCAGGCTTTTGCAGGATTTGGCCCCGAACCGGGGAAATATGCAACGGGTGGTTTTGGCCGGCGGATCCTGGCCTCTATGCCATTGCCCGCTCGTTGCGGACGCTCTGCAGTTCCACCGGCCGGTCGGGGATCGAGACCCGGAAGGTGGCGCCGATGGTGCCTTCGACCAGATGGATGTCGCCGCCATGGGCGCGCACCAGCTCGGCGGCGATTGCGAGCCCGAGTCCGCTGCCGCCGGGCCGGCCCGAGGTCTGGAATGCCTCGAACAGCCGCTCGCGCGCGTCGGGCGCCACGCCGGGGCCGGTATCGGACACCTCGATGATCGCCACCGAGCCCTCGCGACGGCCGGTGATTCGGATCTGCAACGCGCCGGCCTCGCTCTTCGGCCGGCTCTCCAGCGCCTGCGCGGCGTTGCGCACGAGGTTGAGCAGCACCCGAAACAACTGGTCGGGATCGGCGTCGATGACCAGCCCGCGCTCGATCGCGCCGACCCAGCCGATCGATGCGTCGGAGGCGAGGCCTGCGGATTCGCGCACCTCCGCCACCACGGGCTCGACCAGGATCATGCGGCGGTCGGGAGCGGCTTCCTGCGCGCGGCCATAAGAGAGTGTCGACTGACAGAACGCGATGGCGCGCTCCAGCGAACGCATCAGTTTCGGCGCAAAGCGCTGCACCCGGGGATCGGGCACGCTGGCGAGCTGGTCCGACAACAATTGCGACGAGGCCAGGAGATTGCGCAGATCGTGGTTGATCTTGGAGACCGCGAGACCAAGGGCCGCGAGCCGGCTCTTCTGATGCAGCATCGACACCAGGTCGCGCTGCATGTCGGACAATTCGCGTTCGGCGACGCCGATCTCGTCGCCGCGCTGGCTCGGCACGATGATCCGCGCCGAACTCTCCGGGTTTTCGTGGAAGCCGACCAGGCTCGCCGTCAGCCGCCGCATCGGCCGCACGAACAGATAATTCAAAGCGAGATAAACCAGTCCCGCCGTGAGAATCGCGATCCCGAGCGAAACCAGCAGAAGATTGCCGGAAAAACGGTACATCGCCTTGCGCAACGGCAGTTCATCGATCACGACCTCGATGAATTGCCCCCCGCGCGGCGCCGGGCCGACCACGCGGATCGACTGGTTGCCGCTCTCGAGCATGGTCTCGAAGGAATCGACGATCGCCGACCACGCCGTCATGGTCCGCATGTCGATATCGTGATCGATCGCCTCCGGCAGGTCGGCGCTGGCCAACAGCCGGCGCTGCTGCCCCATCTTGATGGCAACCGCGCGGGCGCCGATGCTGGTCAAAATCTGCCGCGCCAGCGAATCCGGGACCATGCCGGACGGCGCGGCATCCAGCACCAGCGCCGCGGTGTTGGCCGCCGCCAGGCGGTCGTTCAGCCGGTTCATGCGGAAATTCGCGATCGCGGGCACATAGATCAGCATCCCCGCGATCATGACCAGGGGAATCGTCAGCAGCAGCAGCTTGCCGGACAGGCCGAGCCGGTACGGCGGCTTCGGCCGCGGCTTTTCCCCATCCGGCTGGTCGTCGGTGATTGCCACGATATCGGCCTTCCATGACGCGCGTTTCAGGATGCGGCCCCGCCCCGAACCGGTCAAATTACGGATCGCTAATGCAGTCGGGTTCAGGATCACGCCGACATGGCGCGCCGTCCCGAAAAACACCGCAAAAACAAATATATTCGCTCCAATTGCGACGTTTCAAAGAACCCCGAATGCGACGCGCCGCGACATTGACGAAAACAGGTCGCTCCCGTATAAGCCGCGCAATTGTCCGCGATGGCCCGGTTCGACCGGGAGGCGGCGCATTTGGGGCCGCAAACGGCCCGTTTTGGGCCCGCCAGCATCGCCGGACTTACCTCAATTCGCACTTATCCCAACTCAGTGGCATCTTGCCCGGTCAGCGGAGAACTACCCGTGAAGCGGACTTATCAACCCAGCAAGCTGGTGCGCAAGCGCCGTCACGGCTTCCGCGCCCGTCTCGCCACCGCCGGCGGCCGCAAGGTCCTGGCCGCGCGCCGTGCCCGTGGCCGCAAGCGTCTGAGCGCCTGAGCCGGGCGTTTCCGGAGATTTCATTATGGATCGGCTAAGGCAGCGGGCGGACTTCCTCGCCGTTGCCAATGGTGCGCGGGCGAACGGCAAGGCCTTCGTGCTGCAGGGCCGCCGCCGCGACGATGATGGTCCGGTCCGGGTCGGCTTCACCGTCACGAAAAAGAACGGAACCGCGACCGAGCGCAATCGCATCCGGCGCCGGCTTCGCGAACTGGTGAAGCGGCTCGACGTCATATCGATGCGACCGCACCATGATTATGTGCTAGTCGGCCGGCGGGCCGCACTCTGCTGCGACTTCGCGACCATGCTCGAGGACCTTCGCGCGGCGCTCCATCGCCTCGACCGGTCGCCGCCAAGGATGGGCAGCACGAAAGCGCCTGCAACCCGAATTGAATGACGAGACCTTGAAACGATGACCGACAACCGAAACACCATCCTCGCCGTCATTCTGTCCGGCCTCGTGCTGATCGCCTGGCAATATTTCTACAACATGCCGCAGATGGAGAAGCAGCGCGCCGCGCAGCAGGCCCAGAGCGAGATGGCGAAGCCCACGCCGCAGGCCGGAAGCACGGCCACCCCGGCGACCACTCCGCAG
>NZ_JBAVNZ010000409.1:0-8396 GCF_049691595.1 Bradyrhizobium sp.
CGATTTTGTCAGAGATCGCCGGGGGATCGTTCGATTTCAAGCGTGCGCTGGAGGACATTCACATGAATGTCGAGAGCAGGCTTTCCGAGCTGATCGGGCCCGCCGCCGGACGGCTGCACACCGCGCGGTCGCGCAACGACCAGGTCGCGACCGATTTCCGGCTCTATGTCCGCGATGTCATCGACGAGACCGACGCGGCGCTGGCCGCGTTCCAGCACGCGCTGGCGAGGCGGGCGCTGGAACATGCCGCCACCGTGATGCCCGGCTTCACCCATCTGCAGACCGCGCAGCCGGTGACCTTCGGGCATCATCTGCTCGCCTATGCCGAGATGGCCGCGCGCGACCGCGGCCGTTTTGCCGACGCGCGCAAGCGCCTCAATGAATCGCCGCTCGGCGCCGCAGCCTTGGCCGGAACTTCCTTCCCGATCGACCGGGCCGCGACGGCAACAGCGCTCGGCTTCGACCGGCCGATGGCCAATTCGCTCGACGCGGTCTCGGATCGCGACTTCGTGCTCGAAACCCTGTCGGCGGCGGCGATCGCGGCCGTGCACCTGTCGCGCTTCGCCGAGGAGATCGTGATCTGGACCTCGCCGCTGGCGGGCCTGGTGCGACTATCCGACAAATTCACCACGGGTTCCTCGATCATGCCGCAGAAGCGCAACCCGGACGCGGCCGAACTGGTGCGCGCCAAAACGGGGAGGGTGATCGGTGCGCTCACCGCGCTGTTGATCGTGATGAAGGGCCTGCCGCTCGCCTATCAAAAGGACATGCAGGAGGACAAGCAGGGCGCGATGGAAGCTTTTTGCGCGCTGTCGCTGGCGATCCGCGCGATGACCGGCATGGTGGAAGACCTCGTGCCCGATGAGGCGCGGATGAGGCTGGCTGCCGGCGAGGGCCATGCCACCGCCACCGATCTCGCCGACTGGCTGGTGCGGACGCTGAAGATGCCGTTCCGCGACGCCCATCACGTCACCGGGCGCATCGTCGCTTTGGCGTCGAGGGATGGCGTGGCGCTGCACGAGCTGCCGCTGAAGGCGATGCAGGAGGTCGAGCCTGACATCACGGCTGACGCGCTGAAAGTGCTTTCGGTGGAGTCTTCGGTGAAAAGCCGGACCAGCTATGGCGGCACCGCGCCCAGAAACGTGCTGGCGCAGGCCAAGGCCTGGCTGAAGCGGCTGGAAAAACAGCGGAAGTTGGGCTGAGCGGAAAAATTTTCGCTGCAATTTCATGGGTGTTCGGGGATCGTCGGGTCTCGCCAGAGCGAACCAATCTTTGTATGGTGCGACCCGCGCATTGGGGATTTCGTCGTGAAACGTGACCACCGCCTGACATCGCCGGGATGGGCCCTCATCCTTTTGAGCCTGCTCGCGCTCGCGCTGGGCGGCTGCGGGCGCAAGAGCGGGCTCGACCTGCCGCCGAGCGCGGCGCTGCCGTCGCAGACCGCCGTGGAAGCCGATTCCGAGGCCGCGCGGGCCAACCAGCCCGGCGTGTTCAATCCGGGCTACGGATCGGATTCGGCGCCCGCGGCGTCCAAGGGTCGCAAGAAATCATTCGTTCTCGACCCGCTGCTGGGCAACTGAGCGCGCCATGAACCATTTCGACTATCGCAACGGCGTGCTTCACGCCGAGGCGGTCGATCTTTCCGCTTTGGCGGAAGCCGTGGGCACGCCGTTCTATTGCTATTCGACCGCGACGCTGGAACGCCATTACCGCGTCTTCGCCGAAGCGTTTGCCGGCGAGAAGGCGGTGATTTGCTACGCCATGAAGGCCAACTCCAATCAGTCGGTGCTGCGCACGCTGGCAAAACTCGGCGCCGGCGCCGACGTGGTGTCCGGCGGCGAATTGCAGCGGGCGTTGGCCGCCGGCATTCCACCGCAAAAGATCCTGTTCTCCGGCGTCGGCAAGACCGAGGCCGAACTGCGCGCGGCGCTGGCCGCCGACATCTTCTGCATCAACGTCGAATCCGAACCGGAGCTCGAATTGCTGTCGCGGCTCGCGGTCGAAACCGGCCGGGCCGCGCGGATCTCGGTGCGGGTCAACCCCGATGTCGATGCCGGCACCCACGCCAAGATCTCCACCGGAAAATCCGAGAACAAGTTCGGCATTCCGATCGCGCGGGCGCGCGCGGTCTATGCCCGGGCGGCCAAACTGCCGGGGATCGAGGTCACCGGCACCGACATGCACATCGGCAGCCAGATCACCGATCTCGGAAAAATGGAAACCGCGTTCAGGATTCTGGCCGAATTCGTCCAGATGCTGCGCGCCGACGGCCACATGATCTCGCATGTCGATTTCGGCGGCGGCCTCGGCATTCCCTATTACAGGGATCGCGAGGCGCCGCCCGCGCCCGACGCCTATGCCGCCATGGTCAAGCGCGTGACGCACAATCTCGGCTGCACGCTGATGTTCGAGCCGGGGCGGATGATCGTCGGCAATGCCGGCATCCTCGTCACCCGCGTGATCTATCTGAAGCGCGGCGAGGCGAAAAACTTCGTCATCATCGATGCCGCGATGAACGACCTGATCCGGCCGACGCTCTACGAAGCCCATCACGACATCCTGCCGGTCCGCGAGGCCGTCAACGGCGCGCGCACCATCACCGCCGATGTGGTCGGCCCGGTCTGCGAAAGCGGCGATTACCTCGCGCTCGACCGCACGCTGACGGAACCTGCGCCCGGCGATCTCCTGGCGGTCATGACCGCGGGCGCCTATGGCGCGGTGCAGTCCGGCAGCTACAACACGCGCGCCCTGGTGCCGGAGGTGCTGGTCAAGGACGATCAATACGCCGTGGTGCGTCCGCGCGTCGAGGTCGAGGCGCTGATCGCGATGGACAAGCCGGCGCCGTGGCTATGACAGAGGTAAAACGGTCGCGTTGGATGTTCAACTGTCGTAATAGGCCGCGCTGCCGTAATAGCGATGATGGCCGGTGACGTCGTGCAAATCGCCGGTCCGAGGCGAGGCGGGCGCATGCGCGGCGTCGCAGATGATCGCGGCTGGCTTGCATGACGTCTCCGCGGTACGACCCGGCTGGTCGTTCACCTCCTCGAAGCGACCAAGACCGAGCACGAGAGCAACGAATTCGTCAGCCCAGCCAGCCAGCCGGGCGAGGGCGCCTTCGGGGTTTTGGCAGGAGGCGAAATGCTTCGGGGGCAGTGCGAGGGAACGCTGCCAGGCGGCCTCGTTGGCGGCGGTTGCATCTTTTGGCGGTTTTGAGAAATAACGCAGACTCGCCCGCATTTCCGGACCCCGAAATTGGCTGCATTCGCATGCGCCGATCCCGTCAAGGTCCGCTTGAATCTTTGATTATCCCTGAACGTCGGCTTTCCCCAAGGCGGGTTCGCGCCGGTAAGTTCATGGGCGCGGTCGAGAACTCGGCGCGTGGATAACAAAGCATTGCCAACTCTCAACTCGGGTTCGCAGCTGCGCCTGGTGTCGGCGATGCGGCCGCGGCCCGGCCTCGGTGCGCTTTGCGCGAGTCGCTCGAGATGGCGCCGCCACTCCGTAAATCTCCGGTGCCGCCTGCATCACCGTGCTTACGATTGCATTAATCAAAACCACTTAAATTTAGTGAGGGGACATGCTCGAACATGCTTTCGAGCCAGCGCGGGGTTAGGGGCGGTGGACATTCTCTTGACGATGGGCGGCCTTTTGGTCGCGTTGGTGGCCGCGTCCTGGTCCTGCGCAAGGTCATACTTTGAGCGTGGGCGGTACCAGGGCATGGAAGACGCCGTCCGCGAGATCACGAGGGGTATCAGCCTGCACTATGAGATCGAGGGTCAGGTCGCTCCCGATGGCGTGGCAAAAGCCATCAAGGCCATCAAGGCCATCTCCGGAAAACGCTTCAGGGGGCCAGCAGGTTCGACCGATCCACGCCACGCACAATTGTGGATATTGGGCGACGCTCTTGGCGAGGCCTGTTGGCTGAAGGGCCATGCCGCCGGGATCAGACGGAAAACGCCCGCGGAGGGAAAGACCCGTGTCGATCTGTCGCCGAATGAATTGTTGCAGCTCAGCTGGCTGGCGCATCTGGGCTTTCAACACATGATGCCCAATTTTCGCGATTTCGAAATTCATCGGTTCAGCGGTGAGGAAGATGCGCGGGAAGGCGCGAAAGCCGTCGGCAAGATCGAGGCCGCCATTCCCGTGAAGGAACGGCCGTTCGCCGACCTTTTGGTTCAGTTCGAGAGCCGACAGAAGCTGATCCGCGATTGGTGGAACGCCATGCCGGCCAGCCGCATGGCGTAAGCCCGGGCGAGGAGTTTGCGGCCATCCTGCTGATCGCGATCGATCGGCCGGCGCCGTGGCTGTGCCGTGTCGCGAGCGCGATGAGCTGCGTCCGGGAACCTATACTTCGCGGCGTGGCCGATGCGGCGGAGTGAAGGCCAACGACGTGAATCCTCAGTCCGAATTTCCCGTCGGCGGCTGGTCGTTCCACGGATTCAGCACCGGCGCTCGCGCCTTCCTGTAGTCGCTGACGTCGCGCGATACGATCGTCAGCCCATGGTGCAGCGCCGTCGCGGCGATGATGAGATCGGGCTGGGAAAAGGTGTGGCGCGCCTTGCGCCCGTCCTCGACCAGAAGCCGCCATTTGAACATGATGTCCTCGGTGATCGCGAGCACGCGCTGCTCGAACATCGGCCGCACCTTGTGCGCGAGCCAGTCATGGAGTTCGGCGCGACGGCCGGCATCGGCGACGTGCTCGATGCCGAACCGGATTTCAGCGAAGGCCACCGCGCTGACATAGAGAAGTTCGAGCGGTTGCGCGCTTATGAACGCGAGTACCTTGCGTTCCGGTCTCGGGCGGCGCAGTTCGGAGAGGATGTTGGTGTCGAGCAGCCAGCCGGTCAAAACGAGACCTCGCGCACCGGCATCCGCCTGCGCTCCGGTTCGATCGCGATATCGCGATGCGGCGAGGCCTGCATGGCGGCGATCAGGGACTTGCCGGTGAGATTTCCTTTGAGACGGCGAAATTCCTCGGCCGAGATGACGACGACTTCGTCGCGTCCGTGCACGGTCACGTGCTGCGGTCCCTCGCTGCGGACGCGCCGTACCAGCTCGCTGAACCGCGCCTTCGCGTCCTGCAGCCGCCAATGGCCGGATTTCGGAAGGCCCGCACCGCGGCGAGGCCCGGTCGGGGCTGATTTTACATTTCTGGTCATACTGACCAGTTTATCATGGGCGTCCTGGAATTTCAATGAGGGCTTGTTCGAGGGCGATGAATGAGGGTAACGGCCGGCGCCGTGGTTGTGATTGTTCCGCGTCCCGGACGCAGGGCGGCGCGCTGCGCGGCATCCGGGAACGCGCACTCACTTCGCAGGCGGCGCCGATGGCGCCTTGTCGCGAAGCGCCATGTAAATTGCCGGGATGACCAGCACCGTCAGCAGCGTCGAGGACGCCAGCCCAAACAGCAGCGAAATCGCCAGGCCCTGGAAGATCGGATCGAGCAGAATGGTCGCAGCGCCGATCATCGCCGCCAGCGCGGTGAGCAGGATCGGCTTGAAGCGCACCGCGCCGGCTTCCAGCACCACGTCGCGCAGCGATTTGCCCTGTCCGCCGCTGTGACGGATGAAATCCACCAGCAGGATCGAATTGCGGACGATGATGCCCGCCAGCGCGATGAATCCGATCATCGAGGTCGCGGTGAACGGCGCAGCCAACAGCCAGTGGCCGATCAGAATCCCGATCAGGGTCAGGGGAATCGGGGTCAGGATCACCAGCGGCAGCCGAAAACTGCGGAACTGGGCCACCACCAGGATGTAGATGCCGAGGATCGCGGCGCCGAACGCCGCGCCCATGTCGCGGAACGTCACATAGGTGATTTCCCATTCCCCGTCCCAGAGCAGCGTCGGGCGGGTCTCGTCCGCCGGCTGTCCATGCAGGCCAATGATCGGCTTCGGCAGCGCGCCCCAATCGTGGGCGTCGACGCGGTCGGCGACCGCGAGCATGCCGTAAAGCGGCGCCTCGAAGCGGCCGGCGAGTTCCGCCATCACCATGTCGGCAAAGCGGCCGTCGCGCCGAAAGATGGTTGGCGAGCCCTGTTCCGCCGTGGCTTTCACGAGCTGGCCGAGCTCGACGACGGTCTTGCTTCCGGGAAGCGTGTTGGCGGGCACCGGCGTCGAAGCCAGCGCCTCCGTCCAGGCGAGCTCGCGCTTCGGCAGCCGGACCGCGATCTCGATCGGATTGCGCTCTTCGCCGCGGTGGGAATAGCCGATCGATACGCCGCCAAACAGCGTCTGGATGGTGTCATAGACGTCGCGCTGCTCGACGCCGAAGAATTCAAGCCGGTCCTGGTCGATCGAAAGGCGCAGCCGCGGCCGCTTCTCCCCGATCGAATCGTCGATATCGACGATGAACGGCACCTCGGCGAAGATTTTCTTCAGCTCCCCCGTCACCGCGCGTCGGGTTGCCGCGTCCGGCCCATAGACCTCGGCCAGCAGCGTCGCAAGAACCGGCGGGCCGGGCGGCACCTCGACGACCTTGACGCTGGTGCCGGGAGGAATCCCGACCGCCTTGAGGCGCTGCCGCAGATCGAGCGCGATGTCGTGGCTGGCCCGCTTGCGATCCGCGCGCGCCGCGAGGTTGACCTGCAATTCGCCGAGCTCAGGCCTTTCGCGCAGGTAATAGTGACGAACCAGGCCGTTGAAGTTGAACGGCGCCGGCGTGCCGGCATAGGACTGCACTGAAATCGCCTCGGGCAATCCTTGCGTGATGTCCGCTGCCGCAAACAGCACCCGCTCGGTATCCTCGAGGCTGGCGCCCTCGGGCAGATCGACCACGACCGCGATCTCGGACTTGTTGTCGAACGGCAGCAATTTGACGGTCACGGATTTGGTCGCGAACAGCGTCATCGACAGCAGCGTGGCTGTGCCGACGCCGATCAGGAATATCCAGGCCGAACGCTTGCTTCTGATGATCGGGGTCGCGATGCGCCGATAGATGCGCCCGAGCAGGCCCTCGTCGTGAGCGGCGTGAGCCGGAATCCCGACCCCGTGCCTCGGCGCCAGCCGCAGCATCAGCCAGGGCGCTACCACCATGGCAATAAAGAACGAAAACAGCATCGCCGCCGAGGCGTTGGCCGGGATCGGCGCCATGTAGGGGCCCATCAGCCCCGACACGAACAGCATCGGCAATAGCGCGGCAACGACGGTCAGGGTCGCAACGACGGTCGGATTGCCGACCTCGGCGACCGCCTCGATGGTGGCCTGCAAGCGCGGCCGGCCATCGTTCATCGCCCAATGGCGGGCGATGTTCTCGACCACCACGATGGCGTCGTCGACCAGGATGCCGATCGAAAAAATCAGCGCGAACAGGCTGACCCGGTTGATGGTGTAGCCCATCAGGTTGGCGGCAAACAGCGTGAGCAGAATGGTGGTCGGGATCACGACCAGGGTGACGATGGCCTCGCGCCAGCCGATCGCGATCGCGATCAGGATAACGATCGAGACCGTGGCCAGGCCGAGATGAAACAACAATTCATTCGCCTTCTCGTTCGCGGTCTCGCCATAGTCGCGGGTGACCGCGACCTCGACGTCGTCGGGGATTAGGCGCGACTTCAACCCCTCGAGCCGATGCGCGATGTCATCCGAAACCACCACGGAGTTGGCGCCCGCCCGCTTGGCCAGCGCCAGGCTGACCGCGGGGACGCGCTGCCAATTGCCCTGGCCGTCCCGGCCATCATTCCAGACCCGGTGCTCGGCGGTGTTAGGCCCGATCACCACCGAGGCCACGTCCTTGACATAGACCGGCCGTCCGTCCCGGGTCGAAATCAGGAGCAGACCGATGTCGGGGATGCCGGCCAGGGTCTGGCCCGCCGACACGTTGCGGACGATTCCGGCTTCACGGACCTGTCCGGCAACGAACGAGCGATTGGCGTCCTTCACCTTGGCGACCAGTTGCTGCAGCGTGACGCCGAACAGTGACAGTTTCTCCGGGTCGGGCTCGACCCGGATCTGCTGGGCGGCGCCGCCGGAAATATAGGTCAGCCCGATGCTGTCGACCTTGATCAATTCGGCGCGCAGCTTGTCGGCCAGTTCGTACAGGTCCTTGTCCGACCAGCGGTCGGCCGCGCCCGGCCTTGGCGCGAGCGTCAGCACCGTGACGGCGACGTCGTTGATGCCGCGGCCGACGATCAGGGGCTCGGCGATGCCGACCGGAATGCGGTCGAGATTGGCGCGGATTTTTTCATGGACGCGAAGGATCGCGTCCTCGGATTTGGTTCCGACCAGGAAGCGCGCGGTCACCATCACCCGGTCGTCTTCGGTCTGGCTGTAGACGTGCTCCACGCCGTCGATGCCCTTGACGATGGCCTCCAGCGGCTTGGTGACGAGTTCGACCGCATCCGGTCCGCGCAGCCCGTCGGCGTTGACGCGGATGTCGACCATGGGAACGCTGATCTG
>NZ_JBAVNZ010000410.1:0-2043 GCF_049691595.1 Bradyrhizobium sp.
GGTAAAAATCGACGACCTCTCTACAAACGATGGCGGCGGTTTGAGACGGCGCCGCGACTCCGTCAGGATGCAAGGTGATCTGAATTGGTGGTCGGCTTTGGTTCTGAATCATTATTTGCGTAATCCGTCGTTCGTTGAAAGGTGGGCACGCCCTTAGGCTAATTAGCCCTAGGCTACTCCCTCACCCCTTTGTCCCCATCACATACGGCTTCAGCATCGCATACATCAAACTGTGCGTCGGCGTCGGGACGCCGAGCTTTTGGCCGAGTTCGACGACCTTGCCGCCGAGCCAGGGCAGCTCCAGCCGGTTGCCGCGCTCGAGATCGAGCGCCATCGACGCCTTCATGGCCGGCGGCGCGTGGCTGTTGAATTCGAGAATCCGCGCCAGCGCATCGGCCGGCAGCGCCACGCCCCTGGCGCGGCCGACATCGATGATCTCCTGGTGGGCCGCGATGAACACCGGACGGATGTCCGGATCGTCGCGCAGCTTTCCGATCGGCTGGCGCGCCAGCGCCGTGATGCTGGCGTTGGTGGCGAGCAGGATGAATTTCATCCACAAATCCGTGAGGATCTGCTCACTCAGGGTCGCGTCAAAACCGGCCTTCAGGCAGAGCGCGAGAAAATCCTGAGCCCGCTTGCTTTGCTTGCCGTCGAACTCGCCAAAAATCATGCGCATGAAGGTGCCGACCTGCGCGATCACGCCGGGCGCTGTGATCGAGGCCGAGAGCTGCGCCACGCCGCCCATCACGGCGCCTTCCCCAAGGATCGGGATCAGCCGCTCGGCGGCGTCGATGCCGTTCTGCAGCGGGATCACCGCGGTGTCGGGGCCGATCAGCGGCTTGATGTGTTCGCCGGCGCTTTCGACGTCCCATAGCTTGACGCAGAACAGCACGATATCGACCTGGCCGATCTCGGCGGGATTGTCGGTGGCCCGGGTCGGCACCAGATGGGTCTCGCCGCGGCCGCCCCCGACTTTCAATCCCTGGCTCCGCATGGCGGCAAGATGGGCGCCGCGCGCGATGAAGGTGACATCGCCCCCCGCTTTCGCCAGCGCCGCGCCAAATCCGCCCCCGACGCCGCCGGCGCCGACAACCGCAATCCGCATCGATTTTCTCCTCGTTCAGGAAGTGTGGCCCGGATCAGCCAACGGGTCGGCGCAAAGCGCCGCCCGATGACAGGCTCTCATCCGGGTCTTGTTGATCCCCGCATATCGCATGCGCGCATGCGGGCTACAATTGCCGGAGCAGACGATCAAATTGAATAACCCGCGGACCGCGTGATATTCCCTGCGCATGAATCCGGCTCGCGCGCCAACTCTATATCTCATCTGCGGAAAGATTGCTGCGGGGAAGTCGACCCTGGCACGGCGTCTCGCCGCGCGCCCGGCGACCCTGCTCGTCAGCGAGGATCACTGGACGTCGAACCTGTTCGCCGATGACTTGAAGACGATCGAAGACTACGCGAAATATTCGGCGCGGCTTCGCGCGGCGATGGGGCCGCACATTGTCGATATCCTGCGGCAAGGCCTTTCCGTGGTACTGGATTTCCCCGCCAACACCGTCCGCAATCGCGACTGGATGCGTTCGCTGTTTACCGAGGCCATGGCGGCCCACGAACTTCATTGGCTCGATATTCCCGACACGCGCTGCCGGCAGCGGCTACGGCAGCGAAATGCCGGTGGCGAGCACCCGTTCCAGGTCAGCGACGCGGACTACGATCTGTTCACGCGTTATTTCGTCGCTCCCGAACCCGGCGAGGGCTTCAACGTCGTCATTCACACGCCGTGAGCCGGTTCGCCGGCAATGACGGGCTGGTTGCGCCGGCAACTGTCGCCGGGGTCAGATCGCCGGAGTCACGATTGGCCTGGCCGGGTTCGACCGGCCCCTCCGTCCCGCGCCCTGGACGGGTTTGCCCGGCCCGGTCGAGCGAGAGAGTAAATAGGTTTTCTCGATCGAGGCGCTGCCTGCCGGCTGATGGCAGGACCGCATCTGCCCGTCATAGGACTTGTAGGTTCCCGATGCCGGATCGTAGCTCCGAAACCGG
>NZ_JBAVNZ010000411.1:0-11487 GCF_049691595.1 Bradyrhizobium sp.
CGCTTCTCCAGCGCGGCGCGGCGGTCGGCCTGGGCATGCAGATTGTCGTCGATCAGCGCGAATCCCACCTCGGCGTGGTCGAGGATGTAGTCCATGTCCGACGGCCCGAGCATGGTGTTGATCGGCACCCAGACGAGGCCGGCGCGGTGAATGCCGAACAGCGCTTTGACGAACTCGACCGAGTTGTTGCAGATGGTCGAAATCTTCTCGCCCGGCTTCAGGCCGCGCCCCACCAGATAGTTCGCGAAGCGATTGGCATCGCGCTCGAGTTCGGTGAAGGTCACCCGTCGCGCGCCGTCGGTCAGGGCGACCCGGTCCGGAAAGCGCGCCGCCGCGCGTTTCAGGAGATCGCCGATCGCCACCCGGCCGATGCGGCCCGGGCCCGGCACGCCGCCGGTGGCTGCGAGGTTGGTCATGCGATGCGCTCCCTCTTCCTCGTCATTGCGAGGAGCGAAGCGACGAAGCAATCCATCCTTTCTCTCCGTGGAGAGATGGATTGCTTCGCTTCGCTCGCAATGACGGCTGGTTCAATGCCTGATTCCAAAAATCTGCCTTGCCTCGGCGGGGCTTGCGATCGCGCGGCCGGCCTTGCGGGCACAGGCCGCGATCGCTTCGATCAACTGCCCGTTCGAAGTCACCTTGGTGCCGTCGGCCAGATAGAAGGTGTCCTCGAGCCCGGTGCGCAAATGACCGCCGAGATCGGCGCAGCGCTGGTGCAGCGGCCAGATTTCGGCGCGCCCGATCGCGGTGACCTGCCAGTGCGCTTCCGGCAGCTTCAGCTTCAGGAGGATCGGCAGCAGGTCCGGATCGGCCGGCATGCCGGAGGCGACGCCCATCACGAAATTGTACTCCAGCGGCCCGGCATACATGCCGGTCTGCCGGTACATGCCGACGCAGCGCACGATGCCGACGTCGAAACATTCGAACTCCGGAATGGTGCCGACCTCTTTCATCACGTCGAGATAGTCCTGCACCTTCTCGACCGCGTTGTCGAACATCATCGGCGGCCAGGCCCAGCTGTTGTCGGCCTTGACCTTGAGATAATTCAGCGAGCCGGCGTTGCAGGCGGCCATCTCCGGCCTGGTCTCGCGCACGCAATCGAGCGCGCCGCGGTAATTCGGGCCCGAGGTGCCGGTGGTGTGATTGATGATGACGCCGGGACAGGCCTCGCGGATCGCCTGCTGGATCTCGCGGGAGACGCTGACCTCCCAGGACGGGAGGTGCCCCTTGCCCGGCGCCTGCTGGCGTAGATGGATATGCATCACGCTGGCGCCGGCGTCGAAGGCCGCCTTGGCCTCGCGCGCCATCTGCTCCGGCGTGACGGGAACGTGGTGCTGTTTCGGATCGGTCAGCACGCCGTTCAGCGCGCAGGTAATGACGGCCTTGTCGCTCATGATGTTCATTCGTTCCAGATCGGGATCACGCCATCGATCGGCGTGCCTTGATCGCAAGTTCTAGCATGATGGTAGGTTGCCGCGGCGCCTTCTTGCGTTGACTGGCTATGGAGGTGCAGCGCAGCATGGCGGTGCCCGTTTTCTCAACGAAATTTCCGAAAAACGGCAGCCCCCCGCGTCAGTGGCGTATAGCGGACCTTGCTCTGCATCAAGCCGGCCGGCCGCGAACGTCGCTAAGGGTCTTCCAGACATTGGCGTTGCGGGAGAGGCGGCATGATTTACAAGGACCTGCTTTTGGCTCTGGCGAGCTACCCGGATACGACGCCGCCGCCCGCCATCGACATGGCGGTCGATTTCGCGGCGGCGATCGGCGCCAAACTGTCCGCGATCGCTTGCGAGGCCCGAATTGCCGTCCCGGGCAGCTTTCTGGCCTCGGCATTCCTCGATGTTCCGGCCATGGCCGACGCCGAGGCAAAGAAGGGGCGCATGCAGGCCGACGCGCTTCTCGCTTCCTTCCAGGCGGCCGCGGAAAAGCAGGGCGTCTTCGAAGAGCGCATTTTCGAGCGCTGCCTGACTTCGGAACTCTCCGGGCGGCTGGTGGAATATGCGAGGCTGCGCGACCTCACCATCATTGCCGTCGAGAACAACGAATTTGCCGACCAATCCAACGCCGAAGCATTGATCTTTGAGTCCGGCCACCCCGTGCTGATGATCCCGCGGACCATGCCGAAGCCGTTCGCACTGAAGAAGGTAACCGTTGCATGGGATTTCAGCCGCCCGGCGGCCCGCGCGGTGGCGGATGCGCTGCCCCTGCTCGCCATGGCCCGGCTTGTCCACGTCGTCACCGTGGTCGATGAAAAGCGCATCGGCACGACGCGCTCGGGTCCCGAGCTTGCGAAACATCTCGCCCGTCATGGGGTGGAGGTGATTCTGGAGACCGTCGAGGCCGCGGGCCGCTCGATCGGAGAAACGCTCGAATCGTGCGCCAGGTCCCATGAAAGCGACCTCCTCGTCATGGGCGCCTACGGCCACTCGAGGCTGCGGGAATTCGTTCTGGGCGGAGCCACCCGCAGCATGATGTTCCAGCCGCCCCTGCCGGTGCTACTCTCTCACTGACGCTTTGGCGCGATACCATCAGCGGTCAAGAACCTGCATGCCCGAGGGAGCACAGCAATTGGCGAGCCCGGTGCCGGGCCTGACCACGTCCGAGGCGCTGACGCGGCTGTCGGCGGAAGGCCCCAACGAGCTGCCCCATGCCGGTCGTCGCTCGATCGTCCGGTTGATCATCGATGTCCTGCGCGAACCGATGCTTTTCCTGCTGCTGGCAGGCGGCGCGATCTATTTCGCGCTCGGCGACCTCGGCGAGGCTGTTCTGCTGCTCGCATTCGCATCCGCGTCCATCGTCATCACGATCGTGCAGGAGGCGCGCACCGAACGCGTGCTCGAATCGCTGCGCGATCTGACCAGCCCGCGCGCGCTCGTCATTCGCGACGGCGAACGGGTCCGGATCGCCGGGCGCGACGTGGTGCGCGGCGACATCATCGTGCTTTCGGAAGGCGACCGGGTTGCGGCGGACGCCACGGTCGCGCAATGCGACGACTTGCTGACCGACGAGTCGCTTCTGACCGGCGAATCCGTTCCGGTGCGCAAGCTTCCGGCTGCCGCCGGGCGCGCGCCCAACCCGCCCCGCGCCGGCGGCGACGACCTCCCTTACGTGTTCTCCGGCACATTGGTCGTGCGCGGGACCGGCATCGCCGAGGTTACCTCGACCGGCATCCGCACCGAGATCGGCAAGATCGGCCAGTCCCTGAGTTCCCTGGAAACGGAAACGCCGCGTCTTCAGCTGCAGACGCAGCGTCTGGTGGCGAGGTTCGCCATCGTTAGCGCGATCGTCATCGTGGCCACGGTGCTGTTGTATGGGCTCTATCGCGGCGGCTGGCTGGACGGCGTGCTGGCGGGCATCGCGCTCGGCATGTCGATGCTGCCCGAGGAATTCCCGGTCGTCCTCACGGTATTTCTCGCCATGGGCGCCTGGCGCATCTCGCAGGCGCGCGTCCTCACCCGACGCGCCTCGGCGATCGAATCGCTCGGCGCGGCGACGGTGCTGTGCACCGACAAGACCGGTACGCTGACGCAAAACCGCATGAGGATCGCGCGGTTGATGTTGCCGGACAAAGCGGCATTTTCGCCGCATGATGCGCCGTTCCCCGACATTCCCGACCATTTCCGCACCCTTGTCGAGACCGGTGTCCTGGCATCCGCGCCCGAGCCCTTCGATCCGATGGAAAGGGCGCTGCATGCGCTCGGGATGCCAACCCATCCGGGCAAACATCTGGCGCGCAGCTATGGACTGCGTCCCGATCTTCTGGCGGTGTCGAATGTGTGGCGCCTCCCCGAGGATGGCACGCGGCTCATGGTGGCGGCAAAGGGAGCCCCGGAGGCCATCGGCGCGCTGTGCCGCATGAGCGCGGCCGAGCTCGACGAATTGAGCAGGCGTGTCGATGCCTTGGCCGACGAAGGCCTGCGCGTCCTTGGTGTCGCGCGCGCCTGCTGCAAGCCGCCCGTCCTTCCGGAATCCCAGCGTGCGTTTTCCTACCGCTTCTGCGGCTTGATCGGATTTGCCGATCCGCTGCGGCCTGAAGTGAAGAGCGCGGTAGCCGAATGCCGGTCCGCCGGTATCAAGGTCACCATGATTACCGGCGACTACCCTGCGACGGCATCCGCCATCGCAACACAGGCCGGCCTCGATCCCGAGCGCATCCTGACCGGTACCGAACTTTCCGGCATGAGTGACGACGAACTGGCGCGCGTGGCGCGGTCGCGGACCGCTTTTGCCCGGATCGCACCGGACCAGAAGCTGCGGGTCGTCAACGTCCTGAAGGCGAACGGCGAGATCGTCGCGATGACCGGCGACGGCGTCAACGACGCGCCATCGCTGAAAGCGGCGCATATCGGCATCGCCATGGGCGGCCGCGGGACCGACGTCGCGCGCGAGGCATCCTCGATCGTTCTGCTCGATGACGATTTCGGCTCGATCGTGAAGGCGATCAGGCTCGGCCGGCGCATCTACGACAACCTGCGGAAGGCGATGAGCTTCATTCTCGCCGTCCACGTTCCGATCGCCGGTCTTGCGCTCCTGCCACTGCTGACCGGATTGCCGGTCTTGTTCGGCCCGGTTCACATCGCCTTCATCGAGATGATCATCGACCCGGTCTGCTCGCTGGTCTTCGAAGCGGAAACCGAAGAGCGCAACGTGATGCAGCGGCCGCCGCGCTCACCAAGCGAGCCGCTGTTGCCCCGCGCGCTTGTGATCTGGGCGGGGCTCCAGGGTGGGCTCGCTTTTGCTTTGACGGGCAGCATCCTGATGACGGCGAGCGCCTACGGCATGCCGGAAGACGAAGTCCGTGCGCTCACCTTTTTCTCGCTGGTTTTCGTCATCGTCAGCCTGATCTTCGTCAACCGCTCCTTCACCAGCTCGCTGGTGGAGGCCTTTACCCGGCCCAACCGGACCCTCGTCCTGATCATCCTGTTCGTGGCCTTTGTGCTGGCGCTGAGCCTGATCTGGCCGGCAGCCGCGAAACTGTTTCGGTTCGGCCCGCTGCATGGCGACGATCTCGCGATCACCGTGGCCGCGGCCCTGGTGTCGCTGGCGCTGCTCGAGGCTTCCAAATATCCCCTGCGCCACGCCCTTGCCGGACGCCCGTCCGGCACCGGCGCGCCGGCTGCTCCCGCCCGGGATTGAAAGTCTGGCGCTTCCGACGCGCGCGAACCCGTGATCGTTCAGGAAAATGCCGTGTTCGCCGGCCGGCCGCTGCGGTAGATCGCCAGATCGCGTGAGCCGGAAAAAATCGCGCGCGGCTTCAGGCCGTAAAACCTTCGGATCGAATGACTGAAATGGGTCGAATCGGGATAGCCGATATCCTGGGCGAGATGCGCGAGGTTGATGTCGGCGTTGACGAAATGCAGCAAATGCCGCGCGCGCTTCCAGGCCCTGAACGACCGGAACGGGATGCCGGTCTCCTGCTTGAACAGGTGCAGGAACCGCGACGGCGACAATCCCGCTTCCGCGGCGCAGCTTGCCGCCGTCACCGGTTCGCCGCAGAATTTTCCGATCTGCGCAATCGAGCGCACCACGCGGGGGTCGAGCGCGCGCGCCGGCAAGGCCTCGCCGAAACACATCAGGTCGAATTCGGCGCTCGACATCTCATCGCCGGAATGGCGCTGCCGCAGCTCGTGGTAGGCTTGCCGGATCCGGCAAGCCAACGACTCGCCTTCCGCCCCCGACAGCCGTTCGGCGAGTTCCTCGAAGGCGCCGGCGCGAACGCTTTCGGGTTCGATCACCAGGCAAATCGCCGAACGATAATCGCTGGCGATGGTGTGCCGCTGATTTGGCGGCATGACGACGATGTCACGATAGGCTTCGCGGCGCTCGCCGAGCGTGAGCCACAAGCCGCCCTTGATCGCCACATAGACGTGAAATGCGCCCGGGCGGCGTTCGCGCGGGCGGCCGAGCAGCCCTGCGTAAAACACCCGCTCCGGCAAGATCAGCATCAGATGGCCGGATTCGCGGCCGCGATCGTCCATGGCTCGTCCTCCTCGCGCGGCTCTTTCGGCCGCTGCGCGGGGTCCACCATAGCGCAAATTGGGCGCCTGTCACGGACGTAGCACCGTCATTCCGGGGCGATGTCACCGGGTCCGCGCGAAGCGCGGCCCGATGGCATCGAACCCGGAATCTGGAGATTCCGGGTCTGGTGCTCTCGCACCATCCCGGAATGACGGAACCCCCTTCAAAATCAGCCGCGGACCCGCGGCGTTACATTTTGCTCGACCCCGGCCTGGCGTTCCGCGGCCAGCGCCCGCTGGTATCCGTCACGGGCCTGCAGCCGCGCCCAATAGGCCGCGACATTGGGGCCGAAATCCCTGGCCAACCCGATCGTGCCGGCCAGCCGCAACGCGTAACCGACCGCGATGTCAGCCGCGGTGAAGCGGCCCGCGCACAGCGTCTCCGACTGCCCGGTCGCGGCCTCGACCGCCCGCAGCCGGCCCAGAAACCATTTCGCGTAGTCGCCCGCCACCTGCGGGTTGCGCCGCGCCTCGGGCTCGAGCTGGGTGTAGCGCAGCACCAGGGTTTGCGGAAAGGTCAGCGTCGCATCGCTGAAATACATCCAGTTCAGGAACGCGCCATAGGCCGGCTCGTCGGTCGCCACCACCAGCGGCGTCGGCCCGTATCGGGTGCCGAGGTAGTGACAGATGCCGGACGATTCTGTCATCCTGGTGTCGCCGTCGATCATCAGCGGAATGGTGCCGAGCGGATTGAGTGCAAGATATTCCTTGGCGAACACCCGCGGCGGGAACGGCAGCATCCTGAGCTCATAGGGCAGGCCGAGCTCTTCCAGCATCCAGAGCGGACGAAACGAGCGCGCCCCGTCGCAGTGATAAAGCGTGATCATCAGGCGTTCCCTTTACTCTTGATTGGAGCCAGTGTGGAACGCCGGAGGCCCATCCGCAACGATATCTTCGTCAGATCGCCGCGGTTCAGATGTTGGACCCCTCGATGATATTGCCGAACCGGACATAGCCCTGCCCCTCCCAACGCTGCAACTGCATCTGCTGCAGCGGATGGTGGTTGGTCGGACTGGTGTTGACACGGACGCCCGGCAACAGCGTCGGAACCTCGACATTTTTCAGGTTGTTGGCCTCCTTCATGATGTTCTCGCGGGAAAAGTTTCCATTGCACTGCTCGAGCAATTTTCGCAGCACGGACGTGACGGTATACCCATAGGCATTGAGCGCCTCCTTGGGGTTTCCTTCGCTGTAATATTTCGCCATGAATGCCATGTAGTCCTTGACCCCGGCGTCTTCGGCCCACGCCGGATCGGACGGATCCTTGATGTACACCGAGGTGATAAGGCCCTGGGCGCGCTCGGGCCCGACGGGAATGATGGTGGAGGCCACCGACGCCGCGCCGCTGGTGACGAAATGCATCGGCTTCCAGTCGAGCTCATAGACCTTGCGGATCGCCATGGCGGCAAATTTTGCGGTCACGCCCGATATCAGCACGTCGGCATTGCTGGTGCGCAGCGTGACGATCTGCGAATCGATGGTGGGATCGGTGACTTCGTAGGATACCGCCTTGACGCGGGAGTCATATTTGTCGCCGAGCACGTCGCGCAGTCCGTTGACGAAATCCTTGCCGAGGTCGTCATTCTGATACAGCAGCGCAAATCTGGCATCGGGCTTCTGGCTCAAGGCATATTTGGCAAAGATCTGGGCCTCGGTCCGCGAACTCGGCGCAAAACCCATGGTCCAGGGGTAGTTCTGGTAATCGCCCCATTTGTCGCCGTTCACCGACAGGAACAGATGCGGCACCTTGTTCGAATTGATGTACTTGACCACGGCCGAGTTCGGCGCCGTGCCGAGCATCGAAAACAGGAAGGCGACGTTGTCGCTTTCGATCAGCTTCCGCGTCTGCTCGACGGTTTTCGCCGGGTTGAAGGCGTCGTCATAATAGATGAAGTTGATCTTGCGGCCGGCGATGCCGCCCTGATCGTTGATCATCCGGAAATAGCCATCCGAGCATCTTGCGATGGTACCCAATGCCGACACCGGCCCGCTCAGCGAGGTGGTGCATCCGATCTTGATTTCGGTCGCGGTAACGCCGGGGGTGTCTTCGGCGCGCGAGGTGCCCGCGAGCGCCACGACACCAGCCGCGGCCGAGCCGGCCAGCAGCGAACGACGGTTGAGCGAAGCCATGCCTTCCTCCCAGTTTCATTGAACCTCGGCTGCGGAATTCGCGCCGTCATTGAATTCAACCTAGGAACAAGCCCAATTTGAAGTCTTGCGTCTACGCGCTGATTACTTCCGACCCGTGCCGGGCAAGGTGCCCATCATCTTGCACAGCACCGTCAGCATCACCTCGTCGGCGCCGCCGCCGATCGAAGTCAGGCGGCTGTCGCGATAGGCGCGGCTGACCGGCGTCTCGTTCATGAAACCCATGCCGCCCCAGAACTGCAGGCAGGCATCGGTGAGTTCGCGGCCGAGCCGGCCAGCCTTGAGCTTGGCCATGGTCGCCAGCCGCGTCACGTCCTCGCCGGCGACCAGGGCTTCGCCGGCCCGATAGATCAGCGCGCGCAGCAGCTCGATCTCGGTCTGCATTTCCGCGAGCTTGAAGTGGACGATTTGATTGTCGAGGATGCTTTGCCCGAACGCCTTGCGGTTACGGGTATATTCGATGGTCTCGGCGATGATATATTCGTGCGCCTTGAGGCAGGCGGCCGCGCCCCACAGCCGTTCCTCCTGGAATTGCACCATCTGGTAAGTAAAGCCCTTGCCTTCCTCGCCGATGCGGTTGCGCTTGGGCACCCGCACATTGTCGAAAAAGATCTGCGCGGTGTCGGAGGAGCGCATGCCCATCTTGTCGAGCTTTCGCGCGACCTGCACGCCCTTGCTCTTCATAGGGACGCAGATCAGCGACTTGTTGCGGTGGACCGGCCCGTCGCCGGTATTGGCGAGCAGGCAGATCCAGTCGGCCTGCACGCCGTTGGTGATCCACATCTTGCCGCCATTGATGACGTAATCGTCGCCGTCGGAGCGGGCGTGGGTCTTGATCGAGGCGACGTCGGAGCCGGCGCCCGGCTCGGACACGCCGATGCAGGCGACCGCGTCGCCCGCGATCGCTGGCGCCAGGAATTCGCGGCGCACCTCGTCGGAGCCGAACCGCGCCAGCGCGGGGGTTGCCATATCGGTCTGCACCCCGATCGCCATCGGCACGCCGCCGCAGGTGATGGCGCCAAGTTCCTCCGCCATCATCAGCGCAAAACTGTAATCGAGCCCCTGGCCGCCGAACTCCACCGGCTTGTTGAGCCCGAGAAAGCCGAGATCGCCAAGCTTCTTGAACAATTCATGCGCCGGAAAGATGCCGGCGTCTTCCCACGCATCGACGTGAGGGTTGATCTCGGCCGCGATGAACTTTTGCAAGGCGCGGCGGGGTTCGTCATGGTCGGCGGTGAAAAGCATTTTGCTTCCTTGTCGTTCCGGGGCGGCGCGAAGCGCCGAACCCGGAACCTCGATCTTGTTTTACTCATCTCTAGATTCCGGGTTCGCGCTGACGCGCGCCCCGGAATGACTAGAACTCACAATCCCATCTGCCGGCTGGCCAGATCCTTCATGATCTCCTCGGTGCCGCCGCCGATGGCATTGACCTTGACCTCGCGGTAGATCCGCTCGACCTTGACGCCGCGCATGAAACCGGCGCCGCCGAAAATCTGCACCGCCTCCGACGCGCAGAACGCCATGGTCTGGGTCGCCTGGTTCTTCAGCATGCATATTTCGGCGACCGGGTTCTCACCCTGCCCGAGCCGCCATGCCAGCATCTCGAGCAACGCCTGAGTCGCTGCGACCTTCTGCGTCATGTCCACGATCTTGTGACGGATCACCTGGTGCTGGGCGATCGGCTTGCCGAACGCCTGGCGCTCCCTCGCATAGGCGATCGCCTCCTCGACACAGACGCGGGCAAACGCCGTGCAGCCCGCCGCCATGCCCATGCGCTCGCTGTTGAAATTCTGCATGATGATCTTGAAGCCGCTTCCTTCCTCGCCGATCAGGTTTTCGGCAGGCACCCGGCAATCGTCGAAATGCAGGGTCGCGGTGTCCGATGCCCACCAGCCCATCTTCTTCAGTTTGGTTCGCGACAGGCCCGGCGTATCGCCTTCGATCAGAAGCAGGCTGACGCCGCCGGCGCCTTCGCCGCCGGTGCGCACCGCGACCGTCAGATAGTCGGCCCGCATGCCCGAGGTGATGAAGGTTTTTTCCCCGCTGACGATATAGTGGTCGCCGTCGCGGCGCGCTCTGGTGCGCAAATTGGCGACGTCCGATCCGCCGCTCGGCTCGGTGATCGCCAGCGCCGAGATTTTCTGCCCCGACAAGATCTGCGGCAGTACCCGCGCCTTGATCTCGGGACGGGCGGCGCGCGCGATCGGCGGCGAGCCGATGGTGTGGCTCATCAGGCTCGCACTGACTCCGCCTGCGCCGGCGCGGGCGAGTTCCTGCGAGGCCACGATCTTCATGAACTGGTCGGCGGCAACGCCGCCATATTCCTCGGGAAAGCCGAGCCCCAGCAGCCCGATCCCGGCAGCCTTGGCGTACAGCGCGCGCGGAAACTCCCCGGCCTCGTCCCATTCGCTGGCAAAAGGCTCGATTTCGCGCGCCACGAAGCGGCGCATCACGTCGCGGAAGGCTTCGTGATCCGCGGTGTAGAACGGGCTTTGCGCCCGTGTCCGCTCCAGCATGTTGTCCTCTCGTGACGGCAAGATTTCCCCGAAGCTCGTAGGATTGGAGCCGACCCGGTCCGCAATAGCTCACGAGCGAAGATGGAAGGCGTAATCCGCCGCTCAGTTTTC
Source organism: Bradyrhizobium sp. (assembly GCF_049691595.1). Classification (GTDB taxonomy): domain Bacteria; phylum Pseudomonadota; class Alphaproteobacteria; order Rhizobiales; family Xanthobacteraceae; genus Bradyrhizobium. The sequence continues at coordinate 10,793 of NZ_JBAVNZ010000411.1, forward strand.
ACCGACGCATCATGTGCTATCCTGCGCCGCATGTCGAATTATCGTCGCGCGTTTGTTCCAGGCGGGTGCTGGTTCTTCACGGTCAACCTGCTGGAGCGGCGTAAAACCCTGCTCGTCGATCACATCGTGTCCTTGCGCGAGGCGGTCGCCACGACGCGAGAAGGCCATCCCTTCACGATCGACGCATTCGTCGTGCTGCCCGATCATCTGCACGCGATCTGGAAACTGCCGCCCGGCGATTGCGATTTCTCCACACGCTGGCGGCTGATCAAGGGCCGCTTCGCGAAAGCGCTGCCGAAGCAGGAACGGCTCAGCGCCGTTCGCGTCGCCCGCAACGAGCGCGGCATCTGGCAGCGCCGGTTCTGGGAGCATCTGATCCGCGACGAGGCCGACTACGCGCGCCATGTCGAATATTGCTACATCAACCCGCTCAAACACCGCCTCGTCACGCGCGTGCGCGACTGGCCGTATTCGTCGTTTCATCGCGATGTTCGTGCGGGAATATTTCCGGAGGATTGGGCTGGCGATAGTGAAGCGAGCGGTGATTTCGGCGAACGATGATGATCGCGCGGCGGCTGGTCCGGAACGGCGGATGACGCGTAATCCGCCGCCTTAGCATGGCGGGTTCCCTTTAACCCGCCATCTCGCGTGCAACGGCGGGTTAAAGGGAACCCGGGCTACGGGGCTGCGAGCAC
>NZ_JBAVNZ010000412.1:0-2394 GCF_049691595.1 Bradyrhizobium sp.
TGCCGATTTGCGCCGAGATGTGCTCGACCAAGTCGCTGCTTGCCGGCGACGGCGCGATCATCGCCGAAATCTACAAGGAGCGCGTGATGAAGCGCGGTTACGGCTCGGGCATGTGGGGCTGGAAAACCGCCTACAGCGATTCGCCGACCGGCTGATGCAACTCTGCGCCGCCCTGTCGGGGCGGTGCCCGCGTAACCTGGAAAACCGAAAGGGCGTTGTGCAAATGCCGAGCTCGCTTTCAACTCTCAAGGCCTTGGTCGCCAGGGCTTCAATCCTCAGGGCTTCAATCCTCAGGGCTTCGATCCTTAGGGCCCTGTGCGCCGCGTTTGCGCTGCTGCTCGTGCTCGCACATCCCGCGACAGCGCAGCTTTCCTTCAAGCCCACCGCCGAAGCCGTCCAGGAGGACAAGCTCCTGAATGCGCTGAAAGGCGGCGACAGGATCACCGGGCGGATATCGATTCCGGATGCGATGGCCGCCAGCCTGATTCAGCCGGCCGGGCGCGACTGGCGCGATTTTCACCGCGGCCAGCTGCCGATCATCGGCGGCGTCGCGATTATCGGGATGTTCGCCGTGCTCCTGATTTTCCTGCTGGTGCGCGGCCGAATCCGCGTTGATCACGGTTTTTCCGGGACCAGGATTCTGCGCTTTGCCAGCTTCGAACGCTTCACCCACTGGTTGACGGCAAGCTGCTTCATTGTGCTGGCGCTGTCGGGCCTCAACATCAGCTTCGGCCGAATCCTGATTCTGCCGGCGTTCGGCGCCGAAGCTTTCGCGACCATGTCGGGCTACGCAAAAATCGCCCATGACTATCTGGCGTTTCCGTTCATGCTTGGCCTCCTGATCATGTTCCTGATCTGGATCAGGGATAACATTCCGGGAAAGATCGATTGGCAGTGGCTGCGGCAGGGCGGAGGCCTTCTGTCGAACGGGCAGCATCCGCCTGCCAGGCGATTCAACGCCGGGCAGAAGGGCATCTTCTGGATCGTGATCATTGGCGGATCGCTGATGTCGTTGTCTGGCTGGTACATGCTGTTCCCGTACCTTCCGGCCGATGTGACGGAACTGCAGCTCTGGACCGTGATCCATGCCGTGATCGCCATGCTGTTCATCGCAGTCATGCTGGCGCACATCTACATCGGCTCGATCGGGATGGAAGGCGCGTTCGACGCGATGGGGACAGGTGAGGTGGACCTCAATTGGGCCAGGGAGCATCATTCGCTCTGGGTGGAGGAGGAGCAGTCCAAGGGTCCCTCGGGAAGCACGCCGCGCGCGGTGCCGGCCGAGTAATTCGGTCTGGAAAAAGTCAGGTTCAGGGGAAGCACCATGAAGGTCTTTATCGCGGCGGTGTTGTTTGCGGCGATCGCCGCATTTGGCGTGTCGGTCGTGCTCGACGGCATTCAACAGCCGAGCCACACGGCATTCACTACCGGCGGTGCCAGGGTCGGCGATCCCGGCAATAATCTGGTCGGGCCGGGCTGAGGCCGTGCGACGGGCAGCGTTGCCCGCGGCGGCGGCCAAGGGCAGCGCACAATGTGGTAAAATGGGCAAGGCGGTCGCTTGAACGTCCCGAATATGGCTCCGGCATGGCCGGTTGAAATTCGTTTGCCCAGGGACCGCCGTTCCCTGCATGTCAGTTTCGACGACGGCACCGCGTTCAGCCTTCCTGCCGAATTGCTCCGGGTCGCCAGCCCCTCGGCCGAAGTGCAGGGGCATTCCGAAGCCCAACGCAAGACGGTCGGCGGCAAGCGTCATGTCACCATTCTCTCCGTCGACGCGGTCGGCAATTATGCGATCCGGCTCGGGTTCGACGATATGCACACGACCGGCATCTACTCCTGGACATTGCTGCGCGATCTCGGTGTCAACGCCGAGCGGCGTTTTCAGGACTACCTCGACGATCTGGAGGCCAAGGGCCTGGACCGCGATCGGCCTGGCACGCGCTAGGGCGCGCCACAAACCTGCCTACATTGCGCGGCCGAGCGTTATCACTAATCTGATGGACGCCGCATCGGGGGAAACCGTGCCCTTGAAGGCGACGCGAGTGAACGAACCGGTTGCCGCGAATGCTTTGCCCTCGAAACAGACGCCGCCCTTTGGTTGCTGCATGCGCCGCCTTGCTGGCATTCGTGTCGCTTGGAACGGTTACGGCCTTCGCGCAGTTGCGCGGCCATGGCGGGCCGGTTCGCGCGCTTGCGATTTCGCCCGACGGACAGACCGCGATCTCCGGCAGCTTCGATTCGACCGCGATCCGCTGGTCGCTGACCCGCAACGCCGCCGAACAGGTGCTTCGCTTCCATGCCGATGCGGTGAACGCCGTGGTGATGCTGCGGGATGGCCGCGCTGCGACCGCGGGCGCCGACGGCAGGATCGCCATCTGGCGCGCCGGCCAGGCC
>NZ_JBAVNZ010000413.1:0-3131 GCF_049691595.1 Bradyrhizobium sp.
CGATCGTGGTTATGGATTCTCTGATGTGCAATTGCACATCATAGTTCGTGCTTCGCACGCCCCGGAATGACGGTTGGTTGATTCACGCCACGGCCGCGCGAGGGCCTACATCGCGCGGCAAAAACCCTTCCTCGATCGCCTTGATCTGCAGCGCCAGATGTTTTGAGCCGATCCGGCATTGCGCCAGCCCACCGGCGATGAACCAGAGGCCGGGCTGGCCGGTGCGCGTATACATGTTGCGCAGTTCCTGCCCGTCGCCGAATCCCCAGATCGGGCCGACGCGTTTTTCCACCGCCTCGCCGAACAGCTTTCGCACCAGCTCTTCCTGGCGCCGGTAGCCGGTCGCCAGCACGATCAGGTCGGCGGCGATGGTTTTGCCGTCGTTCATCCGCGCCCCCTCGGTCGTAAAGCCTTCGATGTCGGCAAACTGCTTCAGCGCGATTTCGCCCTTGACGATCAGGTCGGAGCAGCCGACGTTGAAATAATAGCCGCCGCCGCGGGTGAGATATTTGAACTGCCAGCCGGTGTTGTTCTCGCCGAAGTCGAGCTTGAAGCCGACACGGGCCAGTCCTTCCAGCAACTCCTTGTCCAGTTCCCTGGATTTCTCCGTCGTCATCGCATGACTCTTGCGCGCCAGCTTGAGCGGCATCGAGGTCGCGATCAGGTCGTTATCCTCGAGCGTCCCCTCGTTATAGGGCGCGTAGACCAGTTGCGCCGAGGGTTCGATGCTGACGATCAGCGTTGGGCTGCGCTGCACCAGCGTGACCCCGGCGCCGCTGGAGTGGAGGTCCTGCGCGATGTCGTGGCCGCTGTTGCCGGTGCCGATCACGATCGCGCGTTTGCCCTTCCAGTTCTCGCCGTCGTCATATTGGCTGGAATGCATCACCTTGCCGGTGAAATTCTTCAGGCCGGGGATGTCAGGCAGGTTCGGGATGCCGCTGACGCCGGTCGCCAGCACGACATGGCGCGGATGCATGGTGCGCCTGGAGCCGTCGGCGCGGCGCAAGGTCACGGTCCAGCGTTGCTCGGTCTCGTCGTAGTTGCCGGCCTCGAATTCGGTTGCGGTCCAGAAATTCAGCTCCATCGCCTCGACATAGGCCTCGAACCAGTTGGCGAGCTTGTCCTTGGGGATATAGGTCGGCCAGTTCGGCGGGAACGGCATGTAAGGCAAATGATTGACCTGCACCTGGTTGTGCAAGGTCAGCGCATGATAGCGCTTGCGCCAGTTGTCGCCGATGCGCGCCTCGCGATCGACGATCAGGGTGTCGACCTGCAACTGCTTCAGGCGCGCGGCGATGCACAGTCCGGACTGGCCGCCGCCGATCACCAGAACGGTGGGGTCACGGTCGGCATAGTCGGCCGAGGCCTTGCGCAGATCGAGCCAGTTCGGCCCGCGAAAATCGCGCGAATAGGCGTTGCCCCGCGGCCGCGCGGCTCCAAGCTGCTCCTCGAAACCCTTCAACTCGCCAAGCTCGGTCAGCAATGTCCAGGCCTTCAGCGTGTTGCCGTCGGCCAGGTCCGGGATCAGCCGGACAATCCCGCTGCCGCGCCCGACCGCGGTCTCGAACCGGAAGATCGCCTCGATCGCGCTGGTGCCGGCCCGCATCACCTTGCGCGGCGCGGCGCGGTCGGGATCGATCGCAAATCCATCGGGCGCGGCGCGGCGCGCCTGCGTCCTCAACTCTTGCAGAATGGCGTCCGCGCCGTTGATGGTCTGGATGTTCCAGCTCAGCGCCAGCACGTCGCGCCAGTAGCTGTCGGGGTGAAACAGGCTATTCCGCAGGCCGTCTTCCGGCCTTGCGAGGGCGTCCTCGAATTGCGCGAGCCAGGTATCGGCGGCCAGCGAAAGATCGTCCGTTTTGTCCAGCATGCGCGTTTCTCTTCATCGGCCGTCTGTGCGGCGTCTTTCCCGTTCGCAAACCTATACCCATTCGGCAGCGTGCAGAAAGGGCCGAGTACGGAACGACGCATGCAATGGCGAAGCCCTCCCATGTCATTACTTGGACCCGGGCACGTTGCCGGCGCGGGTCTTGATCTGTTTCTGTCCTGCTATCACGCCCTCGCGCTTCTTCAGCACCCGGTAATAGGCCCACCACAAATGCGCCGCGGCGCCGCGCAGCGGACGCCACGGTTCCGCCAGCGGCGCCATCTGTTTCGCGGTCGGGCGCGTCTTCAGGCCGAGCCCGATCCTGACCGCTTCCTGCACGGCAAGGTCGCCCGCGGGCCACGCATCGCCATGGCCGAGACAGAACAGCAGGTAGACGTCGGCGGTCCACGGGCCGATGCCGTGCAGCGCGGTCAGCGTGTTGTGGGCGGCGTCGGCGTCTTCATTGGCCAGCACATCGAGATTGAGCCGTTCCTCGGCGAGTTCGCGCGCGATGCTTTTCAGGGTCTTGATCTTGGCCGCCGACAGTCCGAGCCGGCCGAGACGGTCGGCGCGCGCCTTGCGCAGCGCGTCGGGATGAAACGGATCGAAGGCCGCGCTGATTCGGGCCCAGATCGCCGCCGCGCTCGCCGTCGACAGTTGCTGGCCGCAGACGATCGCGGCAAGGCCGGCAAAGCCGGGCTCGCGCTGGCGCAGCGCCGGCATGCCGGTGAGCTCGAAGATCGGCTTGAGCCGGAGATCCCGCGCGACCAGCAGGCGGATGGCGTCTTCGAGATCGGCCTGGGTGTTGAGATGGATGGTCATTGGGACCTAAAACCATCATGTCCTGCGAAAGAGAGCAATGCCGCCACCCGTTTTCCGATTTGCGCCGAGCCCGAACGGCTATCTCCATCTCGGCCACGCCTTTTCGGCGCTGTTGAATTTCGACCTGGCGCGCCGGGCCGGCGGCAGATTCTTGTTGCGCATCGAGGACATCGACGCCGCGCGATGCCGGCCGGAATACGAGGCTGCGATTTACCAGGATCTCGCCTGGCTCGGGATCTGCTGGGAAACGCCGGTGCGGCGGCAGTCGCAGCATTTTGCCAGCTATCGCGACGCGGTCGACACATTGTCGGCGCAGGGCCTGATCTATCCCGGTTTCGAGAGCCGCGCGGACATCGCGCGCCTGGTCGCGCAACGCGAGACCGAGGGGCCCTGGCCGCGCGACCCTGACGGCGGGCCACTCTATCCCGGCGCAGCAAAATCG
>NZ_JBAVNZ010000414.1:0-8267 GCF_049691595.1 Bradyrhizobium sp.
GCATTGCAGCGCGTTACGGTCGCGAAACGCGCGCTGCAAATCGGCAATCTCGCCGCTGTCGGATAGCCCTTCGATGGTCTCGACCGAAGCCTGATTCGCCTGCGCCGCCAGCATCAGGCAGGAACGCATGATGTCGCCATTGACGCGCACCGTGCAGGCGCCGCAACCCCCCTGTTCACAGCCAACATGGGTGCCGGTCAATTTGAGATGCTCGCGGAGGAAATCCGCGAGATTTAACCGCGGCAAAACAAGGGTATCGATGCGCTCGCCATTAACGTCGAGCGATAGAGGTATTGGAGCCGTCACGCAGCCCCTCCCGGGTCGAGATCAGGACGACCAAGCAGCGAGGACACACAGCGCGTCAGAAGCACGTTGGCCAGATGCAGGCGCATGGCGGCGGAGGCCTGCTGGTCCTCATGGGGATTGAGTTCCGCGCGGAGTGCCGCCGAAGCTTCTGCCAATACCTCGGATGTGACGACGACATTGACAAGCTTGCCCGCAGCTCCAGCCAGCAGTGGCCGGTCGCCGATCGCGAAGTAGCCGAGACGGAGATCAGCGAGCCTGTCACCGCTTAACTCGGCCTGTGCGGCCAGACCAACGATGGCGTAATCGCCCCGTCGCCTTGCGAACTCATGGAAAAAATGCGCAGAATCCTTCCGCAAGATGGGCAACTCGACGGCGACCACCAGCTCGTGCACTGTAAGCGCGGTCTGATAGATTCCAGTGAAGAATTGTTGCGCCGCAATCCGCCGCTCGCCTCCCGAGCCGCGGACAACGATCGTCGCTCCCAACGCCATCATGCAGGCGGGAAGTTCGGAAGCCGGATCGGCGTGCGCCAGGCTTCCGCCGATCGTGCCACGGTTACGGATCGCCGGATGCGCGACATAGGCGATCGCATCAGCCAGCAACGGCGCAAGGGTCGCAATTTCACGGGACCTTTGCAGATCGACATGACGCGTGAGCGCCCCAATGGTGAGGACATCGTCCTTCACCGCAATCCCACGCAGCTCGGCGAGTTCGCCGATATCGACGATGAGTTCGGGAGAGATCAGCCGCAGGTTCATCGCCGGCATCAGGCTTTGGCCGCCGGACAGCACCTTGGCCTTGTCGCCATGCGCGGCGAGCAGTTCCAGCGCGTTGGCAACGCTGGTGGCGCGAGCGTAACTGAAAGCCGAGGCTTTCATTCCGACATGACCTCCCCCGACCCGGACTTTCGGTGCTTTTGTTGGATTAGACGGCGACAACTTTTAAAGGTCAAGTTTGTTTTATCGAGTGATTATTCGGCACTCCGGACTTTTGGACTTGTCATGATGCTACGAACGACGCACGTTTGCTCCCAAGCAAGAAGCTGCCCTCGGGAAGAGCAGATCATGAAGCTCGGGTTCTTTACGATGCCGATCCATCCGGTTGACAAGGATTGGCGGCAATCCCTCCAGGAAGACCGCGAAGCCTTTCTACTGGCCGACCAACTGGGATTCACCGAGGCTTACGTCGGCGAGCACATTACCGACAAGGCGGAGAACATCACCTCCTGCATCGCCTTCATCGCCTGGCTCGCCGCGGCAACCAGGCAGATCAAGCTCGGCACTGGCACGGTGAACATGCCGAATACCCACCCGGCCGCGCTCGCCGCCTCGATCGCGATGCTCGATCACATGCTTGACGGGCGCCTGATCTTCGGCATCAGCCCCGGCGGGCTGTTGTCGGATGCGGAAGTGTTCGGCAATCTCGACGCTGACCGCAACGCGATGTTCGTGGAGGCGATTAATCAGGTACTGCAGATCTGGGCAAGCGAGCCGCCGTACAATCTCCAAGGCAAATACTGGAACGTCTCGGTGCAGAAAACCCTGATCGCGGAAATCGGGCACGGTTACATCGCGCGACCGCTGCAGCGGCCGCATCCGCCGATCGTTGTGACGGCCGTGGCGCCATTTTCGAAAGGCGTGACGGAAGCGGCCGCGCGCGGCTGGGATCCGATCTCGGCGAATTTCCTGATGCCGGCCTGGGTGAAAAGCCACTGGCCAAAATATGTCGAAGGCTGCGAACGGGCCGGGCGGGCGGTGAACGCGGCGAACTGGCGTGTCGCCAAGAGCGTGTTCGTTGCAAGGGACGCCGCGACGGCAAAAGCCTATGCCACTGATCCGGACGGGCCATATGTCTATTATTACCGCTCGCTGTTCACCAAGCTGAAGCGCAGCGGCCGCATCGAGTTGTTCAAGACCCGACGCGATCAGCCCGATGACGAGGTGACACTGGAGTCGATCTGCGACAAGCTGATTATTCATGGCACGCCGGAGGACGTTGTGGATCAACTGCTGGGATTCCAGGAAGAAGTAGGCACCTTCGGAACGCTGCTCTATGCCGGCAAGGACTGGAAGGATCGCGAGCTCGGCCGCCAGTCGATGATCCTGATGGCGGAAAAGGTGATACCGCGGATCAATGCAGGAGCATCGCGCCGCTCCAACGCTGCCGAATAGTCCGCTTACTCAAGGAAATGCTGCCTTGGCCCTCAGCGATCGTATCCCCTATCAGGCGCAAATCGACCGGCCGAAACTGGCGCTGCCTGGCGGCAAGAAACTCGCGGTTTGGGTCATCCTCAATGTCGAGGAATGGCGGATCGAGAACGCGATGCCGCGCACGGTGCTAAGCCCGCCGATGGGCCAGCCATTGCTGCCCGACGTGCCGAACTGGTCGTGGCACGAATACGGCATGCGCGCCGGCTTCTGGCGGCAATTCAAGGCGCTGACCGACCGCAAGGTACCGGTGACGCTGGCACTGAATGCGAACGTCTGTAACGCCTACCCGAGGGTCGCCTCCGCCGCGCTCGAAGCCGGTTTTGAGTTCATGGGCCACGGATTCTTTCAGGGTCCGATGCACCGACTCGACAACCAGGCCGACGCGATCAAGCGTTCCGTCGAAACCATCACGAAATTTGCCGGCAAGCCGCCGCGATCGTGGGAAAGCCCCGGCCTGACCGAGACCGAGGAGACCATCGATCTGTTGCGCTTCAATGGCATTGAATATCTGGCGGATTGGGTGATCGACGATTTGCCGCAGGATATCGCCACGCCGCACGGCACCATGACGACGATCCCCTATTCGGTGGAAACCAACGACATCGTCATCCACGCGCTGCAGCATCTGCCTTCCGAGCAGTTCCTGAAGCGCTGTACCGATCAATTCGACAGGCTGTATCTCGAGGGTGCCTCAAACGCGCGCATCATGGCGATCTCGATTCATCCGTACATCACCGGCGTGCCGCACCGCATCAAATATCTGGAAGCGCTGCTCGACTACGTCATCGGACATGACGGCGTTGCGTTGATGACCGCAAGCGAGATCGGTGACTGGTATCGCGCCGCGATGACGAAGAAATAGCCAGCCGCAATCAGACTGCCTGGCGCGCGCGCGTGACCGGCGCTTTGCTGTTCATGAGGATTTGTTGCCGTCACCGGCAAGGAACCGGCCAAAGCTGCCGCGTGCAAACAGCAGCGGCTCGTGCCGGTTATAGGCATAGGCCTCGACGGCGCCCAGAAAGATCACGTGGTCGCCGCCGTAATAGCGGTTAGCTGCGCGGCACTGGAAATTGGCGACGCTGTCGGCCAGCACCGGCGCGTTGCCGAGCCCTGGAGTCCAGGCCACGCCGGTGAACTTGTCGCCGGCTGATTTTGCAAATTGCGAGGCCAGCGCCTGCTGGGATGCGCCCAGGACATTGACCGTGAAATGGCTGGCGTTCTGGAAGGTGGTCAGGCCCTGCGAAAACATGCTGAGGCTCCACAGTACCAGCGGCGGGTTCAGCGACACCGAGGCAAAGGAATTACAGGTCACCCCATAGGGTTTTCCGTCGGCCGCCATTGCCGTGACGATGGTCACACCCGTGGCAAAGGTGCCGAGCGCATTGCGGAAATCGCGAGGATCGATCGCCGAATTGTCGCTGGCGAATTCGTTGGCCGGATCGGCCGGATGTTTGGGTGAGTCAGACATCCGCCGGGCCTCAGAGCGTCAGGTTTTCGGACGGCAGGCCGAGCGCTACGCGTCCATAATTGGTCCCCGCCGCATCGAAATTGAACGCGAGGTGCGAATTTATTGCGTGCGCGTCACGAAACTGGCGCTGCAACGGACCTGACGTGAACAGGCTGCGTGCGCCGCTCGCCGTGAACAACAGCGATACCGCTTCGGTGCAAAGATTGACCGAGAAAGCGCCGTCGCGCCGCAGCCTGGTCTTGGCCGCCATATCGGGAATATGCCCGCGCTTTGCGTCGGCCATCGCGGCGATGCAGTTCGTCCGCATGATGAGGCGAGCGGCGTCGATCTTGGCCGACGCTTCCGCGATCTTGATTTGTGTAGTCTGCAGGTCGCCGAGCTTGGCGCGATTATAGGTGGAGGCGCGGTGCCTGGAGACCTCGACATAATCGTCCAGACAAGCTTGCGCGTTCCCCAGACCCACGCCGGACAGCACATAGGGAAAAAGCGAGAACACCGGCAGGGAATAAAGCGCGTTCGGATTGACGGCGCTGCCAGGCGTCGGCCCGCCGGTAAGCTCACTGACCGCGACCGTCATCTGGTTCATAACAAAAACATCCGCCACCTTGACATCGTTCGAACCTGTTCCTCGCAAACCCGTCGCGTTCCAGGTATCGTTGACCTTGTAGTCGCGCCTGTTGAGCAGGAATATCCGATATTCAATGCCGTCGGCTTCGTCGTCGGACGCAACGACGCTGGCGAGCATGTTCCATTCGCAGGACTCTACGCCCGACGAAAACGGCCAATGGCCGTTCAACACATACCCGCCATCGACCTTTCGGGCGCGGCCGGCCGCAAAGATGAACGAGGATGCGATCAGCGCATCGGCATCCTTGCTCCAGACCGCGTCCTGCGCCCGGCGATCGAACATGCCCAGCATCCAGTGGTGGCTCGCGAGATTGGCAAAATTCCACGCCACGGAAGCATCGGCCTGTCCCAGCGCGTCGGCACAATCGACCAGCGCGACATAATCGAGTTCGGAGCCGCCCACCCGTTTGGGCTGCACAATCCGGAACAGACCGGCATCGTGCAAATCGCGCTCGGTCTCCGGCGGCAGACGCCTCAATTCTTCAGTCCTGGACGCGCGTTCACGCAGCTTTGGAATGAGCGACTTGGCACGAGCGACCACGGCGGCATAGCTGTCCGTATCGGGCCCTGCGGGCGGGCTCGTATCAGGCCTGCGGCCATTCCCTGCCATTGACGTTTCCTCGCTCGGCCCGCCTGCCGTGGTGGTCTTACGACGAAGGCTGTCCTGGCAGTTTATCGTCTGATCATCAATGATCAAGGAGTGCGAGGAACATGGCTATTCCGCCATATTGTGCTGCTGCCAGCGCAACAGATATGCCTGCAACCGCCAGATCATCGCCGACAGCGCAACGCCGACCAGCATCAGGACGATGACCGCGACCATCATGCCCGAGGCTTCCGCGCGCGCCTCGGACTCGATGATCAGCCGGCCGATACCGCGCTCCGCCCCGATGAATTCGCCGACGATCACGCCGATCAAAGCAAAAGATATCGCTGGTGACAGCGAAGCGAACACCCAGGCCATGGTGGAGGGGATGACTACGGTGCGGGTGATCTGCCATTCGCTGGCACCCAACAGGCGCGCGGCGTTGACAAAGCCCTCGTCGATCGATCGCGCGCCCTCGAACGTGTTGAAGAACACCAGGAACACGACCACGATCCACGATGTCACCACCTTGGATGCGTCGCCGATCCCGAATGCCAACACGATGATCGGCGCCAATGCGATGCGGGGAACAGAGTTCACCGCGGTGATAAAGGGCTGAAAGATCGCGCTGAGCCGGTCGGAGCGGCCGAGCAGCAATCCCGCTGCGAAGCCGGAGGATACGCCAATGATGAAGCCAAAGAAGGTATTCTTCAGTGTGACCGCGGTCGCGACCCAGAGATTGTTTTCGTTACGCGCCATGCATTTGGCGAAGTCACCATTGAACCAGCCGTTGAACGTGCCCATCTTGGACTTGATGCAGCCCAGGATCATAAAGTGTTCGAAGATTTCAGACGGCTTCGACACAAAGTAAGGATCAAGCAGATCCGGCACGACCCAGGGGAATCCGGCGTGCAGATCATAGCCCCACTGCCAGATCGAAAGCACGATAACGCAGATCAATATCTGCCATGCCAGCGTACTTGCACGGTTTCGTGCCATCCTCATCGGCTGCGCTCCTTGACGAATTCTTCGCCGAGCGAATGCCAGATGTGCTGGAACAACTCTGCGTACCGCGGCGTCTCGCGTACCTTCACCGTGTCGCGCGGCCGCGGAAAATCCACCGCGAACATATCCTTGATGCAGCCGGGACGCGCCGAGAACAGAATGATGCGGTCGGCCAGCGTGAGGGCTTCGCCAAGGTCATGGGTCACGAACAAAACCGTTTGCTGCTCGCGGTCCCAAATCCGCAGCAGAACCTCGTGCATGTCGATCTTGGTGTGGGTATCGAGTGCACCGAACGGCTCGTCCATCAGCAGGATCTGCGGCTCGACCACCAGCGCGCGCATCAGCGCCGCGCGCTGGCGCATGCCGCCCGAGAGCGCCGACGGGTAAGCCCGTTCAAACCCCCCAAGTCCGGCCTGGTCAACGCAGGCCGCGACCCGTTCCCGGCGCTCGGCATCGGGGACGCCGGCCAATTCCAGCCCGTAGCCGATATTGCCGGCGACCGTGCGCCAGGGAAACAGCGTGTCGCGCTGGAAGATATAGCCGACGTTCGGCGTCGCCTTCCCGGCGATGACCGGGCCGCCGTCGATCAGAATCTGACCGCTGCTCGGCCTTACCAAAGTCGCGATCATGTTCAGGATCGTGCTCTTGCCCGAACCCGATGGCCCGAGCAGCGCGACGAATTCGCCGCGCCGGACGCTGAACGAAACGTCGCGCACCGCTTCGATGGCGGCGCCGGCGATCTGAAAGGATTTACTCAATCCCCTGACATCGATGCGCTCGGCCTCGGTTGGCCGGATGACAGGGGTCGCGGACGGAATCGGCGCGTTCAAGCCGGATATGCCTTTCTTGCCGCTTCGACGAAGCTCGGGCTGAAGACCTCGGCAATCGTAAGCGGCTTGATGCCGGTCATTTCCCGGAACCAGACTTTTTCACCGCGCGCAAAGCCCGCCGCATCGATGGTGGCTTCATAGTCTGCAACCTTCTGCAGCGCCGCGATTTCGAGGATGTTGGCCGCACGGGAAGTACTGCCGACATAAGGCTCGATCACATCATAGATTTGCTCGGGCGTATGAGCCTTGACCCATTGCGTCGCCCGCCAAATGGCCGTGACGAAGGCTTGCATCTTGGGCGGATCCTTGTCGATGGTCGATTGCAGGGTGAAATGCGACGTCACCGGCACCTTGCCGCCGATATATTTGTTCCAGATCGTCTCGTCCGTTCCGTCGAACAACAGCGCACCCCAGCCCTGCGCATTCGAATCGTTCAACAGCGACAGCGAACTTACGAGCACATCGACCTGCTTGGTTTTGAGCGAACCCAGCATGGTGTCGACGTTGCCGGTCCCGATCCAGGTGACTTTCTGGTCGAGTCCCATCGTCTCCATGTAATAGGACGCCCAGACGTGATTGGTGCCGCCCAGCGACGACACCGAGACAATCGGTTTACGTCCGTCCGGCCGCTTCCAGGCCGCGAGCGCTTCCAGCGTATTGATGCCCTGCTCGTGCAGATCCTTGCGGATGATGAACATCACCGAGCTGGAGCGGGTATCGACCGGCATCAGCACGCGCCCGGCGCGGCCGTGATTGCTGAGCTGCATCGGGTGGGTGATGTCGCCAATGCCGATATCGCCTTGTGATGATGCGATGATCTCGCGCGTCTTGACGCCACTGCCGCCCTGAACGAGCTTGCAGTCGAGACCCGCTTCCTTGAAATATCCGATCCGGTCGGCGATGAATTGCGTCTGGTAGACGGGCACCGCGACCGGATAGATCGCGCGGCCGGCCTTGTCTTCGGCCTCCGCCCTTCCCGCAGCCAGGGCAGCGCCGCCGCCCGCGATGATTGTTAACGCTGAACGCCTGGTGACGTAGGGCATCACGCGTGCTCCTTCTCCTTGCCGGCAACTTTTTCAAGGGCACTCAGCACCGCGTCGCCCATTTCCACCGTTGAAAGTTTTTTGGCGCCCGGCTCGGCGATATCGGCTGTCCGTGCGCCGGCTGCCAGGGTCGCGTCCACGGCCTTCTCGAGCAGACCCGCATCCTCCGGCCGGTTCATCGTCATCCGCAGC
>NZ_JBAVNZ010000415.1:0-7824 GCF_049691595.1 Bradyrhizobium sp.
ATGCCGCCATGCGGCGACACCCGGTCATAGGGCTGGCAGTCCCAGGCCGGGAATTGCATGACAGGCAGATCGGGCGCGAAGAATTCCAGCGCCCGCGCCAGTTGCTGCATCCGCGCGCCGTCGCGGCAGACCACCGCAAGGCTCACCGCCGATGGTTTTGGCCGCGCCGCCAGCGCCCGCGCCAGGTCGGAGACCACAAGTCCTTCCGCGCCCTCGGCGACGTTGGCCAGGGTCAGCGCGCGTCCGGGGGCCAGCAAAGCGGCGGGCGATTTGGCCGGCGGCTTCATGCGTCATGATCCACGGCGCGGAACGCCTTGATGCGTTCGAACAGCAGGCTGCGATATTCGGGCGCCAGCGGCCGCTCGCCGGTCAGCGCGGCATAGAGATCGGGATCAGAAACCTCGATCAGGCGCTCGAGCGAGGCGATGTCGTCGTCCGAAAGGCTTGCGATCTCGGCGTCGGCGAAGCGCCCGAGGATCAGATCCATCTCGCGGGTGCCGCGATGCCAGCAGCGAAACAACAGCCGCTTGCGGCGGTCGTCCAGGCCGCCGCTCGATCGTGTCGATCCCGTCATTGCAAGAAATCCCATCCGAACGCCGAAAGCCCGGACGTGCCGGGCGGGGTTGATATAGCGGTCGTGACTGCAAATGTCAGCTCTCACATTCTGTGATTTATCAACCTACCTCGTCATTGCCGGGCTTGACCCGGCAATCCATCATCTCTTGATGGATGCGCAGGTCATCCCCGATCAAGTCGGGGACAGGCGCCCGCGCACGACGGATTGTGTGCGAAGAGAAAGTTGAGATGCGCCCTGCTCTGCTCAATCCGCTGTTTGCGCCGGTCACGGGCCTCACCGGCGTCGGGCCGAAGCAGGACAAGCTGCTGCGCTATCTGCTCGGCCGCGATGAGACGCCGCGGCTGGTCGATCTGTTGCTGCATCTGCCGGCAAGCGTGATCGACCGGCGGGCACGGCCGAAGATCCGCGACGCGGCGCCGGGAACCGTCGTCACGCTGGAAGTGACGGTCGACCGCCACCGCCCGCCTCCGCCCCGCAATTCGCGTGCGCCTTATCTGGTCTATGCCAGCGACGACACCGGCGACGTGGTGCTGACCTATTTTCGCGCCCAGCCCGGCTATGTCGAAAAGCTGCTGCCGGTCGGCGCCAGGCGCTACGTCTCCGGCACCCTGCAGATGTTCGACGGCGTCCCGCAGATCGTGCATCCCGACCGTGTGGTTGACGAGGAGGGTTTTGCAAAACTGTCGGGCATCGATCCCGTCTACCCTCTGACCGAAGGCCTCGCGCTGGGTTCGCTCCGCCGCGCGATCGCGCAGGCGCTGCAAAAGCTGCCGGTATTGCCGGAATGGATCAGCCCGGAAGTGATCCGCCGCTGCAACTTTCCGCCGATCGCCGAAGCGCTGAACCGCGTGCATGTCCCGGTCGAGCTGACGGACATCCTGCCCGATGGCCCGTTCTGGTCGCGGCTTGCCTTCGACGAACTGCTGGCGGGGCAACTGGCGCTGGCGCTGGTGCGCGCGCAATTGCGACGCCCGGCGGGCGACCGCAACGCCGGCGACGGCCATCTGCGCAAGCGGATCATCGACGCGCTGCCCTACGCGCTGACGTCCTCGCAGCGCGATGCGGTCGCCGCGATCACCGACGATCTGCGCCAGCCGGTGCGGATGCTGCGGTTGCTGCAGGGCGATGTCGGCTCGGGCAAGACCGTGGTGGCGCTGCTCGCCGCGGCGGCCGTGACCGAGGTTGGCAAGCAGGCGGCGCTGATGGCGCCGACCGAAATCCTCGCGCGTCAGCACGTCAAGACCATCACGCCGCTCGCCGAGCGCGCCGGTTTGCGGGTCGCGATCCTCACCGGTCGCGAAAAGGGCAAGGAGCGCAGGGAAATCCTGGGACGCCTTGCGAGCGGCGAGATTGATCTTCTGGTCGGCACGCACGCGCTGATCCAGGACGACGTGGCGTTCATGGCGCTGGCGCTGGCGGTGGTCGACGAGCAGCATCGCTTCGGCGTGCGCGAGCGGCTGGCGCTGACGTCGAAGGGCGAGGCCGTCGACGTGCTGGTGCTGAGCGCAACCCCGATCCCGCGCACGCTGGTCTTGACCTATTTCGGCGACATGGACGTCTCCGAGCTGCGCGAGAAGCCGGCGGGCCGGCAGCCGGTCGATACCAGGGCGGTGCCTGCCAGCCGCATCGACGAGGTGATCGACGGCGTCGGCCGCGCGCTGCGCGCCGGCAAGCTGGTCTACTGGATCTGCCCGCTGGTGGAAGAATCCGAAGCCGAAGGCGTCGATCATCTCACCAACGCCACCAGGCGCTTCGAGAGCCTGCAAAAGCGCTTCGGCGATCGCGTCGGTCTGGTCCACGGGCAGATGAAGGGCGCGGAAAAGGATCGCGTCATGGCGGCGTTCGCCGCGCACGAAATCGGCCTGCTGGTCGCGACCACCGTGGTCGAGGTCGGCGTCGATGTCCCCGCCGCCACCATCATGGTGATCGAGAACGCCGAGCGGTTTGGCCTCGCGCAATTGCACCAATTGCGCGGCCGGATCGGGCGCGGCTCGGAAGCCTCGACCTGTCTGCTGCTTTACCGGGAGCCGCTCGGCGAGATGTCCATCGCGCGGCTCAAGGTGATCCGCGAAACCACCGACGGATTCCGGATCGCCGAGGAGGACCTGAAACTGCGCGGCGAAGGCGACGTGCTCGGCGTCCGGCAGAGCGGCCTGCCCGGCTACCGCATCGCGCGTGCCGAAATGCATGGCCAGCTCATCGCCCAGGCCCGCGACGAGGCGCTGCGCATCATGAAGGACAATCCGAAGCTCAAAGGCGAACGCGGCGAAGCGCTGCGCTGCCTGCTTTACCTGTACGAGCGCGACGAGGCGATACCGCTGATCGGGGCGGGGTAAGACCTTTTCAACCGTCATTGCGAGGAGCGTAGCGACGAAGCAATCCATCTTTCGTCGAAAGGGAAAGAATGGATCGCTTCGTCGCTACGCTCCTCGCGATGACGAAAGAGGACGGTGAACTTAAGCGAACTCTTCTATCTCTTCCTCAGTCGCAAAATCGCCGCGGCGTGCATCATCCATTCCGGCAAGGACTGCGGTTCGCTCCTCGTCGGATAGCCGGTAGATACCGCTGCGCCGTGACTCGATTTCGCGGGCTACTTCGGCGAGTTCTTCCTGATCCTCGATTGGCCAGGATTGAACCCGTTCCAGCAGGGTCTTTGTTCCAGGGCTCATAAAACTCACTCCACCTTCATAGGGTCCGGCTGCGGCGACGCCGAATTGGCGACGCGGGCGGCGTCGGCCATGCCGGCCAGCGCGGCGATCCGCTTCTGTGGATCGGAGCCCGGCTGCACCACGCCGCAGGACATGATCAGGGTCGCGGCGTCTTCGGCGCTCATGTCGACCTCGACGATCTTGCTCTTCGGCACATAGAAGAAGAAGCCCGTGGTCGGGTTCGGCGCGCAAGGCAGGAACACCGAGACGTGCTCGTCCTGGCCCGGAAGGCGGTTTGCGATCTCCATGCTCGGCGCCTGCGAGAGCAGGACGATCGACCACATGCCCGGCGAGGGAAACTCGACCAGGCCGACCCGGCGAAAACCCGATCCCTGGCCCGAGAACAGCGTCTCGAACACCTGTTTCAGGCCGCGATAGATCGCGCGCACCACCGGCATCCGGCCCAGCAGCCGCTCGCCGAAATCGACCAGCGTCCGGCCGATCAGGTTGGCGGTCAGGAAGCCGAGCAGCGTCAGCGCGATCACGGCGACGATCAGGCCCGATCCAGGCAGCCCGAACGGCAGATAGGTTTCCGGCCGGTAGGCGATGGGAACGAACGGGCGCACCAGTCCATCGACCCAGGTCACGAACCACCAGGTCAGGTAGAAGGTGATCGCAATCGGTCCGGCGACGATCAGGCCGGTCAGAAAATAGTTCCGGAAGCGGGCCATCAGCCCGCGCGGGGTGTCGGTCGGGGGGTCACTTGGCGGCACGGTCGGAGGCAGTTCTTGGCGGTTCATTACGGTTCCAGGTCGGTCGAAGCGGCCGGCTAGCTCCAGCTAAGCCATCCTAGCAGGTTTTTGAAGACCGCGAGGTGACGGCAGGCAGGGGTTTCGACTATTCGACCGTGACCGATTTGGCGAGATTGCGCGGCTGGTCGACGTCGGTGCCCATCACCACGGCGGTATGATAGGCCAATAGCTGCACGGGGATGGCATAAACCATCGGCGTAAAGGTCGGGGCCATGTCGGGCAGCACGATCGTCACCAGCGACTCGATGGTCGCTTCCGCGGCACCCCTGGCGTCTGTCATCAGAATGATGTTACCGCCGCGCGCGGCGACTTCCTGCATGTTGGAGACGGTTTTCTCGAACACCTTGTCGTGGGGCGCGATCACCACGACCGGCATGTTCTCGTCGATCAGCGCGATCGGCCCGTGCTTGAGTTCGCCGGCGGCGTAGCCCTCGGCGTGGATATAGGAGATTTCCTTCAGCTTCAGCGCGCCTTCCAGCGCCAGGGGATAGCTGGTGCCGCGGCCGAGATATAGCACATCCTTGGATTTCGCGATCTCGCGCGCGAGCTTCTCGATTTGCGGTTCTGACGTCAGCGCCGCCGCCATCAGGCGCGGAATTTCGACGAGGCCGTGCACCAGCCCGGTTTCGTCCGCCTCCGACAATTCGCCGCGCGCCTTGCCGGCGGCGATCGCGAGCGCGGCCAGCACCATCAACTGGCAGGTGAAGGCTTTTGTCGAGGCGACGCCGATTTCGGGACCGGCCAGCGTCGGCAGCACCGTCTCGCTTTCGCGCGCGATCGTCGAGGTCGATACGTTGACCACCGAGAGCGTATGCACGCCCTGCGATTTGGCGTAGCGCAACGCCGCCAGGGTATCGGCGGTCTCGCCGGACTGCGAGATGAAGATCGCCAGGTCGCCCTGGCGCAGCGGCGCCTCGCGATAGCGGAACTCGGAGGCGACATCGAGCTCGACCGGCACGCGCGCCAGCCGTTCGAACCAGTATTTGGCGACATAGCCCGCATAGCTCGCGGTGCCGCAGGCGGTAATCGAGATCCGCTGGATCTCCCTGAAATCGAACGGCAGCTTGACCGGCAGGTTGACCCGCTCGGTCGCCATGTCGACGTAGCGCGCCAGCGTATGGCCGACCACTTCCGGTTGCTCGTGGATTTCCTTGGCCATGAAGTGACGGTAATTGGCCTTGTCGACCAGCGAGGTCGCGGCGGTGTGCCTGATCGCGTCGCGATGCACGACCGCGTTGTTTTTGTCGTAGATGGTCGCGCCCTTGCGGGTCAGGACCACCCAGTCGCCGTCCTCGAGATAGCTGATGGTGTCGGTGAACGGGCCGAGCGCGATCGCATCCGACCCCAGATACATTTCACCCTCGCCATGGCCGACCGCGAGCGGCGGCCCGTTGCGGGCGCCGATCATCAGATCGTCTTCGCCGGCGAAGATGAAACCGAGCGCGAACGCGCCGCGAAGCTGCGACAGCGCGGCCTTCACGGCCTCAACCGGCTTGATGCCGCGCTTGAGCAGATCATCGACCAGATGCAGGACGATTTCGGTATCGGTCTCGGTCGTGAAGACGGCGCCTTTTTTCTCCAGCGCCTGGCGCAATTCGCGGAAATTTTCGATGATGCCGTTATGCACGACGGCAACGCGATCGGTCGCATGCGGATGCGCGTTGTTCTCGGTCGGCCTGCCATGGGTGGCCCAGCGCGTGTGTCCGATTCCGGCATGACCCGCGAGCGGCTCGGCGCGCAGCCGTGTTTCGAGATTTTTGAGTTTTCCTTCGGCGCGGCGGCGCGCGAGATGGTCGCCTTCGAGGGTGGCGATGCCGGCGGAATCGTAGCCGCGATATTCCAGCCGTTTGAGCGAATCCACCAGTTGCTCCGCGACCGGCGCGCGTCCGAGAATGCCGACAATGCCGCACATGCGGTTCAATATCCCCAAATCGTCGAAAGCATTTTCATACCAGTGTGCGATTTTTCTTAACGAGAAACGGCGATGTTCAGATACTCAATAATTATTGCGGATTGAGACAGTCTTAAGCGGAAAGCTTAATGCACGCTGGTTAATCGCCTTTCGGCTTCCTGCCCTTCGTCTTCATCTCGCGAAACCGCCTGGCCCCGCCCTCGCGGTTGGTCTGCGGACTGCGCTCGAGCGCCATCGCATCATCCGGCACGTCGCGGGTGATCACTGAGCCCGAACCGATATAGGCGCCGTTGCCGATTCTGACCGGCGCCACCAGCGAGGAATGGGTTCCGACGAAGGCGCCCTCGCCGATCGTGGTCTTGTGCTTGAAGAAGCCGTCATAGTTGCAGGTGACGGTGCCGGCGCCGAGATTGGAATTGGCGCCGACATGGGCGTCGCCGACATAGGAGAGATGATTGACCTTGACGCCGGCCTCCAGCACCGCGGCCTTGGTCTCGACGAAATTGCCGATCTTGGCGCCCTCGCCGAGCGAGGTGCCCGGCCGCATGCGCGCAAAGGGACCGACCAACGCCTTCTTGCCGATCGAGGAATGCACAATATGGCAGAATGAATGGATCACCGCGCCGTCGGCGATGGTCACGCCGGGGCCGATGACGACGAAAGGCTCGATCGTGACATCGCTGCCGAATTTGGTGTCGGCGGCGAGGTAGACGGTCTCGGGCGCGATCATGGTGACGCCGGCGTCGAGCGCCGCCTTGCGCAAGCGGGCCTGCATCACCTGCTCGGCTTCCGCAAGCTGGGCCTTGCTGTTGATGCCGCGCACTTCATCCTCGCCGGTTTCGATCACGACGGCCTCCAATCCCAATTCCCTGACGATGCCCACGGCATCGGGTAGATAATACTCGCCCTTGCTGTTGGCGTTGCCGATTTTTTCGATGACCGACAGCGCCTTGCGGCCGTCGAACGCCATCGCGCCGGCATTGCACAGCGTGATCGCGCGTTCGGCGGGCGTCGCGTCGGCGTGCTCGCGGATCGCAAGCAACCGGCCGCCCTCGACCAGGAGCCGGCCGTAGCCGGTCGGATCGGCGGCGCGGAAGCCGAGCACGGCGAGAACAGCGCCGTTCTTCAAGGGCGCGCGCAGGCGTTCAAAGGTCCCCGCCGTGATCAGCGGCGTATCGCCGAACACGACCAGCAGATCGTCCGCGCCGCGCGCGATGGCGTCGCGCGCCGCCAGCACCGCATGCGCGGTGCCGAGGCGCTCGCGCTGGATGAAGGTCGCGGCATCCGGCCGCACCCGTTTGGCTTCGTCCACGACCGCCTGGTGGTCCGGCCCGACCACGACGGCAAGCGCGGCGCCCGCTTCCTTCGGCGCGGCGTCAAGCACATGCGAAAGCAGCGACTGGCCGGCCAGGGGATGCAGCACCTTGGGCCGCGAGGAGCGCATGCGGGTGCCCTCGCCGGCCGCGAGCACGACAGTCAGGCTGGATCGCGCGGTCATTCAAATCCTCGGCGGATGCGGCGACGGGCTCAAGCGGCCGTCTTTAATTGTTTTCCCCGGGAGAGCAAACCGATTCGGCATCCCGCTATCCCCGGATTCAAGTGGGCGGCGCATTTCCTGTTAATGTTTGCTCCGTGATTCGGCAGGCTCGGGGGGGCTGACAACGTCTTGGCCAAGGATTCCGACCATCTGGCGGGAAGCTTCGCGACTGAAAATACCGGCGGCTTGCTGAGCGGTTTTTTGGCCGAGGAGGACGAGTTCGATCGCCGCGCGCTGTGGCGGATCGGATCGTGGGGCGTTGGCGCGGTCGGCGCCGTGATCATTGCCGTGATGGCCAGCCAGACCTCGCTCGGCTGGCGGCGCGACCGGATGGCGGC
>NZ_JBAVNZ010000416.1:0-4530 GCF_049691595.1 Bradyrhizobium sp.
CGGCATGGCGACCTCGATCCCGCCGCATAACGCCGCCGAGCTGTGCGAGGCGGCGTTGCATCTGATCGACAAGCCGGACGCCAAATCGAAGACGCTCTTGAAATGGGTCAAGGGTCCGGACTTCCCGACCGGCGGCATCATCGTCGATTCCAAGCAGGCGATCGCCGAGGCCTATGTCACCGGGCGCGGCTCGTTCCGCACCCGCGCGCGATGGAGCCAGGAAGAGGGCGCCCGCGGCACCTGGGTCGTGGTGATCACCGAGATCCCCTGGCTGGTGCAGAAGTCGCGGCTGGTGGAAAAGATCGCCGAGCTGCTGAACGAGAAGAAGCTGCCGCTGGTCGGCGACGTCCGCGATGAATCGGCCGAGGACATCCGCCTCGTGATCGAGCCGAAGTCGCGCGCGGTCGACCCCGAGCTGATGATGGAATCGCTGTTCCGGCTGACCGAGCTGGAAAGCAAGATCCCGCTGAACCTCAACGTGCTGGTGAAGGGCCGCATCCCGAAGGTGCTGGGCCTCGCCGAAGCCCTGCGCGAATGGCTCGACCATCTGCGCGACGTGCTGGTGCGCCGCTCCAACTACCGCAAGGAGCAGATCGAGCACCGGCTCGAAGTGCTCGGCGGCTATTTGATCGCCTATCTGAACATCGACAAGGTGATCAAGATCATCCGCACCGAGGACGAGCCGAAGCCGGCGCTGATCAAGGCGTTCAAGCTCACCGAGATCCAGGCCGACGCCATCCTCAACATGCGACTGCGCAGTTTGCGCAAGCTCGAGGAAATGGAAATCCGCACCGAGGACAAGAGCCTTCGGGGCGAGCTCAAGGGCATCAAGTCGCTGCTCGGCTCCGAGGCCGAGCAATGGTCCAAGGTCGGCGAGCAGGTGGGCAAGGTCCGCGACATCTTTGGACCGAAGACGCCGCTCGGCAAGCGCCGCACCACATTCGCCGACGCGCCCGAGCACGATCTCGCCGCGATCGAGGAAGCCTTTGTCGAGCGCGAGCCGGTCACGATCGTGATTTCCGAGAAGGGCTGGGTGCGGACGCTCAAGGGTCATGTCGCCGATCTCTCGACCCTCACCTTCAAGACCGACGACAAGCTCGACCATGCGTTCTTCGCCGAGACCACCTCAAAACTGCTGCTGTTCGCCACCAACGGCAAGTTCTATTCGCTCGACGTGGCAAAACTGCCGGGCGGGCGCGGGCATGGCGAGCCGATCCGGATGTTCATCGACATGGAGCAGGACGCCGCGATCGTGTCGCTGTTCGTTAACAAGGGCGGCCGAAAATTCCTGGTCGCGAGCCTGGAAGGGCAGGGTTTTGTCGTCAACGAGGACGACTGCGTCGGCAATACCCGCAAGGGCAAGCAGGTGCTCAACGTCGCCATGCCGAACGAGGCCTGCGCGATCGCGACCGTCGCCGGCGATACCGTGGCCGCGATCGGCACCAACCACAAGATGGTGCTGTTCCCGCTCGATCAGGTGCCGGAAATGGCGCGCGGCCGCGGCGTGCGGCTACAAAAATACACCGGCGCCTCGCTGTCCGATGTCGCGACGTTCGATGCCAAGGCCGGCCTGAGCTGGAAGGATTCGGCCGGGCGCGAGCAGAGCATGAGCTCTAAGGAACTGTCGGACTGGCGCGGCAACCGCGCCGACGCCGGCCGTCTCGCGCACGGCCTGCCGAAGTCGAACAAGTTCGGACGCGGCGTGGAGTAGGCGGACCGGATAGGCGGTAGCGCGCCATCAATCACCGGGTTGCCGAGGTCGCAAGCCCGTCGAGCGTTGCATCGAGGTCGGCGTCGTCGACCTCGGTGAACGCGCCGCGTTCCAGCGCGTCGAGGCCGGCCTTGATGTGGGTGCGCAGCAGCTCGAGTTTCAATTCGTCAGCCGCCAGCCGCTGCTGCAGGCCACGCACGGCGTCGCGCACCGCCTCGCTGGCGTTCTGATATTTGCCGGCGCGGACGATTTCTTCGACGAACGCGTCCTGCTCGGCGGTCAGATTGATATTGCGGCTCGGCATCACAGAATTCCCATCAACGGCACGAGGATACCCAAATTGGCAGTCCTTGCCAACGGCCGTGCGTAGAACGCTCTTCGCATCGTTTCGAGCTATTGGTCGGGATCCTGTTCTCGCCGTCTCAATAGTGTGGACGATGCGTGTCCACCCATCGGCGCGCGTGTTCGACAGGCTTGCCGAAATGAGGTGCGACCGCCGCGCGAACCTGCATGGCGCTTGGCAACGCTTCCATCCGGGCTCGCCAGTTAGCGATACGTGGCTTGGAACCCAGCATCGCCTGGCCCTCCGGGATGAGGCCGAGACCGGTCATGGTGGGCAACAGAAAGAAATCGGCCAGTGTCAATTGGTCGCCAACGAGGTGGTCACCGCCATGCTCCAGCTCGCGTTCCAGCACGTCGAGCGCGAGAGCAATGCGCGGCAGTGCATGGGCAACCACCTTTTCGTCAGCGGGGATACCCAATGCTGGATAGATGAGGCGCTCGTGGCCAAGATGATAGGTGAGATAGGGATAGAAGTAGCTATTCACCGAGCTGATCCACTGGTTCATCCGGGCGCGCAGTCGGGGCTCCGCCGGTTGCAGGGAAGGATCGGCGAACACCTCATCGACATACAACGCGATGGCGGTCGTTTCGTAGACCCGGAAGCCACCATGATCGAGGATAGGCACGCGTTCAAAGGGATGCAGCGCGCGATGGCCGGCGCTGCCCATCTCCGGTTCGAGGTCGTGAAAGTGGAACGCGACATTCTTATGCGTCAGGATCAGTCGGATGATATTGACGTATGAACTGACCGGAAAGCCATAAACTACGACGTCTGCCATCGATGATTCCTCACGGGTTGATGGAGGATGGGCGATCGGGTTGGCATTCGCGGCATGCGTCCGGATCGTCTCAGATTATGCCGGTGGCGCGCAGCACCACGCCTGCCGCGCACGAGCCGCCCAGCACCGTCAGCATGCCGAGATTGAAGCGGAAGATCGCGGTCGCCGCCAGAACAGCCAGCACCAGCGCCGCCAGGTCGAGGCTCGGCCACACCGGCAGGTCGAACGACAGCCCGTAAGATCGAACCGGGACGGTGTCGCGGAACACGGTGTGCAGCGCAAACCAGATCGACAGATTGAGGATGACGCCGACCACGGCCGCCGTGATCGCCGACAACGCGCCGGCCAGTGCCTTGTTGCCGCGCAACGTCTCGATGAACGGCGCGCCGAGAAAGATCCAGAGGAAGCAGGGCGTAAACGTCACCCACGTCGCCAATAGCCCGCCGAGCGTGCCCGCCAGCATCGGCGACAGGGTGCCGGGATCGCGAAACGCGGCCATGAAGCCCACGAACTGCAGCACCATGATCAGCGGGCCCGGCGTGGTCTCGGCCATGCCGAGACCATCCAGCATCTCGCGCGGGGCCACCCAGTGATAATGCTCGACCGCCTGCTGGGCGACATAGGCCAGCACCGCATAGGCGCCGCCAAAGGTCACCATCGCCATCTTGCTGAAGAACAGCGCGATCTGGCTGAACACATTGGCCTGGCCGAGCCCGATCAGGAGTGCTGCGACCGGCACCAGCCACAGCAGCAGCCAGACCGCGCTTACTCTCAAGGCACGCGAAACGCTGGGGCGGACGTGATCGGGCAATTCGTCGCCGAGCATGCTGTCGACCGTCGCCGAATTCTTGCCCCCGCCGTGCCCGCCGCCTGCGAATTCCGGCCGGCCGCTTCTGGCGCCGAGATAGCCGATCACGCCGGCGGCGATGATGATGGCCGGGAAGGGCACGTTGAAAAAGAAGATCGCGACAAAGGCGATCGCGGCCAGCGCGATCATGACGCGGTTGCGCAGCGCGCGTTTTCCGACCCGGACCACCGCCTGGACCACGATCGCCAGCACCGCGGCTTTCAGCCCGAAGAACAGCGCCTCGATGAATCCGACATTGCCGAAGGCCGCGTAGATATAGCTCAACGCCATGATGGCGATGACGCCGGGCAGGATGAACAGGCCGCCCGCCATGATGCCGCCTGCGGTCCGGTGCAGCAGCCAGCCGATATAGGTGGCGAGCTGCTGCGCCTCCGGGCCCGGCAGCAGCATGCAGTAGTTCAGCGCATGCAGGAACCGGCCTTCGGAAATCCAGTTCTTCTCCTCCACCAGAATGCGGTGCATCACCGCGATCTGGCCGGCCGGGCCGCCGAAACTGAGCAGCGCGACCCGGAGCCAGACCTGAAAAGCCTCGCCGAGGCCGATGCCGTGACCGGCATCGGCCTCGGTAGTCGTCGTCGTATCGATCACGGCTTCGCCTTGTTGGTTGGCCAGTTGTGGGTTTCGCCGGTGGCATCGCGGCACCAGCGATAGAACGCATCATAGAGCGCGATGCCGGCGTCGAGCTGCTCGAGATCGTCATCATACATCCGCGACAGTCCGAGCGACGCCGCCAGCAGTCCGGGCGCTTCCGGCGCCAGGTCGAGCCGTCCGGTGTCGGCGGCGCGTACCATGGTGGCGAGCCGCAGCAAGGGCGGCGTGGCGAGGCCGAA
>NZ_JBAVNZ010000417.1:0-4610 GCF_049691595.1 Bradyrhizobium sp.
GGCAGGAGCAGCCGAAGGGGCGGCGGATGGCGGCGGCGGGGCCGCGGCCGGAGGAGACGGGATTGGGGCGGCGGGCGGCGCCTTCTTGGATTGCCGCAAGATCTGCTCATTGACGAAAGAACTCACCGACGACATTGCCGTATCCACGCGCTGGCTGACGGCGGCAACGCCATCGAAATATCCCAGAACTTTCGAGCCGAGGGCACGCGAGGCGTAGAACAGCAAAATGAGGAGAAGCGCGATCGCGAGGAACCGCAAAGGATGTCGCAGCGGAAAGACGACAATGCTCGCGACAAAACCGAGCGCTGGCAGCCACGCGGGCATACCCGGCTCGCGCACCGTCCGGTAAGGCGGCTCGCTGTTCGGCGCCGGATCCTCATATCGGGGCGCGGGTCTGCCGGTAGCTTCGATTGCTTCTGCGATTTGACGAAAGCTCTGACCTTCCTTCCGGAGCGCGCTACCCGCGTCGCGGAATGCCGCGTCTCCGAGCAGGCCGGGCTGATCCATGCGTTTGATGTGGGCCACGATCGCGGGCCGCAGCAGCAATCGACGCTGCTGGATCAACTCGGCCATTTTCGAGAAGCTCAGCCTGGCTTCGCTGAGGATCAGCGCGGTGCGGTCCTTGGCGGCCTGGGCCACGGTGGGATCCTCCGCGTCCATCTGCTCCATGGCTCGTTTCAGGAGTGCGATATCATCGATCATCGCAAAGCCTCTCCGGCGACAATCGCATCGATGGCAGAGCTCGTTCGCCGTCGCCCGTTGGCGCAGCGAACCGTTGCGCGCGAACGTTTCCGATTATCGCCGGTCTTGCGGGAACCGGACCGAGGCCGTCAGTCGCAGCGGTTTCAACGCTCTTCATCGGGAACTGCGCGGGTAAGCTGCAATTATAGTGACAGGCAACCATACAAGGGAACAGCAAACAATAGCCAGCCTCAACGCCCCTCCATCGCGGCAATCATCCAATCCTTCATTTTGCCTGATGCCAACAACTCAAGCGCAGCCCGCTGCACGGCGGACGCCTCCCCCTTGCCCTGCGCCGCCGCGACCAGCAGATCGCAGCGCCTGGACACCGCGATGCCGACAGCGGCGTGCCGCGCGCCTTCGGCCGTCTTGAGATCATACGCCCGGATCCGCCCCGGCATATCAGCGAGGCGAACGACCCTCCCGGCCTCGAGCGGCACAAAGCGCTCGCTGATCAGGTCGAGATCGGCGACGCGGTCGACTTCGTCGTCATCGGCGACGCCGCGGTCGCAGTCGCAGAAACCCATCTTCGGCCGGACATAGACCTCGACCTCATCGCCGCAGGAGGCCGCGCCGCAACGGAACGCGCGGCCGGCGGGCCAACCGTCGCGCGGAAACGGCCAGGCGATTTCCTGCCAGCGCTCGGCCGGCGGCGGCACATTCTCGCAGGCCGCGACGCCGGACAGCGCGCAAAACGCGCCAACCGCAACCGCGATGACCCGCCAGCGGCGCATCGATCATACCCTCACGGCAGGCCGGCCACGGCGCGCGCCGGGCCGGTCAGTTCCAGGATATGCAACCCGGTATTGGCGCGGTCGACGATATAGATGTAGCTGCGCGCATCGGTCTCGACATTGTTGGTCTGGATCGCGACCTTGCAGCGGTCGCGGCCGTCGATGGTGACGCAGCGCTTGTCGGTCGCGGCCGTGATCGAGGGAATGAAATGGCCGACTTCCTTGGGATGGTAGGGATCGCGGATGTCGAGCGCGCGGACGCCGGCATTGAAGAAGGCAATGAAGGCCATCTTCTTGTAGTAGACCGGCGCCATGCTCTCGTTGGAGGAATGCGCGCCGAACCGCCCGCCGCGTTCGCAGAACGCGCCGCTGGCCTCCGGCACAGTGTAGCTGGAAATCATCATCGGCCGGTTCTCGACGGTGACGTCGGCGAACCATACCATCTGCCGCGCCTCGTTGCATTCGTTCAAGATCGCCTCATCGACGATCATCACGATGTCGCGGCTGCTGCCGTCCTTGTCCTTTGCGAATTCCGCGATCGGCATCTCCTTCATCGGAAAGGTGGTGTGGGCGCCGTTCAGCGCCGACATCGGCATCCGCGAGATTTCCGGCAGGCGAAGATTTTCCGGGGTCGGCTCCTTCGGGCCGTTGATGAGCTTGTCGCGATCGACGATCTGCAGCAGGCCGCCCTTGTTGGTGCCATAGCCGAAATAGACGCGGTTGCCGGACGGCCCGGTCGAGATCGGCCCGTGCAGTTCGGTCGGCACCGCGCCGGTCGCGCCCGGCTCCTGACCGGGCAGGCCGAAGTCGCGTATCTTCACCGGATGGGCGGGATCGCCGAGGTCGTAGACCTGCGTCATGCGGCGCGTGCGCCAGTCCGGCGCGCCCGAGACCAGGAAGGCGATGCCGGTGTCGCATTCCCACCAGTTCTTGTGGGTGTCCTTCAACCCCGTAATCCGGGTGATCAGAACCGGATTGGCGGGATCGGCGACGTTCCAGATCTCATGCGCCTCGCCGCCGAAGGTGCGCAGCAGGTAGACCGCGTTGCGGTCGCCTTTCGGCAAATCCTTGCCGTCGCAGATGCGCACCATCTGCGCGCCGCCCGCTTCATACTTTCCGGCCTGGCCCGGAATGTGACGCAGATATTTTGGCTGCGCGGGATCGGTGACGTCGACGATCGAGGTGCCGTTCGGCTCTGCCTTGCCGGTCTGCGGATTGACGGGCATCGGAATATCGTCGGTGCCGCCGTGATGACCGATATAGGCGATGAAGCGGTCGCCCTGATGATGGATGGTCGGCTGATAGGCGCTGCGCGCCTGCAAGCCATCGGCCCCGACCAGTTTCATGTTCGCGGCTTCCGGCGGCGCCCCGATCACCTGTGGCTGGGCATGGGCACTGGTGCCGCACGCGACAACAGAGAACCAAAGAAGGGCTCCCAGTTTGGCGTGACCGGTCATGATTTTCCACCCAAATTGTTCGAGCCGATCTGCGTTGGCCGGTTGACAACCATATCATAGCGGCGCGTGCCCGGATTGCACTCGCTTCGTCGTTCGAATTGAGCGACGATGCACCCCTTTGAGGAGGCAATAATGTCGCCGCATCATATGGACCTCGTCAGCCGTCGTCGCTTGCTGCAATTCTTGGCGGCGAGCCCGCTTTTTGCGCCCGACGCATTGGCTGAAGGGATCCGGCCATCGGATCCCGCGGAATGGGCGCCGCGCGATCTGGATAAATTGATTGCCGACCCTTCGCAGGCCCTCGACGTCTTCGACTTCGAACCGGTCATGAAGAAGAATGTTCCGCCTGCGCATTTCGGTTACATGGCCACCGGGGTCGATGACGAAGTGACCTTGCGCGCCAATCGCGAAGGTTTTCGGAAGTTCGAACTGCGCCCGCGCCGGCTCGTCGACGTCAGCAAGATCGACACGAGCGCGGAGATCCTTGGCACGAAATACGACAGCCCGATCGTGATTGCACCGACCGGCAGCAACCGCGCCTTTCATCCCGAAGGAGAGATCGCGGCGGTCAAGGCGGCGAAAGCGGGGAATCATCTGCAGATACTATCCACCGTGGCCACGACATCGATCGAGGATGCAATCGCCGCACGCGGCGCGCCGCTGTGGTTTCAGCTCTACACGACCCAGCGCTGGGAAGTTGCCGAAGGTCTGGTCCGGCGAGCCGAGGCCGCCGGGGCTCCGGCCATCGCGGTCACGCTAGATGTGAGGTCATCGGCGAAATGGGAGACCTTCGTCAGGCTGCGGCGCGCCGACACCCGCGAATGTGGAAGCTGCCATACCCTCAACGACTATCTGTCGCGCAAGCCGAACTTTGCCGGCATCGATCTCGGCGGCGTGAGCAGCACGATCGTCACCAACCTGACCTGGGATTTGATCAAGCGCCTGCGGGAAATGGTCAAGGTCAAGCTCGTACTCAAGGGCATCCTCGCCTTCGAGGATGCAAAACTCGCCGCCGATGCGGGGATCGATGCCGTCATCGTCTCGAACCATGGCGGGCGTGTGGAAGACGGCGTCAGTGCAACCATCGACGTGCTGCCGGAAATCGTCCAGGCGGTCGGCGGCCGCATGCCGGTTCTGGTCGACAGCGGCTTTCGCCGCGGCAGTGACATCGTCAAGGCATTGGCGTTGGGCGCGCAAGCCGTCTGTATCGGCCGGCCCTATCTCTGGGGGCTCGGCGCCTTCGGCCAGCCGGGTGTCGAGCGCGTGCTTGCCATCCTGCGCGCCGAGACCCGCAACGCCATGCAGCAGCTCGGCGCGCCGTCGCTCAAGGACCTCACGCCTGCGATGGTGCGGCGGGTCTGAGTCCGGATTCCCAAGGCCAACAACACAAATTCCAATCTCGCGTCCATTCGGCACACCTCGTGGAACGGCATCTGACGGCCTCCTTGATTCGCTGTCGGAAGTGTCCACGATGTCTCCGAACACCCGTCCACCTTGTCCCCGGTCTGAACAATGGGGAGGGTCGGCCGGGCGAAGCGGAGGCCGGGGTGGGGGACGGCGGTCGCGATGGAGACGAATGATCTGTGCAAATCCTGTGAAGAACTTCCGGGCCCGGCCGGAAGCCAAATCGCAGACCATCACGCCTCAGCCAAACAGCTCGACCTCAACGCCTTCCAGC
>NZ_JBAVNZ010000418.1:0-4169 GCF_049691595.1 Bradyrhizobium sp.
CCTTGCCGGCGGCCTTGCGGCCCTTGATGACGCCGACGACGCCGGTTTGGCCGAGACCCGTCGCCACCTCGTCGCAGCCGAATTCCCGCAACCGGTCCGCCACGAATGATGCAGTGCGGTGCACGTCATAGAGCAGTTCCGGATTTTCATGGATGTCGCGGCGCCAGGCCTGGATATCGGGTTGCAGATCGGCGACGCGGTTGACGATGGGCATGGCAATGCTCGGTTTCGGGTTGGACGGTTTTGCCCTGTGTAGCATGTAAGGGGCGCGCGGCCCAACAGCCCCGGGGCGGCTGTACAGCGGCCGAGGGCGAGGTTAAGGCAGCGGCAGGCCCCGGCGGGCGGTGTGGTGATAACCGATGAAGCGGCTTGAAGGTGATTTCGACTATATCGTCGTCGGCGCGGGCACCGCCGGCTGCATCATGGCCAACCGGCTGTCGGCCGATCCCAAGACCCGCGTGCTGATTCTGGAAGCCGGCGGCAACGACAACTGGATCTGGTTTCACATCCCGGTCGGCTACCTGTTTGCGATCGGCAATCCCCGCTCGGACTGGATGTTTCGGACCGAGCCGGAAGCCGGCCTCAACGGCCGCTCGCTGGCCTACCCGCGCGGCAAGGTGATCGGCGGCTCCTCCGCCATCAACGCCATGATCTCGATGCGCGGCCAGGCCGCCGATTACGACCATTGGCGCCAGCTCGGCCTCACCGGCTGGGGCTATGACGACGTGCTGCCGCACTTCCGGCGGCTGGAAGATCATTTTCTCGGGGAAAGCGAACACCATGGCACC
This sequence comes from Bradyrhizobium sp., assembly GCF_049691595.1. Taxonomy (GTDB): domain Bacteria; phylum Pseudomonadota; class Alphaproteobacteria; order Rhizobiales; family Xanthobacteraceae; genus Bradyrhizobium. Next base: position 789 of record NZ_JBAVNZ010000418.1, read on the forward strand.
GGCGGCGGCTGGCGGATCGAGGCGCCGCGGCTGTCGTGGAAAATTCTCGACGCCGTCGGCGATGCCGCCGAACAGATGGGCATCCGCAAAGTTCCGGATTTCAACACCGGCGACAATGAGGGCGTCGGCTATTTCCACGTCAACCAGAAGCGCGGACGGCGCTGGTCGTCGGCGCGCGGCTTTCTCAAGCCGGTGCTGAACCGCGCCAATCTGCGGCTGGAAAAAAACGTGCTGGTCGATCGCCTGATCGTCGAGAACGGCCGCGCCGCCGGCGTGCGTTTCATCCAGGGCACCGACATCGTCGAGGCCCGCGCCAGAGGCGAAGTCATCCTGTGCGCCGGCTCGATCGGATCAATCCAGGTGCTGCACCGTTCCGGCATCGGGCCTTCGGACTGGCTCAAGCCGCTCGGCATCGAGGTCGCGCTCGACCGGCAGGGCGTCGGGCGCAACCTGCAGGACCATCTGCAGCAGCGCGCGATCTTCAGGGTTCATGGCATTCGCACGCTGAACGAGACCTATCATTCGCTGTTCCGGCGCGGCCTGATGGGCCTCGATTATGCCTTCCGCCGCCGCGGCCCGCTGACCATGGCGCCGTCGCAGCTCGGCATCTTCACCCGCTCGGATCCGCGCCGCGCGCGCGCCAATATCCAGTTCCACGTGCAGCCGCTGTCGCTCGACAAGTTCGGCGATCCGCTGCACCGTTTCCCGGCGATCACCGTGAGCGCCTGCAATCTGCAGCCGACCTCGCGCGGCACCGTGCGCATCGGTTCCGCGCAAGCGGACGAGGCGCCCTCGATCGCGCCGAATTATCTGTCGACGGCGGAAGACCGCGAGGTCGCCGCCGACGCCATCCGCGCCACGCGGCGGTTGATGAAGCAGGCAGCGCTGGCGCGCTATCGCCCGCAGGAATATTTGCCCGGTCCCGCCGTCGGCGACGACGATGCGTCGCTGGCGAAAGCCGCCGGCGATATCGGCACCACCATCTTCCATCCGGTCGGCACTGCGAAGATGGGAACGACCAGCGATCCGCTTGCCGTGGTCGATGAGCGGCTGCGCGTTCACGCCCTCGCCGGACTTCGCGTCGCCGATGCCTCTGTGATGCCGACGATCACCTCGGGCAATACCAATACGCCGACGGCGATGATCGCCGAGAAGGGCGCGGCGATGATCCTCGAGGAGTCGCGATAGCCGGCGCCGGTAGAACACCAGGCTCACGAAATCGTCATCGCTCCGGCCCATGGTTCCCCAGCACCGGGAATAAACCCCGGCCTCGCCCGATCACGTCTCCACACACCCAATCAGGGGTCCACGGAGATTTGCCATGAGCGACCATATTGACGAAGAACGCGGCGTCAGCCGCCGCCGCGTGCTGGAATGCATGACCTGGGCCGGCACCGGCGTGCTCTGGACCATTTCGGGCGGCGTGCCCCGTTCGCTTGGAATTGTCGGCTCCGCGCAGGCCGCCGAGCCGGCCGGAATGACCTTCCTGCAGATCAGCGACAGCCACATCGGCTTCGACAAGCCCGCCAATCCCAACGCGATCGGCACGCTGGAGGAAGCCATCAACAAGATCAAGGCGATGCCGACAAAACCGTCCTTCATGATCCATACCGGCGACATCACCCATCTGTCGAAGGCTGCCGAATTCGACAACGCCGAGCGCATCATCTCGCAGGCCAGGCTCGACGTGCATTACGTGCCGGGCGAGCACGACTTCATCGACGAAGAGGTCAAGCTCTACAAGGAACGCTACGGCCGCGGCACCAAGGGCGCCGGCTGGTATTCGTTCGACGCCGGCGGCGTCCACTTCATCGGTCTCGTCAACGTCGTGAACCTCAAGGCCGGCGGCCTCGGCAGTCTCGGCGATGACCAGCTCGAATGGCTCGAGGACGATATCAAGGGACGCTCGAAATCGACCCCGATCGTCGTGTTCGCGCACATCCCGCTGTGGACGGTTTATCCGAGCTGGGGCTGGGGCACCGAGGACGGCGCCCGCGCGCTGGACTATCTCAAGGGCTTTGGCTCGGTGACGGTGCTGAACGGCCATATCCATCAGGTGATGCAGAAGGTCGAAGGCAACATCACCTTCCACACCGCGCGCTCGACCGCCTTCCCGCAGCCGGCGCCCGGCACCGCCCCCTCGCCGGGACCGATGAAGGTCGAAGACAGCAAGCTCCGCACCCTGCTCGGCGTCGCCAGCATCAACTTCAAGCAGGGCGATCAGCGCCTCGCCATCATCGACTCGCCGCTGCAGGGCTGAAGGGAATTTTCAAGATGATATCGGCAACCCTCCGCGGCCCTGGCGTGCAACATTTTGCCATCGCCATCGCCGCGGCAATGATCCTGCACGCCTCCGCCGCACGCGCCGAGGACACGACGGTGATGATCGACAATTTCACCTTTGAGCCGGCGCAGCTCACGGTGAAGGTCGGCACCACCGTCACCTGGAAGAACCGCGACGACATCCCGCATACGGTGGTCGCCGCCGGCAAGTTCAGGTCGAAAACGCTGGATACCGACGACAGCTTTTCGTTCACGTTCGCGGCAGCCGGCGATTACAAGTATTTTTGTTCGCTGCACCCGCATATGACCGGGATAATCAAGGTTGAGTAGCGCGCCAGACCAAGGCATCACAACCCTGCCCGGCCGGTGGGTTGAGCCCGGCCGGGCACGATCATACGCCGCGGAAATCGGGCAACAGGCGATGCCGGTCAAGACGTCCAATGGCGATCCCGACAAGACGCGGCGCTTTCGCGAAGCGGCGCTGCCCTATCTGGACGATGCCTATACGCTGGCACGCTATCTGCTGCGCAATGCCGCCGACGCCGAGGACGCGGTGCAGGAATGCTATCTGCGCGCCTTCAGGCATTTCGACAGCTATCGCGGGCCGGCGATGAAGCCATGGCTGTTCGCGATCCTGCGCAATGTCTGTCGCGCCGAATATGCAAGGCGCGCGACCACGCCAACCAGCGCGATCGAGGACGTGCCCGAAAGCGCCGAACAGACCCCGCTCTGGCACGAGGCGCAGGAAACGCCGGAAGCGCAGATGCTGCGCCGCCTTGATGGCGACACCGTCCGCCGGCTGGTGGCCGCGCTCACCGAACCCTTCCGGGAGACTTTCGTGCTGCGTGAAATCAACAACCTTTCGTACCGCGAGATCGCCGAGGTCGCCGACGTGCCCGTCGGTACCGTGATGTCCCGTCTCGCGCGCGCCCGCGCCATGCTGCGGTCGGCATGGACGGCGGAACTGGAGCAACCGAAATGACCTGCGAGGAAGCTGAAATCCTTGTTCATGCGCTGATCGACGGCGAGCTCGATGCCGGGCACGCGCACGAGGTCGAAACCCACATCGCCGGCTGCCCGCATTGCGCGGCGCTGCTG
>NZ_JBAVNZ010000419.1:0-2628 GCF_049691595.1 Bradyrhizobium sp.
GAGTATGCCCTCGGCACCCTCGATGCCGACGAGCGCGCGCAGGTCGAGACCATGATGGCCCTCGACAGGGAATTCAGCGCGGTGGTCCGGGCGTGGGAGCACCGGCTCGGCGTGCTGAACCAGATGGTCGGATCGGTCGAGCCGCGGCCGATCGTGTGGGAGAACATCAGGACGGCGATCGGGCACGCCGAACCGCAGGCGCCGTTGCTGCTGCCGGAAGCGCCGGCGGCTGTCGCGCCCGAGGCCGTTGCGCCGGCGCCCGTCGTCGACAATAGCAACATCATCGAGTTGTCGGGCCGGGTACGTCGCTGGCGCAACGTGGCGTCGTTTGCGACCGCGGCCGCGGCGGCGCTTGTCGCGATGCTCGCGCTCCAAGTCTACCAGCCCGACCTGCTGCCCGACAGCATTCGTCCGAAGCCGCGCGTACAGGTGGTCGAGGTCAGGACGCCGCCGACGCCGGCGCCGCCCGCCGCCCAATATGTTGCTGTGCTGCAGAGGGACGGCGGGGCGCCCGCGTTCATTCTCACGGTGGACGCCGCCACCAAGAATTTTACGGTTCGCAAGGTCGGCGCTGCCGCCGAGCCCGGCAAGAGTTTCGAGCTGTGGCTGATCTCCGACAAGCTGCCGCAACCGCGCTCGCTCGGCGTGATCGGCGGCAGCGACTTTACCGTGCGGCCAGTGCTGTCGTCCTACGATGCCGACATCATCAACGCCGCGACCTATGCAGTGACCGTCGAGCAGGCCGGCGGATCGCCGGACGGCAACCCGCATTCCGCGCCGGTCTTCGCCGGCAAGCTGATCGAGACGGTTCCGGCCGCGGCGCCAGCGCCGCCACGCTGAGGCACGCCGCAAAAGAGAAAACGCCCGTGGGGGGCGGGCGTTTTCGGTAGTCCAACTTGGGGGTAGTTGGGGTCTTCATTATCCACGTGGCGACTTTGGGGGGCTGTAAAGGGCCGCGTGAATTCCGTGAAATCCTCTATCGTACGAGTGAATTGTTCGAACTGGTGATCACGACCGGCTTGCCGGCCTTCATCACCCGCGCGGTCTGGGTGTAACCCTCGTCGGAACTGCGCGCGGAGATGCCCAAGCCTGTCACCAGGATACCCGCGATCAGCGCCACCACCACGATCTTGAGATGGGTTGTCCGATCCGCGCTGTAAATCGAGTGGTTCATGGACGTCTCCTGACGCCTTCCTGCTCTACGGATTGGTCGGGATCGTCCGCAGGCTGGTTCAACGTCACGCAACCAGAAACGTAGGAATAGGGCCTCTGGTTGCAAAGATGCGATCACAATGCAGTGAAAAGATGTGAACATGCGCGACTGGAACAGCCGCGGCGATCGGTAAATTGTAAAATTATCGAGATATTACAATATCATATGTCTTGGATGCACTCGCCGACCCAAAACGTCGCACGCTCGCCACAATCCAACAAATCAGTTGCCTGTGGCGGAAAAGCCGCTGCGCTTTGGCCACTGATTTGCCCCGGCCGGCTAGACGCTGCCGACCGTTTTCAGCCGCGCGCGCGGATGGATTTCGGCCTGCGACAGCACGGTCGTCTGCGACCGGAACCGCTCCACCAGCGACCGCACGAAGGGGCGGATCGAAGCCGACGTCACCAGCACCGGCGCCTCGCCCTCGCGTGCGGCCTGCTCGAAGCTGTTGCGCACCGCGGTCATGAACTCCGACAGTTTTGACGGCTGCATTGCGAGGCTCCTGTCGTCGCCCTGGCCGACGATCGACTCCGCAAAGGCCTGTTCCCATCGCGCCGACAGCGCGATCAGCGGCAGATAGCCGTTATGCGAGGTATTCTGCGCGCAGATCTGCCGCGCCAGCCGGGCGCGGACATGCTCGACCATGGTCGCGGGGTTGCGCGAGAACGCCAGCGCGTCGGCGATGCCTTCGAGGATGGTCGAGAGATCGCGGATCGAGACCCGCTCGGCGAGCAGCAGTTGCAGCACGCGCTGGATGCCGGATATCGTCACCTGGCTCGGCACGATGTCCTTGACCAGTTCGCCCTGCTCCTTCGGCAGGTCCTTCAGCAGCTTTTGCACCTCGCCATAGGAGAGCAGGTCCGACATGTTGTTCTTGAGCAGTTCGGTCAGATGCGTCGACAGCACGGTCGCGGCATCGACCACCGTGTAGCCCTTCAAGGAGGCTTCCTCTTTCAGGGCGGCATCGACCCAGGTGGCAGGTAGCCCAAACGTCGGCTCGACGGTGTGAATGCCGGGCACGCCGACCTGGTTGCCGGCGGGGTCCATCACCATGAACTGGTTCGGCCAGATTTTTCCGGTGCCGGCGTCCACTTCCTTGATCTTGATGATGTAGGTGTTGGCCTCGAGCTGCACATTGTCGAGGATGCGCACCGCCGGCATCACAAAGCCCATTTCGACCGCGAGCGAGCGGCGCAGCGCCTTGATCTGCTCGGTCAGGCGGTCGGTGCCGTCGGGGCCGTTGACCAGCGGCAGCAGCGCGTAGCCGAGTTCGATCTTGAGGTCGTCGATCTTGAGCGCGGTGGCGATCGGCTCTTCGGCTGCCGCGCTGGCGGCGGCGGCTGCGAGTTCGGGCGCCGCGGCTTCGGCTGCTTCCGCCGCCTTGGTGACGCGGTTGCGGTTCCGCGCCTTCCAGG
>NZ_JBAVNZ010000420.1:0-2551 GCF_049691595.1 Bradyrhizobium sp.
CAAGGTCGGCTATACGGTGGTGCCGGCCGGACCCAAGGGGCAGTATTCCGCGACCTATGGCGACGGCCTCGGCATCGCGCAGGCGAGCAAGAACAAGGAAGCCGCCTATCTGCTGTGCCAGTGGGCGGTCTCGAAGGCGCAGGGCGCGCGGCTGCTGCAGGCCGGCGGCGGCGTTCCGTTCCGCAATTCGATCCTCAACGATCCCGAGGTGCGCAAGGGCGTCAAGATGCCGCCGGAATGGCTGCAGTCGGTGATCGATTCCGCCAGGATCAGCAAGCTCGGCCTTCCCGTCGTGATACCCGTTGCCGAATTCCGCGATCTGGTCGGTGCGGCGCTGACTGCCACGCTCTCAGGCGCGGACCCGGCCACCGAGCTGAAAAAAGCCCACGAGCAGTATCGGCCGATCCTGGAGCGCAGCGAGAAGGCGTGACGGCGATACAACAAGCCACCTCGGCCGCGGCGGAAGCGCACCTCGCGCCGGGGCTGCCATTGCGGGCGCCATCGTACTGGCCGTTCGTGTTGCCGGCGCTGGTCGTGGTGCTCGCGATCATCATATTCCCGTGGCTGTTCACGATCTGGATGAGCCTGCACGAATGGAAAGTCGGCTCGCCAACTACCTTTGTCGGTCTCGCCAACTATCTGCGGCTGCCGAGCGATCCCCGCTTCGCTGAAGCGGTCGCCCACACCGTGATCTACACCGCCTTGTCGGTGCTGCTGCCGCTGATTTTCGGGACCTTCGCCGCCGTCGTGTTCCACGCCAAATTCCCGGGGCGCGGCTTCCTGCGCGGCTTGTTCATCATGCCGATGATGGCGACGCCGGTTGCGATCGCGCTGGTCTGGACCATGATGTTTCATCCGCAGCTCGGCGTGCTCAACTATCTGTTGTCGCTGGTCGGGCTGCCGGCACAGCTTTGGGTGTTTCATCCGGCGACCGTGATCCCCTCGCTGGTGCTGGTCGAGACCTGGCAATGGACGCCGCTGGTGATGCTGATCGTGCTGGGCGGCCTTGCCGCGATCCCGACCGAGCCATACGAGAGCGCCCAGATCGACGGCGCCGGGATCTGGCAGGTGTTCCGCTACATCACGCTGCCGCTGATCATGCCGTTTCTGTTCATCGCCGCGATGATCCGCGTCATCGACGCCGTCAAAAGCTTCGACATCATTTTTGCGATCACGCAGGGAGGCCCGGGCTCGGCGTCGGAGACGATCAATCTCTATCTCTACAGCGTCGCCTTCATCTATTACGACCTTGGCTACGGTTCGGCGATCGCGGTCATCTTCTTCATCCTGATCGTGATGCTGGCGGCCGTGCTATTGTATCTGCGCCAGCGCACGGCCTGGACCGAGATCGGCGGCGGCGCATGAGCCCGCGGCAAGTTCTCGGCAAGATCGGGCTGTGGTGTGCGGTCTTCATCGTCGTATCGCCGGCGATCCTGTTCTTTCTCTGGATGGCCTCGCTCTCGATCAAGTTCGAGATCGACAACGCCGCCTACCCGCCGGTCTTCCTCCCCGAGCATTTTGCCTGGAAGAACTATGCCGACGTGCTGGCGTCGAACCGTTTTGTGACTTATTTCATCAACAGCCTGCTCGTGACAGGTACCGCGACCTTGCTCGCGATGCTGGTCGGCGTTCCCGCAGGCTATGGAATAGCGCGGATGTCCGCGCACAAATCCGCGGTCGTGATCCTGATCGCGCGGATCACGCCGGGATTGTCGTATCTCGTTCCGCTGTTCCTGCTGTTCCAGTGGCTGGGATTGCTCGGCACGCTGTGGCCGCAGATCATCATTCATCTGGTGGTGACGGTGCCGATCGTGATCTGGATCATGATCGGCTATTTCGAGACCACGCCGCTGGAACTGGAAGAGGCCGCCTTCATCGACGGCGCGACACGCTGGCAGGTGTTTTGGCATGTCGCGCTGCCCATTGCCCGGCCGGGCCTCGCGGTCGCCTTCATTCTGGCGGTGATCTTTTCCTGGAATAATTTCGTGTTCGGCATCGTGCTGGCCGGAAGAGAGACCCGAACCCTGCCCGTCGCCGTCTACAACATGATTTCGTTCGATCAACTGAGCTGGGGACCGCTCGCCGCGGCCGCCCTGATCGTGACGCTGCCGGTGCTGCTGCTGACGGTGTTCGCGCAGCGCCAGATCGTCGCAGGTCTTACCGCTGGCGCCGTCAAGGGCGGTTGACAAACGGCTACGGCCTTGAGCCCTGCCGCGCCGTCGGCTTGCGTTCGACCGGATGGATGTCGATCGCCCGCAGCCGGCCCATCCGCAGCACCTCCATGGCAAGCGTCCGACCGACGCGGTCGCGATCGAGCACGCGGATCAAATCGTCGACCCCGTTGATGTCGGCGCCATCCAGCTTGATCACGACGTCGCCCGGCTGAAGGCCTGCCTGCGCCGCCGGTCCGTCCGGCTCGATCTGCGCCAGCAACGCGCCCATCTTGTTGTCGACGCCGGCGACCACCGCATGCCTTCGCGGGATTGGCGCGGTCTGGCCGGCCACGCCGATATAGGCGCGGCGGACATAGCCGTGGCGGATGATCTCGGAT
>NZ_JBAVNZ010000421.1:0-7839 GCF_049691595.1 Bradyrhizobium sp.
CGCGTTGGCGCGGAGATCATGCTCGAACGATAAAGAATTTGCGGCTTCTCGAAACGAAACGGAAATCAAGGGAATGAGCGACCGTCTTCTCGTGCTCGTGCGTCACGGCCAGAGCGAATGGAACCTGAAAAATCTCTTCACCGGCTGGAAGGACCCTGACCTGACCGAGCAGGGCATCGCGGAAGCCAAAGAGGCCGGCCGCAAGCTGAAGGCGCAGGGGCTGTCGTTCGACATCGCCTTCACCTCGGTGCTGAAGCGCGCCCAGCACACGCTCGATCTGGCGCTGGCCGAGATCGGCCAGAGCGGGCTGCCGACAAGAAAGCATCTTGCGCTCAATGAGCGCGATTACGGCGAGTTGTCGGGCCTGAACAAGGACGATGCCCGCAAGAAATGGGGCGAGGAGCAGGTGCTGACCTGGCGGCGTTCCTACGACGTGCCGCCGCCCGGCGGCGAAAGCCTGAAGGATACGCTGGCGCGCACGCTGCCCTATTACGTCCAGGAGATCCTGCCCTGCGTGCTGCGCGGCGAGCGCACGCTGGTCGCAGCCCACGGCAATTCGCTGCGCGCGCTGATCATGGTGCTGGAGAAGCTGACGCCGGAACAAATCCTCAAACGCGAGCTCGCGACCGGCGCTCCGGTGATCTACTGGCTCAATGCCGATTCCACGGTGGCCTCGAAGCTCGACCTCGCGGCGTGAGTGCCGGCGTCGAAATCTCTGTTCTCACCGCGCCGGTTCCGGACGCGGCGCTCGATCAGCTCGCGTCGGTGCTGGTCGATTGCGTCGAAGGCGGCGCCAGCGTCAGTTTCATGTCGCCGTTCCCGCATGAGCAGGCACTTGCGTTCTTCCGCAAGGTCGCGAACTCGGTCGCGGCAGGCGACACCGTGCTGCTCGCCGCCCGGCTGGACGGCCGGATCGTCGGCACGGTGCAACTCGGGCTGGACACGCCGCCCAACCAGCCGCATCGCGCCGACCTGAAGAAAATGCTGGTACATCGCGCCGCGCGCGGACGCGGCATCGGTACTGATTTGATGGCGCGGGTGGAAGCGGAAGCGAGGCGGCTCGGCCGCCGGCTGCTGGTGCTCGATACCGTTCCCGGCGAGAACGGCTACCGGCTTTATCGGCGGTCGGGCTGGACCCAGGTCGGAATTATCCCAGACTACGCGATGTTTCCGGACGGGAGATTGTGCGACACCGCCTTGTTCTGGAAGCGGCTGGACCGTTAGTGGATTCCCACCTGTCCTGCCTCCCAGCCCAGCATCGCCTGTTTGCGGGTGATGCCCCAGTGATAGCCGGTCAGCGCCCCGCTCTTGCCGAGCGCGCGATGGCAGGGCACCACGAACGACACCGGATTGCGTCCGACCGCCGCGCCGACGGCGCGCGATGCCTTCGGGCTGTTGATGTTGCTGGCGATATCCGAATAGCAGACCGCGCGGCCCATCGGAATCTTGAGCAGCGTCTCCCACACCCGCACCTCGAAATCGGTGCCGATCAGGACCACGCGCAGCGGCTGGTCCGGACGCCACAGTCTGGTGTCGAAGATGCGTTGCGCGAGATCCGCGGTGCCATCGCGATCCTCGACATAGCTGGCGTTCGGCCAGCGCCGCTTCATGTCGGCAAAGGCGGCGGACTCCTCGCCGGGATCGGCGAAGGCGAGGCCGGCCAGGCCGCGGCCGCTGGCGATCACGATCGCGGCGCCGAATGGCGAGGGATGAAAGCCGTAGCGCAAGGCCATGCCGGCGCCGCCGTTCTTCCATTCGCCCGGCGACATCGCCTCATGGGTGACGAACAAATCGTGCAACCTCCCCGGGCCCGACAATCCGGAGTCGAGGGCGGCGTCGAGCACGCTGGCGGAATCCCGCAGCAGGCTTTTGGCGTGATCGAGCGTCAGCGCCTGCATGAAGGCCTTTGGCGTCAGCCCCGCCCAGCGGCGGAATAAGTGGTGCAATTCATCCGGCGTCACCGCGGCGGCGTCTGCCATCGCCTCGATGGTCGGCTGCGCGCGCCAGTTCGCCGAGATGAAGGCGATGGCGCGCCGCACCGAATCATAGTCGCGCAGCGCGGCATTCAGGGGGCCCGGCTTGGCCAGGCGCTGGTCGTTTATGGCGAGGGTCATCATGAGGCTCAAGGTAGGCCGTGTTCAGCGCGCAAGCCACCCGATTTCCGATTGCCAGCTAACTGATGGGATTGTAGCGCGGGCCACGCCGGGCGGCCTGCAGCGCGGCGAGCAAGGCTTTGGCAAAGCTGGCTTTTTCATCCGGTCCCAGAAAGCGGCCGATCGAGACGTGACGGCCTTTGGAGACCAGATAGAGCCGCTCGATGCCGAATTCGGCATCGGTCTTCTGGTCGAGCCGCACCCATAGCGGATTGAGCACCCATTCCACCACGTGACCGCGGTGGCTGACCCGGCGTACACGCAATTCCGACGGCGTCACCGTAATTTCCTCGCAGGCCGCGGCGCGGCGGAAATTGATCCGGAACGCCCAATAGATCACCAGCACGTCGAGGCTGAAAAAGCCGAACACCGGCCAGGCGCCCATGATCCAGAACACGACGCCGGCGGCGAAGCTGACCGCACTGAGCAACGACATCAGCACCACAAATCCGGTGCGGTTGAGCGAGCGGTGCGGCGTCAGCAACGCCTGGAACAGTTTTGTCTGTTCGCACGCGGAATCAAAGTCGTTGCTTGCGGTCATTGCCTGTCAGTATACCGGGATCATGGCCAAAATCATCCGCCCGTTACGTGCCAGGAAACCTTCCGTCCGACCTGCGCCGAAGAAACCGGTGAAGAAAGCCGCCGCCAAATCTCTGCCCGGACGCACGGCAAAAAAGTCGCCGAAGGCAAAGCCCTGGACCGCCGCCGAGGTGCATGAGGCGTTCAGCCGGTTCCGCAACGCCAATCCCGAGCCGAAGGGCGAGCTGGAGCATCTCAACCCCTACACGCTGCTGGTCGCCGTGGTGCTGTCGGCGCAGGCGACCGATGCCGGCGTCAACCGGGCGACGCGCGCGCTGTTCATGGTGGCCGATACGCCGCAAAAGATGCTGGCGCTTGGCGAGGAAAGGCTGCGCGATACCATCAAGACCATCGGGCTCTACCGCAACAAGGCCAAAAACGTCATCGCGCTGTCAGAAAAGCTGATCGCCGAATTCGGCGGCGAGGTGCCGCGCAGCCGCGCCGAAATCGAGACGTTACCGGGCGCCGGGCGCAAGACCGCGAACGTCGTGCTCAACATGGCCTTCGGCGAACACACCATGGCGGTCGACACCCATGTGTTTCGCGTCGGCAACCGCACCGGGCTGGCGCCCGGCACTACGCCGCTCGAGGTCGAACTCGGACTGGAGAAGGTGATTCCATCCGAGTTCATGCTGCACGCCCATCACTGGCTGATCCTGCACGGTCGCTACACCTGCCTCGCCCGCAAGCCGCGCTGCGCGCTGTGCCTGATCAACGATCTCTGCCGCTGGCCGGAAAAGACTATCTAACCTTCATCTCCCCGCAAGTGCGGGGCGAGGGAGAAGGGGTCACGCCGCCGGTACGCTTGTCTTCCGCGTCGGCTCGATCAGTTCGGGCCGCGGGCCACTCAATCGCTTGTGCATGTGGACCATCAAGGCCATGCCGAACAGCGGCGTCGCCAGATTGACAATCGGGATCGACACGAACGCTGCGATCATCAGCCCCGCGGTGAACACGATGGCGGCGTTGTCCTTGCGCATTGCCTTGGCTTCGGCCGGCGGGCGAAACCGCATCGCTGCGAGTTCGAAATATTCCCGGCCGAGCAACCAGGCGGTTGCGATGAAGAACGCAACGAAGCCCGCGCCGGCCACGAACACGAACGGCAGCGCGATCAGGTAGACCAGAATCGTCAGCAACGCGGTCTTGATGCCCTCGGTGATGGCGAGGCCGAACGGGAGCGCGGTGCCGGGACGCTCCGCCGGATAATGCTCGCGCTCGACTTGGTCGGCGACGTCGTCGACGAATACGCTGGCCACCAGCGAGGTGATCGCTGGCATCAGGAAGATGCCGCCAAGCACAACGCCGAGGCCGGCAGCGATCGAGACGATCCAGGCGAGAATATTGAGCGGCGTGTGGAAGCCGGGGCCGAGCATGGCTTCGCCCCAGTCTTCGCCATAGACCGCGAACCAGCTCAACAGCCGCTGCAATCCGATCGCCAGTGCCGTGATCAAAACCAGCGCAAGGCCGATCGATCGCCACAGGATGGTGCGCATCGCCGGTGACAGGATTTGCGAAAGCGCCTTGACGGCGGCGTCCAGCATGGCGGGTCTGCCTCTCAGGAAAAGCCCTCGCGACAGGTAGACATGCGCCGCGTCTTCGGCAAGAGCCCGGGCGCGTTCCGTCGGGTGTCGAGCGGCTCGCGGCGCCACGCCCGCCGGGCCGGCGGCCGCCATGCATTGGCGTCATGCAACGGTGATGAGGCCGCTCGGCAGATTATGTTTTCCAGCGGGCGCTCGACGGCCTAGTCTGGTCTGCCAAGGACCGAACGCGTAAGGGAGAAAACGATGAGCGGGACCGGACTGCCGCTTGACGGCGTAAGGGTCGTCGAGATGACCCACATGGTGATGGGGCCGACCTGCGGCATGATCCTGGCGCAGTTGGGGGCCGAGGTCATCAAGGTGGAGCCGCCCGCCGGCGACAAGACCCGCAGCCTGGGCGGCATGGGGATCTCGTTCTTCCCGCTGTTCAACCGCGGCAAGCGCAGCGTGGTGCTCGACTTCGCCAGGCCCGAGGACCGCGAGACCATGGATCGGCTGCTCGCCGGCGCCGACGTGTTTCTGGAAAATTTCCGCGACGGCCAGCTCGACAGGCAGGGGCTTGGCGCCGAAGCGCTGCGCCGCAAGCATCCGCATCTGATTGTCGCCGGTCACAAGGGTTTTCTGTCCGGTCCGTACGAGCATCGCCCGGCGCTCGACGAGGTCGTGCAGATGATGTCGGGGCTCGCCGCCATGACCGGCACGCGGGAGCGTCCGCAGCGGGTCGGTTCTTCCGCCAACGACATCATGGGCGGCATGTTCGGGGCGATTTCGATCCTGGCTGCGCTCTATCAGAAGCGCGGCGGCAGCAAGGACGGCGCCAACATCCGCATTGGCCTGTTCGAGAACTGCCTGTTCCTGGTCGCGCAGCACATGGTCGAGTATGAAATGACCGGCAGGAAGCCGCGCTCGATGCCCGAGCGCGAGCATGCCTGGCCGATCTATGACATTTTCGACACCGCCGAAGGCGATCGCATTTTCATCGGCGTGGTCACCGAAGGCCATTGGCAGAGCTTTTGCCGCGAGTTCGGGCTGAAGGAATTTGCCGACGATCCGACGCTGCGCGACACCACCGACCGAATCCTGGCGCGGGCGCGAATCATTCCGCGCGTGGCCGAAGAGATCAGGCGCTGGAATGCCGCGGATCTTTCCGCGAGACTCGACGCGCTCAACATCTGCTTCTCGCCGATCAATCGGCCCGAGGATCTCCTGTGCGATCCGCATGTGCTGCGGCCCGGCGGGCTCGTCAACAATTTCAATGCCGACGGCAAACCGTTCCGTGTCCCGGCATTGCCGGTAGAATGGAACGGCGGCAATATCGGCGAAGGGTTGCAAGTTCCGGTGCTTGGCGCCGACACCGCGGAGGTCCGCGCCGAACTCGACCGACCGAAATTTTCTTCAACCGGCAACGCCGCGTGAGGCTCGCATGACCCGCGTTCAAGACGTCTATCCCGACAACAGGCTGGTCCTGCGCGAAGTGGGCCTGCGCGACGGCCTGCAGCTCGTGAAGGCCTTTCCATCGACCACGGCCAAGCAGCGCTGGATCCGCGACGAATACGCCGCCGGCGTCCGGCATTTCGAGGTCGGCTCGTTCCTGCCCGCCAAAACCTTCCCGCAATTCGCCGACGTCCGCGATATTATCCGGACCGTCGCCGCGCTGCCGGGCGCGCATGGCGTCGCGCTGGCGCTGAACGAGCGCGGCGTCGACGAGGCGCTCGCCTCGGGCGTCGCTGAAGTCGCTTCGGTGGTCTCGGCCACCGAAGAACACAGCCAGGCCAATGCCAATCGCTCGCGCGATTCGGCCATTGCCAACATCAAGCGCCTCTGCGAGCTGCGCGACGCCAGCGCGCACAGGCCGCTCGTCAATGCCGCGATCTCGATGGCGCTGGGCTGTTCGATCGTTGGACCGGTTGATCCAGATGAAGTGATCCGGCTGGCGGAGAAATGCTATGAGGCCGGCGTCGATATGGTCGCGATCGCCGACACGGTCGGCTATGCCGGGCCGAAGCAGGTCGGCGAGTTGACCAGGGAGGTGGTCAGGATCGCCGGATCGAAGCCGGTCTGTGTTCACCTGCACGACACCAGGGGGATGGGCATCGCCAACGCCTCGGCCGCGCTCGATGCGGGCGCGCGCGTTCTCGACGGCTCGCTGGGCGGTCTCGGCGGCTGTCCGTTCGCGCCCGGGGCCACCGGCAATGTGGTGTTCGAAGACCTGGTGTTTCTCTGCGAGAGCAAGGGATTTGCCACCGGCATCGATCTGCAAAAACTGGTCGCGGTGCGCGCGATCCTGCGTTCGGAAATGCCGAATGAGTCGCTGTATGGCGGGCTTGCCCGCGCCGGATTGCCGTGCGCGACGGCGGCCAGGGCCGCCTGAGCCTTAACCACCAGTTGCTACGCCGCGTTCTCGCGCCTGCGGGAGCGGCGCTCCGGTGGTCGCACCGGGACATATTCGACGGCAAGGAAATGCTCGGTGATCTTGATGCGCTCGACCAGCGTCGAGGCGGATTCGGCCGAGGTCACTTCCGCAGCCGCAGCCCGAACCTGCGTCTCTTGGTCAATCTCCTCAGGAACAAGCGACGGCGACTCGATCTCCCGAAACACACCGAATTCGCCCGCTACCTCCTGGAGCGGCTTTTGCTTGTCGGCCCAGTGCAGCGCGGTGTAGTCGAAGCCGTGCACGATGGTGGGTTTGACGATTTCGAAATAGGGCGAGATGTCGAAATCGCGCGGCATGTAGAGCGAGGAATCCCGGATATGCAGGATCTCGCGCCGGGCCTTTCGGCTGGCGGCGCGGGTGATCTTGGGCAGGATCGGATAGCGCACGGCGTCGAACGCCTGCGCGATCAGCGCCGAGCAGATCATCTTGGTGGGATCTCCGGAACCGAGCGCGATCATCCGCCGCCGCCAGCGCTGCGGCACCGGCAGCGGAAACAGAAAGCGCATCAGGTCGACGATGTTCTTGGTATCGTAGCCGAAACCGATCCGGTTGATGGCGTAGCGGCACACCGTGTCGCGGTCCTCGAACGACAGGCCGACCGGGCGGCTCAACCGCGTGTGATAGGGAAAATATTTCGACAGCGGCGACGAGGCCACGCCCTCGCCGACATTGGCCTCGATCAGGACATGCGGCTCGCCGTCCGGCTCGGACGCGCCGTCGATCGGACCGACATAGAGCGCGGCATGCGACCAGGTCGACTGCGTGAGATACTTGATGATGCCGGAAATCCGGTTGTTGCCTTCCACCAGCAGGACATCGCCGGGCTGGATGATGCCGCGCAGATGTTCCGGATCGCTCGGCGTGAACGGCTCATAGCCGGGGACTTCCTTTTGCAGGTAGCCCGCAATCAGCTTGCCGACGGTATCGAGCACAAGCCCCATAAAACTCTCCCACGGCGGCTCTTTGACCGCCTTTTTCCGTTCCATATCATGATCGGGAGCCGTTTCAATTTAGTTCATGCACAAAGCCGATCAATCATGATTGATTCACCATGATGGTTGCCGCTCTCGCCCGGATGCGGCAAGGTTCGCTGACTGTTCTACTTTCTTCAAGCGCCCGGAAACCATGACATGAC
>NZ_JBAVNZ010000422.1:0-5400 GCF_049691595.1 Bradyrhizobium sp.
ATGCCGAAGTCGTCCGGGCGCTCGGCATGTCCGAGCGCTTCAATCGACGGTGGACCGTCATCAATGAGAAGCATCTTGCCGAACAACTGGTGGCGGCCGATACCGTCGCCCTCTACGGCAATGTCTCCAAGGTGCTGCGCCTGCTGCTGCAGTCCGCGGTGCTGGGACTTGGCGCCTATCTCACCATCATCGGGCAGGCCAGCGGCGGCGTGATGATCGCGGCCTCGATTCTGGTCTCCCGTTCGCTGGCGCCGATCGAAATCGCGATCGCAAACTGGCGCGGTTTCCTGGCCGCACGGCAGAGCGCCGAGCGGCTGACGAAGCTGCTGGCGGCGCAGCCGGCGCGGACCGACAGCATGCCGTTGCCGCCGCCCCGGGAGCGTCTCAGTGTCGACGGACTCTGGGTCGCCGCGCCGGGCCAGCAGCGGGTGATCCTGCAGAACGTCACGTTCGCGCTGAAGCGCGGCGACGGGCTGGGGGTGATCGGCCCTTCCGCATCCGGCAAATCGACGCTGGCGCGGGCGCTCGTCGGCGCCTGGGTCGCGCAGCGGGGAACGATCCGCCTGGATGGCGCCGCGCTCGATCAATGGTCTCCGGATTTGCTGGGCCCGCATATCGGCTATCTGCCGCAGGATATCGAGCTGTTCGACGGCACGGTGGCACAGAACATCGCGCGGTTCGATCCGCAGGCCGGGAGCGAGGCGATTATTGCGGCGGCCAATGCTGCCGACGTGCACAACATGATCCTGGGCCTGCCCGATGGCTACGATACCAATATCGGGGAGGCCGGCGCCGCCTTGTCGGCCGGGCAGCGCCAGCGCGTTGCGCTCGCCCGCGCCCTCTACGGCGACCCGTTTCTGCTCGTGCTCGACGAACCCAATTCCAACCTCGATGCCGACGGCGATACGGCCTTGACCCGCGCCATCATGTCGGTGCGCGAGCGCGGCGGCATCGCCATCGTCATTGCGCATCGCCCCTCGGCGCTGGCCGGCCTTGACCAGGTCATGGTGTTGGGCGCCGGTCAGGTCCAGGCGTTCGGTCCCAGGGACGAGGTGCTCCGCCAAGTGGTGCAGGCGCCGGCGGCGCAAAACGCGCGTCTGAAGGTCGTGACCGAGGGCGTAACCGGTAATGCTTGAACCATCATCCGCGGCGACGTCGAACGTGGAAACGGCTCCACCGGGCGACATCGGCTCGCTCTTGAAGATCGGCTTTGCCGCCGTGTTCCTTTGCGTCGTTGGCATCGGCGGCTGGGCCGCCTCCGTCAACCTTGAAGGCGCCGTGGTGGCGGCTGGAACGGTGGTTGTCGACAGCAACGTCAAGAAGGTGCAGCATCCGACCGGCGGCGTCGTCGGAGAAATCCGCGTCCGCGACGGCGACAAGGTCGAGGCCGGCGATTTGGTGATGCGGCTCGACGAGACCATCACGCGCGCCAATCTCGGGGTCATTACCAGCCAGATCGACGAATTGGCCGTGCGCCAGGCCCGACTCAAGGCCGAGCGCGACGGATTGGCGACGTTCACGTTGCCGGCAAGCCTCGCGGAGCGTGCCGAATCCGCCACGGTCCAGGAGATCCTGGCCGGCGAGCGCACGCTGTTCAACAGCCGCCGGAGCGGCCGCGAGGGACAGAAGGCGCAGCTTGGCGAGCGCATCAATCAATTGACCGAGGAGATCGGCGGGCTCACAGCCCAGGCCGCGGCCAAGGCGCGCGAAATCGAACTGGTCACCGCGGAACTCCAGGAGATCGAGAAGCTGTGGAGCAAAAACCTGGTGCCGCTGTCGAGGATCATCCAGTTGAGGCGCGAGGCCGCCCGCATCGAGGGCGAGCGCGCCCAGATCGTCGCGAGCGTCGCCCAGTCCAAGGCCAAGATCGCCGAGACCAATCTGCAGATCATCCAGCTCGACCAGGATCACAAGACCGAGGTGATGAAGGACCTGCGCGACGTCCAGGCCAAGGATTCCGAGTTGAGCGAGCGGCGCGTCGCCGCCGACGACCAGTTGAAGCGCGTCGACCTCCGCAGCCCCCAGACCGGTATCGTGCATCAGCTGTCCGTCTACACGGTCGGCGGCGTGATCTCGCCCAGCGAGCCCGTGATGCTGATCGTGCCGGAAGGCGATGAATTGGTGATCGAAGCCAGGATCGCGCCGCAGGACATCGATCACGTCCATGTCGGACAGGAAGCCTTCGTTCGCTTCACGGCATTCAACCAGCGCACGACGCCGGAATTCAACGGCAAGGTGGTTCGGCTGGCCGCCGACCTGACAAAGGAGCAGCAGTCGGGGCAGAGCTATTTCGTCGCGCGAATCAGCCTGTCGAGCAAGGAGTCGAAGCGGCTCGGCGTGCTCAAGCTGGTGCCCGGCATGCCGGCCGAAATCTACATTCGGACCCCGGAGCGCACCGCGCTGTCCTATTTCATCAAACCGCTGCGCGACCAGATCGCGCGAACCTTCACCGAACAGTGACGGCGCCACCGGCCACGGTTGATATGAGTACCCCCATCGCGTCGATCTCGCTATTGGTGGTTCGTGCGGCCGCAAATCTGCCAATTTCTCCGCCGACGTGAATGATTGATAATATGATATTTTTTCGATTTGAATAATTGATAGTATGATATTTTCGACTTGAATAATTGATAATATGATATTTCTGGTTGCGTGATGCGCGCGGCCAACGCTTATCCGGTCGCTCGGCTGGACCAGACATCACGATCTGCCAGCAGGCTGACACGGGCGATTCCTAGGAACGCAACTGACAATTGGCTGTCGGATAAAAATGACGTCATTGTGGCGAGTCGCAAAACTAAGATTAAGAATAGCTAAATTTTACCCCTTGAACGGCGCCCGATTTTAACCTCCAATTTGCCCTATTGGGCTTTTGGCACAACTGTCAAATATTGAATTAGGATTAGCGTTTGGTGCTAGTTAGCCCTGCTACTGTGTCTTAAATATCACGATCGGTCGGAATGAGCTCGGCTGATGATACATTAGGGTGGTGACCATGAGCCAAAGTCGCACGTAGACGTATCGAATTAGGAGACCACTTCGCTTTCGTATTGAGAATACGTAGATTTTTTAGTATTGGAAATGCGTAAATTTCATGACGCTGTTGCGTAATTTAGGTCATATTGAGATTGCGTTGATGCTGGGGCGGAGCTCGCCGACCGGTTCACGCTGGCCTCCGGCCATAACTCGACCTCAGGTTGTTCCGCGTGCAATCTCGGGAACCTGCCACCGTGCGGTTCTTGAGCAATGCGCCCTCGGCGCAGCAGGCGAGGGCGCGACATGCCTGACCCTGCCAGGCGCAACTGTTCAGGCGTTTCGGCACCATTGCCGCTCCGACCGACATCGCCGCACCGGAAGCGACGCGCGGGCGCCTGGTTTCGCACCTCGTTTCGCATCGGCCGGATCTCGGCGCATCGGCGTCATGCGCGGCCCGGCACGCAAAGCGTCAAGCCACCGTTCTCACGTTGATCGCCGTTCCCACATTGATCCCCCGCCCGCGCCGGCCGCACATTTTTGCGTGTCCGGAATGTATGTGTTTTCCGCAGGAGAACTTTCATGAGCGTGTTTTTCGATCGCGTCGACATCAATTATATTCTCAAGCAAATTCTCATGGCAGAGGCCGGCCAGCCGCCGGTCAACCCGCATCTCGCCTTCGGTTTGCGCGAGGTGGGGGGCACGAACAACAACATCGTCCCGGGTGACAGCGTCTTCGGCGCGGCCGATCAAGGGATGCCGTTGTTTGCGCCCAACGACCAGGTATTCCTGTCGCAATATGTTCCGGGCGCTCAGTTCATCTTCGACTCCACGCCGCGGACGATCTCGAACCTGATCGCGGACCAGACGGCGCAGAACCCGGCCGCTCTCTCAGCCTACCCAATTCCGCTGGTGATTAAGGATTCAATCGGGAATTTCATTGCCAACCCCGACGCGGTGGATACATCGGGCAACATACTTGCGGTGGGTGTCGATGCTGCCACGGGAACGTTCACCGTCAATCCTTTGGCCGGCAATCTTGCCATCCCCAACGTCACACCTGACGGCGGCATCTCGGCGCCGTTCAATACGTTTTTCACGTTGTTCGGCCAGTTCTTCGATCATGGCGTCGACCTGATCACCAAGAGCCCTGCCGGCCCGCAGCAGGAACTCGTGTTCATTACGCTGAACCCCGACGACCCGCTGTACAACCCTGCGCCCCACGCCCCCAATTTCATGATTATCGCGCGCGCCAAGGATGCGCCGGGCGCCACGACGCCGAGCAATCTTGTCACGCCGTTCGTCGACAACAGCCAGACCTACTCGTCCCAGCCATCGCATCAGGTGTTCCTGCGCGAGTACCAGTTCAGCGTCGACACCAACGCCGATGGCATCCTCGACAGCAGGCCGGTGGCGACCGGACGGTTGCTCGATCATGTGAATGCCGACGGGACACGCAACTTGGCGACATGGGCCGACGTCAAGGCCAATGCGTTGATGCTCGGCATCACGCTCACCGACTACGATGTCGGCAATGTGCCGCTGCTCGCCACAGATGCCTATGGCAGGTTCATACCGGGCGCCAATGGATTCGCGCAGGTCGTCGTGCAACTCGCCGGCGGCGGTCAACGACTCGTGGAAGGCACCGCGGCTGGCCTGGACCTGACCAACCCGATCCCGGACGTAGCAGGCGATGCGACAACGGTCGGCGAGATAGTCCTGCGTATCGGCCATGCCTTCATCAACGACATGGCCCGTGCCGCGAGCCCGTTTGATGACTTTGGAAATCCGAAGGTGGCCGACACCGATACGGCGCTCGGTCTTGCCAATACCGATGGCTCATCCACCGCCCAATCCTACGACAACGAGCTGCTCGACAGGCACTTCGTCGGCGGCGACGGGCGCTTGAACGAGAATGTCGGCCTCACGGCGATTCACGACATTTTCGAGAAGGAGCACAACCGGCTGGTCGCTCAGACCAAGGCCGAAATCCAGGCCGAACTGGACAAGGGCGACACGTCCTTCGCCGAAGGCTGGGTGCTGCCCGGCACCAATCTTGCGTTGCTCAACGGCGTCGACGCCAACGGCAATCCGGTTCATATCATCACGGCCTCCGAATGGAACGGCGAGCGTCTGTTCCAGGCCGCCCGATTCGGCACCGAGACGCAGTATCAGCACCTCGTATTCGAGGAGTTCGCGCGCAAGGTCGTGCCGACCATCCACGTCGCCACCAACACCAATATTCACCTCGACGCCGCCATTACCTCCGAGTTCGCCAACGCGGTCTATCGCTTCGGCCACTCGATGCTGGACGAGACGTTGCAGATTCAGAACGTCGATGCCAGCGGCAAGCTGGTCTTCAATGCCGACGGCACACCCTCCTATACTCAGGAAGGGCTTCTCACGGCCTTCACCAACCCGCTCGAC
>NZ_JBAVNZ010000423.1:0-7535 GCF_049691595.1 Bradyrhizobium sp.
ATAGATCAACACGCGCGAGAATCGGAGATTGCGATTAGCCGGATCGATGCCGTCTAGAGGGTTTGCTTTTCACAGGAAAAACGCATGGCGCATACCGACCCTCCCAATTACAAACTTCCGGCAAGAATCGAAGAATTCCGGGAGCGGGTTATTGCCTTCTGCGAGCGTTATGTTCGCCCCCGCGCCATGGATGTCGAAGCGTCAGCAGCTTACCCAGATGATCTTCACACACTTTTTGTCCTGTAGGCGCACGACGGCCAGTGTCCCGCACTGGACCGTCACTTTAAGGAGCGGCCCGACGCGCGACGTTGTCCGGACGACACCGCGTCGGGCCCAACCAAACCGCAGCGGTTAAGCCATTGGCATGGCCGAATCATACATAGGGGAACTTCGCGGCAAAAAATCCGCCTGCACACGCATGCGCTGGCGACTTGCCGAATCCGGCCGCCGCTAATTCAGAAGCGCAAGTTGACGCCGCGAACGCCCCAGGATTTGACCTACGCCGCGCTGATGAAAAGCAGGTCCGCGCCAGCGCTCGATGTCACCCGGGATCGTTGTGAAGCCATTCTATTGCGCGCACTTGCCTAAGCCATCGCGTTAAAATGGAAAGTTGGCATTTGTGCTAACCGCAGGCAAGTGAGCCGCCAAGGTCGCCCCTGACGGCTCGCTAACTTGGCGTTTGTAACGTCGGGGTGCTCCGATCCGCCGAACCGCAAGCCGACCGACAGGCGCAGCATGATCTAATCAGCGCGAGCTTCAATTCACGAATTATGAAAATTATGAACTCGCGGTGGTTTAATGGGATCGGGTCGCTGCAACTCGGCGGGGTAGCAGCCTTCCCAAAGTTGGGAAGCCATCAGCTCCCACGTCTCGGCCTGCGATACGCGGGGCATAGCACCCACAGGTCTTCCATGACGCACGTCAATACTCTGAGGAAGGGCGACTACCAGATTTGAAGACCGCTATCCGGCGACCAAGTTGCCATAGCTCGACGTCGTTGGTGTCAACTAATTGCTGGGCGCTTTCTTTTGCTGCCTGCTCGTCGGCACAATAAAGATTTGCCGCGTTTATAACGCGACGGTGTTCATCCAGAAGGTAAGCCCGGTAATGCAGCATCCCCACGCCCCACAGCGCGGAAACAGTACTTCATGGGGCGACGCAAAACCAAGGAAATTTTCGTGTGGACGTAGTTTTACGTAACAGGATGCTCACTGTTAAATGTCCAACGCCTCCCAGCACTCAGCCTCGCTCCACGCGCGCGCCCGCTCAAAACCTCTCAAAGCGAGCATCATCAGCTTATCGTACCTTAACGTAGTCAGCTCTGCGTCGTTGCCGACACGGCGGCCATGGCAGCCTAATTCGTTTTGCCTGTGTCCTAATTCGGCCAGTACCCTCGAACCGGTCCTCGCATCGCAAATCGGACAAATTTGCAATCTCCGTTACGTTGCACGCGACGTGTGTGAGTCGCGTTACGCCAAATATGCGAGCACCAAAGCTCGACAACGAAACCATCGCCATTCACGTCACCAAGATCGGCGGGCAAAGCTACCCCGACGATTACACAGTGATCTGGCGCGGCTTGCCAATTGGCCGGATCAGGAAGAGTCCCGGCCTCCCTGCTCATATCGATCAGTGGTGGTGGGGCTGCAATGTGTACGGCCAACCATCGCTCAGTGGCGATAGCGGACAGGGCACCGATTTGGAGGATTGCAAAGCGAAGTTCAAAATTGCATGGACGCGGATACGCGCCAGGCTGACGGATCGGAACATCGCGAAGGCGCACGAGATGAACGGCGCGGGATAGGAGGTGATCGCAAGCGATCTCCGGAACGGTAGTTCTGCTCTGTCTGGATCGAAAGCGGGGTCTCGAGGTTCACGAGATGCTGGTTGCTGGTCGATCGAATACCAAAGCTTCGCTTGCAGGCCGGGCGAAGACAGCGGGAGCTTCCTACCCCGCGTGAGCTTTCCCTCGCAGGCCGTTGTCGTGACATCCACAGCACCGGTCGCAGCCCCGAAAATCGTCAAGGGAATAATTTCTGCGACCAGACGTGCCGAGACCATCGATCAGTTCGGAACGCTGCACAATGGGCGCGCGGCTTACCCCGGAGCGGCCGCTGCACTAATGCGCATCCGTGCCGCCGGTCGGGAGGTTGTGCTTCTTTCGAACTCCGGCAGGCCTTTGCACTGAACGCAAATCGGTTGGCGCGATTTGTCGCTGACTGGCTGTGCTTTGGAGGTATCAAACCCAATCGGAATTCCCGCCGATTTTGTGTTGGCGATACCGGAACACGGATTGACCTTGTCGTGCCGAGTTGTCTGGCGCAGAGGCTTTCGCTTTGGGGTAGCCTTCGATTGAGGTAGGCGCGCTTCCAGTTTATGCGCCCTAAAGCATTTCGGGACGTTCTGGGTCCGCGATGTCTTTCAAATTGATGCGCTGGCGGATTGTTGAAACAGTCGGTTCGCGTTATTGAGCTTCGAAGAAACCGACAACAATTGACCATGAATTTCTTCGATCTGTCCTAGCAAGTCTTCTTCCTTTGTAGGGTTGCCTTGAACCATTAACAGCAAAATTTGAAGGTTCTGGATTGCCGCGTTCCAATGTGAACGAATTGCTTCCACATTTTCGACCACGGTCCATAAATCGGCGTCAGGAGAAGGCAGCTTATCGCCATCCGTGGCGTGCTTGGTGGCTCTAGCAGGGAATTGAATGATCGTACCCATAAGATTAGCCCTTAAGATTGGGGTTATATGGAGATTGCAAGGGATGCCGCGGTTCTATGCCTTGTGAGCGATCTGTCTATCGTTAGTACCACGGTGGCGAGAGCGCCCGAGCGGGTCTTGTCTTCGCCCGACAGTGTGGTGGCTTCATCGATGTTGACTGCCCACTTCCACACGCTTGACGCAACGTCTTGCACAACTAGGTAATTTTTGCCGCGATAGTGCTTGTACATAATCGATCCTTTATGCCTTGGACTACACTTCCGCCGTGTACTTGTTCGCCGCTTTGCCTTTGACCTGCGGCGCCGAAGGCTTCGATGTTATGAATCTCACGCCAAGCTGATTGCCGTTGATCCAAGCTGTTTCGCAATACCGATGAACAGAGCCCGTACTCGTCAAGAGAAGCAAAAATTCTTTCATCACCAGACCTTCCAGCGACCCTTCTACTGTAAGCTTTGCGCCTGATTCCGATACATCGTGCATCAGACAGTCGCGACGCCATGTTCTATCAATCCCCATGATGTAGGTCTTAAAGGCGCGCGAAAAAGTCACGCGCTGATTCTTGCGGCGTTGGGTGGTGGACATAACAAGGTCTCCGATTCTAAAGCAGCCTAAACCTTTGTTGGAGAAGAAATAGTTAGACCTGTGAGTATCATTGTTCAAAAAGCGCCATCTGCTGTGGCGCTCAATGGGCCAATCTCCGATCCGCTCGGAAGTGGTCCATCGAGCGCGTCCTTATCGGTATCTCCCCAAAAAGAGCCTAACTGATCGGGGGAATCGTTTAGCCATAAAATGGCATCTCGCGTCGAAAGCCAGACTATGCGCTCTTGTGCGTCCCGGTTTTCGGATGACATGTGAAGCAAAAATTGGCTGTCATTCGTTCGAAAGAGTCGTTCGTGCCCTTCGAACTCGGCCATAGTCTGGTAGTCAATCACCGGATATTTACGGTAGACTATGAGCCGCATGACGCGCCTATCCTGCAAAATGCTTTCACCATAAAAGACGCTTATGGTTAAAACTTCGCTAATCGATGGCCTGCGAATAGGGGCGCTGGAAAAATTGAAAACGTGGGTCAGTTATGAGTTGCGCCAGTGTGAGGCTCATGCCGAATCGGGCGACTATTCCACGACACTCACGGCACTCCGCTGGCTGTGGTGATGGCATGTCGCAATCACGCCGGGCGGTGGTCGAGTGCATCTTCGGATGGGGCAAGCAGCATGGCACCATGCGCAAGACCAAACATCGTGGCATCGCTCGCGTCGCCGCCGACTTCCTGCTCAATCTGATCGCCTATAACCTGATCCGCATTCCCTGAGCGCCTTGCCGCTTAACCACTCCGCGCCCGGGGTACACCCAAACCAGACTGGAAAATTACATCCAACTCCACCGCGCCGCCCCAACGACGACCGGCCAGAATAAGAAAACTCTGCATTTCAAGGTTTTTCAGCAGACTGTTAGAGGAGATACTAGAAGTGAAAAAAATCTGCACTCGTCAGCGTGCTTGCGACGACATTGGTCAAAACAATCTCCATGTCCGCCGACCCCTGATTCTCGGCGACGCCCGATGTGTTGGCGTAAACTATGGTATCTGAGCCGCTTTGGATCCACACGATGCCATTCGCAGGTACCTGGGCGCTGCCGGTGATGAGGCCTCCAACTATAGTAAGGCCGGTAATGGCTGAGGTGTCGATGATATCGACCCCGTGAACGAAATCGGCAATCGAATCATGACTTGCTACCGTCGAATCCGAGGCCGCCGTAAAGACAAATTTATCGGAACCTGCTCCTCCGGTGAGTAAATCAGCTCCCGCGCCTCCTTTGATCGTGTCATTGCCACTGCCCGTCGTAATTGTGTTGTTCGCGCTGCCTCCGTTGACCGTAAGGTTGCCCGTATCAGTCCCCGCTGCGAGATTTCCGCCGGTTCCCAAGGTTACCGTTGCCGCCGCCGATCCGGAGAGCGTCAGCGTATTCGCTGTTAACGCCGTCGCGTTGACGGTCACGGTATCGGTATTGAAGG
Organism: Bradyrhizobium sp.; assembly: GCF_049691595.1. GTDB lineage: Bacteria > Pseudomonadota > Alphaproteobacteria > Rhizobiales > Xanthobacteraceae > Bradyrhizobium. The sequence goes on from NZ_JBAVNZ010000423.1 coordinate 4,736, forward strand.
CGTCGGTGATCGAGGTCGCCGCCGAACCGGTCGTAATGCTGATGCCATTGTCAGCCGCATCCCCGGTCGTCACCGTCAGCGCGCCGGTCAGAGAGCCAGCTGCGATATCCCCGACCAGTCCGGTCACCACCTCCGCCGCCGAGCCGGTGAGCGTTAAAGCCGTATTCTGTGCCAGCGCCGTCGCGTTGACGGTCACGGTATCGGTGTTGAAGGCGTCGGTGATCGAGGTCGCCGCCGAGCCGGTCGTAATGCTGATGCCATTGTCAGCCGCATCCCCGGTCGTCACCGTCAGCGCGCCGGTCAGAGAGCCAGCTGCGATATCCCCGACCAGTCCGGTCACCACCTCCGCCGCCGAGCCGACAAGTGTCAGCGCCGTATTGTTGGCTAACGCCGTCGCATTGACATTGAGCGTGACGCCGTTGGAGTCCGTGACACTGGTCGCCCCGGTGCCTGTGACCACATTCACAATGCCGGCGGCGGCTGCGTCTGCGCCCAAAGTAATCGTGTTTGCCCCTGTCAGTTGCAAAGTCTGAACGGAAGTAACGTTGGCGAAATCGCCACTGTTAAGCGTCACTGCTGCAATCATTGAGATCGTATCGGCACCACCATTACCACTGACCGCCCCCGGCGCAACAAGGCTTGCCTCAGAAGCAAAGGCGAAGGTGTCATTGCCCGATGCACCTTCGATCCAAGCTGCCAAAAATGCGCTGGTGTTCCCTGCTGCATCGGAAGCATTTGCTGTGAATGTGTGAGCGCTGGAGTTAGTTACCGACCCGGTCGTAGTGTAACTCCACGAGCCTGAGACTGACGCCGTCACCGTGCTTAGCTGAGTAACTCCGTCAAATATCGCGACATTGCTGTTTGCCTCAGCGGTTCCGGTGATTACCCAATGATTGCCCCCGACGCCGCCCAGAGCAATGCTTGTGATTGACGTCACCGTCGGGGCCGTGGTGTCGATCTGCAGCGCGCCCGCCGGATTGCTCACCGCGCCGGAGAGGACGGCATTGTTGTTCGCCGCATCCTGCAGCGTGGCCCCGTTCAGGTTGAACGACGTCACCGCCAGGTCACCGGTGTCCTGCCCGGCGCCCACCGTATAGCTGAAGGTCAATGCGGTCCCGGTGCCACCGGTGTAGCTCGCCGTGCCGCCATTGCTCAGCGACAGCGTCGGCGTGCCGCCCGCAACCGTCACCGCCTCGCTCATATTGACCGTCAGCGTGACGACGTGGCCGGCATTCAAGTCGCCGTTGCCGCTGCCGTCGATGCCGGGGCCGGAGCTCACCACCGACGTCACCGTCGGGGCCGTGGTGTCGATCTGCAGCGCGCCCGCCGGATTGCTCACCGCGCCGGAGAGGATAATCCAGTTTGACTCTGAGATCAAAAGAGATCCAGCTGCCGCACTGTCGGCAATCAGCTTGTTCCCGGATGACCCGTCGTTCGTGTCATGAATGATTAGTTCGGAAGGTATCGGCCCAGCAAGGATTTGAGGATATGCCGATGATCCAACAATCGGGACGCCATGCGCCTTGAAGCTTGCGTTTGTATCCCCCGCAGGAGGCTTAACGCTGCCGGAGTCTACGCCATTGACGGGAAGGTTTGAATTCGCGTCCGCATTCGTTAAATCTTTCTCGTGAACCTTTGTCGCATTATTGAGCCCCCCCGCTTCCACACTTGCCTTACTGGAGTCTGGAGTTTTATTCGACCCGCCGTTAGACGGTGCGTCCGAACCCTCGCCATTATATTTCAGCGCAAGGCTCTTTTGCGCATCGAGCCACAGTAACGCAGCAATGCTAACCGCATTCAAGCCGACCGCGAACGGTAGCAAAATACGACGCCTTGCGCGCGCGAGAACAACAGCGGGTGACATAGACAGTACGCGGCCCAATCCGCTGAACGTGTTTCTATCGAGAAACGATTCTCGATCCGCGACTTAATTAGACGACCAACCTGTTTCTTGGTTGATGGTACAAGCGCGACGATTTACAGCCAATTAAGTGGTCGCATTGCTTAGAAAATCGTCAATTACGTGCGGTGTCCAACGCCGCATTAATACTTCGGTAACTACAGTCGCAAGGTGAAGCGATCTGCGCGTAGAACCGTTTGCAAATCGAACCTTCAACAGTTCAATTTCTACCTTAAAGTCCTTAAAAAAGAACGGATTGGATAAGGAAGCGAATCGCAGATAGTGCGGCCCGAAATGCTATAACTTGAGCTGGCATTGATGCCGTTCCATCACCCCCCGCAAAGTGGACCTAATCCAATCCTTATAGTTTCGCATTTTGTGAACGGGCGGCGAGCCAAAAATGGTTTGCAACGATACCGGATCAGGTCACGCCCAATGTCCGGTGTGGGGTCATCAACGGACCCTGGGCCGCGTCTTCCGTTGATCCCTCAACAGCGGACGTTCATTGGTTCGGCTGGTATGTCCGTTTGGTACCGGAATAGACTCCTGCACCGCAGAAAATAGGATCGCCGACCCTAGTTTGACACAATCCGTTAATGGCAGTGACGCACTCGCGGCCCGCTTCCTTATTCCCACTCCGCTCCGAATTCGTCAGAAGTGGCATTGATCCACAACAGCGCGGCGCGGCAATCAAACCAAATTAAGCGATCGTCTTCGGCTGGCCTGGCTCGAGACGACATGTGTAGCACGAAAGATTATGCATCTACTCGGAACAGCGAGTCGCGCACCTGACATTCCACAAGCGACTGAGAATCAATAAACGGATAACTTCGAGAGGCAAGGAGCTGCATTGCGAATCGCGTTAGCCAAGCGAAGGTTTTCCAGCAAATTAAACTGCAA
>NZ_JBAVNZ010000424.1:0-1647 GCF_049691595.1 Bradyrhizobium sp.
GTTATACGCTGCCCGCGCGAACGTCAGCTTCGCCTGTTCCTCGGTAGCTCAGCGGTAGAGCATTCGACTGTTAATCGAATGGTCGCTGGTTCGAATCCAGCCCGGGGAGCCAGTTGGCTGTGGGTCCGTTCTTTCCTGGTCGCAGCAGTTCAGCACGCTTCCGCAACCTGTTGTAAGTCGAACACTTCCCGCCAAGTCCGCATCTCAACGGTTCGGCACCGTTCGCACACATTGGCAATTTTTTTCAGGGTATCGGTCGGGGTATCGCCGCCGACGCGCGCCATGACCGGAGCCGGCATGCTAATGATCCACGCCTAGCAACGGCCTTGGCCGGCCAACTTACGGTTGCCTGAAATGCGGGAACTCCTGTTCTTCGTCGCGTCGAGCTTCTGGGCGGGCGCCGCGCACGCGGCGACGCCGGGGCACGGCAAGACGATCGCGGCCGCCTACATCGTTGGCGCGCGCGGCAAGCCGATCGACGCGCTGATCCTCGGAATTTTCGTCACGCTGTCCCACACCAGCGGCATCGTGCTGGTCGGCGTGCTCGCCTCGCTCGGCTCGACCTGGCTGCGGCCGCAGCGCATCGAAGCCTACCTGGCGGTCGCGGTCGGCATCCTGGTGATCGTGCTCGGCCTCTGGATGCTGTGGGCGCAGCGCGATCTTGTGGCGCTCGCCATGGGCGAAGCCGGCGAGCCGGGCAATGGCACCGGTCGGGCGGATGCCCACGCGCGGGAGCATGGTCACGACCAGGCTCACGACCACCCGCATGGCCATGGGCACGGCGAGCCTGCGGTCTGGCACAGCCACGGATTCGGCAAGGTCCACGCCCACCGGCTGGACGTCGTGGCCGAGAACCGTCCGAAACTGCCGGTGCTGCTGGCGCTGGGTATTGCGGGCGGCCTGCTCCCCGATCCAGCCGCGCTGGCGCTGCTGCTCGGCGCGCTGTCGAGCGGAAAGGTCCTGCTCGGCCTCGTCACTGTCGTGGTGTTCAGCCTCGGCTTCGCCGCGACGCTGGTGGTGGTCGGCATCGTTGCCGCGAAGGTCGGCGAAAAGGTGCTGGACTGGCTGGCCAGCATCTGGATGATCCGCCTGCAAATCGCCACCAGCCTGCTGATCGTCGGCATGGGCCTGGTGCTGACCATCCGCGCGTTGTCCGAGCTGACGGCGTTGCCGGCGGGCTGAATGTCCAGATCCGCCGCACTGGCTACCGCGCACCCGCATGCCTGGCCGGCAGCATGCCGACAAATCCGCTGATGTCGGCGTACCAGACATTGCCGTCGCGATCGACGGCGACGCTAAACGGCCGGGCATTGTCGCGGGGAAGCGCAAACACCTCGATGCGGCCGTTGCGCAGCCGCCCAAGGCTCGCGCGGCGCAGCATGCCGAACCAGACGTCGTCATTGGGAGCCACGGCAATGCCGCTGAGACCGGCATTTTCTCGACCCGCCTCGACATCCGAGAATTGTCCATCCTTGAATCGCCCGATGCGATTGGCGCGGAACTGCAGGAACCAGACCGAGCCGTCGGAGCCGATCGCGACGTCGGTCGGCACAGCGCCGCCGCGCGGCAGGTCGAATGTCCTGCTGGTCCCGTCGGCGGCGAGGCGAAGCAGCTGGTTGCCGTTCTGCAGCGTCGCCCATATGGCGC
>NZ_JBAVNZ010000425.1:0-1737 GCF_049691595.1 Bradyrhizobium sp.
GGATAGGCCTGCGCCGCCGAACCGGGCGGACGGTCGGCATAGATTACCGGCGGCGGGCCGGCCGGACGGCCGTAGCGGGGATCGTCAGGCGACGGGATCGGGCCGGTCGGGGCACGGTCGGAATAGACGGGAGCGCCGATCGGGCGGCCATAGCGCGGATCGTTTGGCGACAGCACCGGACCGGGCGGTGGCAGCGCGGTCGCACCCTGCGCGTTCGGCGCCTCGTCATCTTCTTCGTCGAAATCGGGCGCGCCAGGGCCGCGGCGTTCATCGACCGCATAGCCGCCGGGTGCATAAGGTCCGGGGACTGTCGAATAGACCGGGCCAGGAGGTGCCGGATAGGCCTGCTGCTGCGCATGCGCAAACGATGTTCCCGCCGCGCCGGCGGCAACGGCAGCACAAATCATCAGAATGCGGTTGATCATCATCGCTTTTGTATAGTCCCCAGGCCACACCGGACCGTTAACGGCCAGATGACGGAAGATAGCGGCACATTCAAGACAAATCCGCGAAATCCGGCCCGAATCGGTCATTTGTGATGACGCGTGAAACCTGCGGCAAAGATACCTCAATGGCTCAAAAAATGCCTGCACCGAAGACGCGGGCATCTTCAGCCATATAATTTGTTAGCAAACAGTGCGGTAGCGTTGCGATATTCTGAAATCGGGCTGATTCGCCACGCGCGCGACGGCAACCGATCATGTGGTTCACCGCGTTCCCAGTGGCATCAACGGTCTTGCCGGCCTCGGCAAGGCGGAACTCGCACCCATGCTCCCCGGCTTTCGTTTTCTGTTCGCTGCGATCGTCTTGTCAATGTCTGTCCTGGTGTTCGGGCTCGGTGCGGCGGCGCTGTTGCGCGCCGCGCATGAGCAATTTGCCAGCATTCCAGCCCGGCGGGCGCCGCCCGGACCGGTGTTCGCACAGCACTATCATGAGGCGGCACCGACGCTGGCGCTGTTGCGCGTCGAGCCTCCGATCGCCGAAGAGGCACCCGACGATGTTGCCGCCGCATCTGCGCCGATTGCGCAGGCCCCGGACGCCACGGAACCGGCCGCGACAACACCGGCCGAGCCCGAAAAACTCGCCGCGCTGAAGCTGGAAGATTCGGCGCCGCCCGAGGTGGCCAGGCCGGAACCGCTGCCTGCGGAAACGATGCCCGCGGCGCGGGCCGTACCGGCTGAGGCCGAGACCCCCGCCCCAGCGCCGGTTGAGGAAACGACACTCGCCGCGCTTGCGGACGCGCCCGCGGCGACGGAAGTTGCCCGGGCGGTGCCTGACCAGGCGAACGAAACGCCTTCGCCGGAGACCGGCATGGCCGCGGCCAGGATCGCGACGCCGGGTGGTCAAGCCGTGGCCATCGAGGAGGAAACTTCCGCGAAGCCGGCCGAGGCGAAGCCGGACCGCGATGCCATCCGAAAGCGTATCCGCGCCCGGCGGGCCAGGGAACGCCGGCGAATCGCGCAACGCGCGCTGCTGGCGCAGCAGCTCCAACATCAGCAGCAACCGCTGCAGGTGGCGGCTCAACCGCCGACCGATCCGTTCGCGCAATTGATCGGCCGCTGATCGCCATCGTGCCGCGGAGCCTCAGGCTGGACCGGTCGCCACCGGCGGCCCGTCGGGCAGACCCCATTCGGCCCAGGAGCCGTCATAGAGCGCGGTGCCGCGCACGCCGAGGCGATACAGCGCCAACGTCAGCACCAGCGCGGAGACGCCGGAGCCGCAGCTGGTCACGATCGG
>NZ_JBAVNZ010000426.1:0-3547 GCF_049691595.1 Bradyrhizobium sp.
GGACTTGCCTGCGCGCGCTGGCCGCCAATCCGAAGACCGATTTGAGGAAATTGCGACGCTTCGTGGCATGCTCCAACGCACGAGGGATCGGGCTTTGGAACAGGGAATCGCAAGGTTCATGCCAACCCTTAATGAAGACCTAAACGTCTTTTAAGCTGCGGATTCAGCTATGGAATGTCGATCTATCGACGCGGCTGGTCGCACGCTTGCATTCATCACATTGCGAAGATATGCCTTTGCTCAAGGAACGAGCAGACGTTTTTTGGCGCCCTTTTGTTGGGCCAACCGAAAAATGATTTCAGGGATCGCCGCTCTGAAACCGCTATTGGCAAAAATCCTCGTTGTTGACGCGCAGGCAGCGCGGCGCAGCGATCATTTTCCGCTGGCCGCAGCCTTCCTCCGCATCGATCTTCTTCAGCGCCCGCAGCGCGGCCATGGTTGGGCGGTACCAGAGATAGCGCTCGTCCGACAAGAGCGACGCGCGACGTAATCCCTGAATGGTCGCCGCCTCGAACACCCCGCTGCGCTCGCCCGCCATACAGTCGAGCCGCAGCAATTGCTCCTGGATCTGCTGCACGAGTTCGCGGCCTTCATAGGCCGGACCGGCACTGTCGAGCACGGTCGCCTCGCGCAATCGCGACGCCGCCGCGCGGGCGTCATCGGCCTCGGGCGTATCGGAAAACAACGACGCCACGAGATCGTAGGCTTCCGGCGTTTGGGTTTGTCTGGCGCGGGCGAGAACCAGCGCCGCGGCTGAGGAAGACGCGGCCGGCGTCTCGCTGGCCGGGGCTTGCCTGAGCCTGGCGACGATCGGCCGCGCCTCTGCGGCTTCCCGGCTATCGGGAAAGCGCTCGATCAGCAGGTCGTGGAGCGCGACATTGCCGGTCTCCTTCGCCGCCGCGAAAAGCTGCTCGGCAGGCGTTGGCGCTGGCGGCGGCGGCACGAAGTAGAAATCCAGCTCGAGCGAGGTGGATTCCCAGGGTATCTGCTGCTCGCCGGTTGCAAGGCGAACCTGGCGGCGGACGCTCTTGAAGACGTCTTCCAGTTTCTCGCCAGGCACGACAATGGCGTCGGCCAGCGCTTTGGTGTAGGGACTGTGTCCGTCATCGCCGTCGAAGGCGATCTTGCCCGATCCGGTCGACGAGGCAATGAACACGCCATAGACCGCGCCCATCGGAACCAGCCCGAGCGTCCCGGCCGGCGCCACGCCCGGCGGAAACGGATTATCGCGGCAGGCATCGACGATCAAAATATTGAGCGCGTTGCCGGTCGCCGACAAACGATCGGCCACAAGTTTGACGCTGAGTGATTGCGTCGCGACGTCGGACCTTTTTTTGATGTCGGCGCTGACCGGCACCAGATAGTTGATCGAGTCATTTTCCAGGCCGTGGCCGGCGTAATAGAGCAGCGCTACCGTCTCCCGCCCGCGCTCTTTGATCTTGCGCGCGAAGTCCTCGACATCTGCCGACATGCCCTTGAGGTCGCGATCGCTGACCTCGGTGACGTCAAATCCAAGTTGGCGCAGCTTCTCCGCCATCAGCCCCGCATCCCGCCCGGGATTACTGAGCCGGCCGAGTTTGACGTAACTGGCGTTGCCGATCACAAGCGCAAGGCGCGGCGCCAATGCAGGCACGGTCTTGCGCGGCTCGCCTGCAGCCCATGACGGCAAGGCCAGCGAGATCGCCAATCCGGCGGCCACCAGCAGCGATCTCATAACAATATTTCGCTTCGGCGCCATCTGTCCAAACCCGCCTCTTCGCCAGTCCACGTTACGCGAACCAGAAATGCCTGTCATTCTCGGAAGCCTCGCCTTCGCCGTCATCAAATTGACCGCCAATCCCTTGTATGATTGTATTTTGAAGTCATTTTCCGTTGCCGGACGGCCTGGGTCCGCATCATGTCCCCCTCAAGGATTGGTCAAACGTGCCTGGAATGCGCCGGCCATACCGTAACGCGCTAGCGGTGGCGGCGTTGCTTTGCCAGGTCATGCCGGCCGCGGCCGGCGTGCTCAGCGGGCGCGAATTCCAGAACCTTCTGGCCGGTGGGCCGGAGGGCACCACCATCGTGTTTCAAGGCGGCACCGACAAGGTGTTCTACTCGCCGACGCTGAAGAACAAATTGCGGCTGAGCCCGGAGTTGGGGTCTGAATTCCTCAAGCAAAAAGTCCTTCAAAACATCATCACGGAAGGTGTCTTCGTCGGTGCCACGATCGCGGACGGCAAATGGCGCACCATCAGCGGCATCGCCGGGATCGCCGCCGACACCGACAGCGGCCACGGCGTGCTGACGCTGCTGCAGACCTTTCCCGAAGACACCAGCATCAAGGCGTTTCAAAAGCGCGACCGGCTCTATGCCGTCGTCATTGTCGAGGACGCGCCCTCCGGCATCGTGTGCCGCAGGTCACAGTGGGAAAAGCTGTTTGCGCTCAAGGGTGAACCGAAGATGGCGACGGTGCCGTGCGAATTCACGGTCGGCAATACGGTGACGCCGGCGGCATCACCTTAACTGTCGAGATCAACTCGAAATCACCTTGCGGCACGAACCGATTTTGAATGAGATTTTGCACGGCTGGAGGTTATTCAATGACATTGCATGCATATGGAATTGGGTATCGCAGACCAGGGACGATCGCATCCGCCACTATCCTGCTTCTGGTGACGCTGCTCATTGGCGGGTCGCCGTTCGCAGATCGCGAGGCGATGGCGAACACCGGCGTATCGACGGCGGTCCAGAGCGCCGATGCGCAGCTCACCGCATGTGGCAACAACAGTGGCACGGTGCTGTATCGCTGCGTAGCCGATGTGATCAGCAAATTGTGCTACAATATCGGCAGCGCCCAAATCCCGGCGACGGTGAAGGCGCTCGATTCGGCCGTTTCGCGGCTACGCCGTGCCGTCAGCAAAATCGAGGCGCTCTCGGCGCTCGCACAGGCGCGGAGTGTGGTTGCCGGCGCCCTGCGCCAGGCGAGATCGATCGGGCATCCCGAGGGAGGAAGCGCTGACGCGGCCGACTTCGAGGCCATCTCCGCGCTGCTCAGCCACGCGTCGCAACTGATCCAGAGCAAGGGATGATCCAGACCCGGCTTTCGCCGCAGCGGTGTCGAAACCAACTCGGCGTTGGTGCCGTTGCGTCGCGTGCGCCGGCCACCTACACTCCATGCTGTTCCCGCATGAAGGCTGAGAAACGCCGACACTCAGACTGATCGGCAGTCACCCGGCGAGACACCATTCGGGAGGCACGCATGAATCGAAAATTCATCATCTCGGCGGCGGTCATGTTCGTCATGGCCTGGGCGCTGAGCTTCGTGGTGCACGGCATTTTGCTGAGCGCGGATTATTTGGTCACCGCCGGCATGCGGCCGCCGGCGGAGGTTCAAAATCTCATCCCGTACCTGATCCTGGCACATGCGCTGTTCGGCATCGCCTTTGCCTGGGTCTATCTGCATGGCAGGGAAGACAAACCCTGGCTGGCGCAGGGCGCGCGATACGGCATCGCCATCGCATTGCTGAGCGTGATTCCGATGTATCTGATCTATCACGTGGTGACG
>NZ_JBAVNZ010000427.1:0-55410 GCF_049691595.1 Bradyrhizobium sp.
GCCATTGGCCGCGGCCTCGATGCCGCGGTCGAAACGGCGCTCGAGATCGGCCCCTCAAGCCGAGCGCTGGAGGGTCAGCCGCCGGAGGTGCAGGCCGCGGCCACCGGTTCGATCCGTGAGGCGCTTGTTCCCTTCGTCCAAGGGCAAACCGTGCCGCTGCCGGCATCGATCTGGATCGTGACGGCGCGCGTGTCGTGAACTACGCCCGCTCTTCCCAGATCATCGCGAGATGCACGATGGTCTGCACGGCTTTTTCCATGTCCTGCACGCTCACCCATTCCAGCCGCGAGTGGAACGCGTGCTCGCCGGCAAAGATGTTGGGGCAGGGCAGCCCCATGAATGACAGCCGGGAGCCGTCGGTACCGCCGCGGATCGAGGTCTTCGTAGGCTTCAGCCCGGCGCGCCGGATCGCCTCCATCGCGTGGTCGACGATCTCGGGGTGACGGTCGATCACCTGCTTCATGTTGCGGTATTGCGGCTTGACCTCCATCCTGTAGCTCGAGCGCGGGTAGCCTTTCATCACCTCTTTGACGATGCCTTCCAGCAGGGCTTCCTTCGCCTTCAGCCCCGCGTCGGTGAAATCGCGTACAATAAAGCCGAGCGTGGCTCTCTCCAGCGCGCCGGAAATCGAGATCGGATGCAGAAAACCTTCCCTGCCTTCGGTGGTTTCCGGCGAGCAGGTGTTTTTCGGCAGCCGATCGACGATGGCGGCGGCGATCTTGATCGCATGCTCCATCTTGCCCTTGGCAAAGCCGGGATGGGTGCTGACGCCCTCGATGGTGATGGTGGCGCCATCGGCGGAAAAGGTCTCGTCCTCGATATTGCCCGCGGTCTCGCCGTCCATGGTATAGGCGAAATCGGCGCCGAGCTTCCTCAGGTCGACCTTGTCGACGCCGCGGCCGATCTCCTCGTCGGGCGTGAACAGGATCTTGATCGCGCCATGCCTGATTTGCGGGTTGTGAACCAGGAAATGCGCGGCATCCATGATCTCGGCAAGACCGGCCTTGTTGTCGGCGCCCAACAGCGTGGTGCCATCGGTCGTGATGATGTCATTGCCGATCTGGTCGGCCAGCGCCGGGTGTTCCGCGGCGCGGATCACCTGCGCGGGGTCGGCCGGCAGCACGATATCGCCGCCGCGATAGTTCCTGACGATCTGCGGTTTGACATCCTTGCCAGTGCAGTCCGGCGAGGTATCCATGTGCGAGCAGAAGCAGATCACCGGGACTTTTTTGTCGGTATTCGCAGGGATGGTCGCGTAGACATAGCCGTGCGCGTCGAGATGGGCGTCCTGGAGCCCGATCGCCCGCAATTCGGAAGCGAGCAGACGGCCGAGGTCTTTTTGCTTGTCGGTGGAAGGGCAGGTGGGAGAGGCCGGATCCGACTGGGTGTCGATCGCGACATAGCGCAAGAACCGCTCGGTGACGATGTGGGTAAATGCGAGAGAGGAAGCCAGCATGACGACCGCGGCAGAATGAGAAACGGGAAAACTCTATAACAGAGAAGCGCCATTCCGGGGCCGCGCAACGAGCCGGAATGGCGCTTGAAATCAAACCGGAAAACCGTCCGCTCAGACCGCTTCCTTGAGTTCCTTGGCCGCGCGGAAGGCAACCTTCTTGCTGGCCTTGATGTGGATCGCCTCGCCGGTGGCGGGGTTGCGCCCCATGCGGGCGGCGCGTTTGCGGACCTGGAGGATGCCGAGGCCGACGATGCGGACGCGCTCGCCCTTCTTCAGGTGTTTGGTAATCCGGCCGACCATGTCGGTCAGAATGGCCTCGGCCTGCTTTTTCGACAGTTCCTGGTCCTCGGCGATTGCCGCTGCCAGATGCTTCAGCGTGACGGTCGCGGGGGTTGCTGCTTTCTTCGCCATATTTGGCCTCCTCGTTGTTGAGTGGCTCCGGAAGCGTTTTCGAACGAAGCCGATACCGGTTCGCGTGAAGAAAACGCGTCTGATGGGAGACCGGGAGCCTGTTCGGTTCTGATTTGTGACAACCGAACAGGCTCCAGGAAACCAAGACGTATCAGGCCTTAAATGATTCGGGTGGCGACTGACTACGCTGTTCTGCCTGAAAACAGGCCCTTACTTGCATCGGCGTCGCAAAAACGCCCGGTTGGCGCGGGGATTTGCAACGTCCTTGACTAAAAGGGGGAGGGCCTTTAAGTCCTCGTTTTCGTGCGGATCAATGTTTGACGACGGCATCCGCGGGAGTAGCTCAGTTGGTTAGAGCGCCGCCCTGTCACGGCGGAGGCCGCGGGTTCGAGTCCCGTCTCTCGCGCCATTGTTTCAAGCACTTGGACCTCCAGCGCCGGCCGACGTTTCGCCTCCGAAACCCCGCGATTCGACTCCAGTCATTTTTTCGGTCCCGATGCGTTCGCTTCCCGCATCAGCGTGCGACCCCGCGCGCGTGCTTCGTCGGCCAGCCGTACCACGGCCTTATGGTTGGGCTGGTAGGTCGCCTGCAGATCGCGATTGGTGTCGATCGCGTTCGCCATCTTGCCGGCGAGCGCGGCAGGACCGACCTGGCCGGCTGTGGCCTCGACCGCGCCCGAACGGCGGAAGTCCATGACGGTGCGCTTGTCGCCGAGACCCGCAGGTAGAGGGCAGCGCGAACCGGCACGGTCATGGTGATCCTCCCCGTCAATGGCCGTAGAGAACAACTCCTCAGGCAAAACGCCCAGGCGGCAGTTTCCCTGCCGACTCATTGCCAGCCGTTATGCCGATTCTTTGGCGGCCGCACGTGCGGCAATTCGAATGATCGCTCGCGACGCGACTCGCGCAGTAGTCCTTCTGTGATCAGCGCAGCGACAAGGAGTACGCTCGCAATAGGCTCACTCGATCTTGATCCCGGTCGCGTCGACGACGACTTTCCACTCGCGTACTTGTTCTGATAGGGCGGTGGCAAAATCCTGCGCGGTCCCGATCCTTGCCTCTATGCCGAGCTTGGCGAGGCCGGTGCGCACCTCTTCGGACCTAAGGCCTTCATTGACGGCATGGTTGAGCTGGCCGACGATTGTCGCGGGAGTGCCGGCCGGCGCCAACAGGCCGAACCAGACTTCCTTGGGAAAGCCTGCCACGCCGACTTCCAACATGGTCGGCGTATCTGGCAGCTCCGGCCAACGAGCTTCGCTCGTCACCGCAAGCGCCTTCAGCTTGCCTGCCTTGAAATGCGTGAGCAGGCTGGACTTTGGATTGAAAACCACGTCGATGTGCCCGCCGAGCACGTCAGTGATTGCGGCAGCGCCCCCTTTGTAAGGGACAAAGAGAATGTCCGTCCCCGTCTTGACCTTGAGAAATTCGCCGGCGAAATGCGTGTAGATTCCAGGAGGGGCACCGTATTTCAGTTTGCCGGGATTGTTCTTCGCGTAATGGACGAACTGCTGGAATGTGTCCGCAGGGACGCCCGGCGATATGGCCAGCGCCATCGAGTCGACGCAGATTGCGGCGATGGGCGCGAAGGAGTCGGTGGGATCAAACCCAAGATTTTTGTAGAGCGCCCCAAGCATGGCGTTGACGTTGGTTCCGCCCAGCAACAACGTGTAGCCATCCGGTTGCGCGCTGGCGGCCGCTTTGGCGCCGATCCTTCCCCCGGCACCGGCGAGATTCTCGACGACAACATTCTGTCCAAGTCTGGAAGAGAGCGACTGCGCGATCAACCGAGCGACAACATCGGTCGGACCGCCGGGGGAGAACGGGACGACGATCTTGATCGTTCGCTCGGGATAGGACTCGGCATAGACCGGCTGCAGTGCGATCGGCGCGGACGCGATTGCGAGCAACGTGAACAGCCAAGCAGCGGCCATCCGTCGCGTTGCGCTCGTCCCGCCGCGGCTTGCCGCAAGAATGCGTTTCAGAACGTCTAGCATGCTTGCCTCCTGTTGAACGTCTTGATGGTCACGAGACTCTTGCCGTCAGCACATGTGTTTCTTCCGGATAGGTTACGCCCTCGCCGTCGGCATAGCGCTGAAGCCCTTTCATGACGCTCGCGCCAATCTTCTCTCGCGCCGCCGGCTCGGTGGCGGCGATAAGTGGTGCAAGCGGCGTTGCGGACAAATGGCCAAGCGTGAATTTATCCAGCCGAGGGAGGTGCACATTGATCCGACTGACGCGCACGTCCACCGCTGAAAAGCCTGCTTCCGTTGCAAGACGCTGCAGTTCCTCCTTGGTAGGGACCTGTCGCGAGACGCAAAACTGAAAGGCAGCTGCGTCGTCGACAAATCGAGTGAGCGCTTCGCCGACCGCGCTGTTGTAAAGCCCGACACCGTTCCAGACGCTGAGCGCGAGGCGGCCGCCACGAGCGAGCACACGGCGCATCTCCCGGATTGCAAGCGCCTTATCGGGAAAGAACTGCAGTCCCTGCTGGCAGAGAACCACGTCCACGGTGGCGTCCTGCAATCGAAGATCGAGCGCGCTGCATTCGACCCATTCGATCGATGCGCTGACGGGGATCGGGAGCGATCGTGCGACGGCGATCATTCCGGAGTTCAGATCAACTCCTACGACACGTCCAGCAGAACCGACACGTTCCGCTGCGGCGCGAGCGACGACGCCAGTCCCGCAAGCAACGTCCAGCACGCGCTCGCCGACACCGACGTGAGCGGCATCGACAAGCAAGGGCGCCCAGGGCCCGAGGATGTACCGCGCGACGTAGCGCTCATACAGTTCGGCCGCCTCCGCGCTTAGCTGCCATTGTCCGTTCTTGGCCATCTTCCATTCCACCCGAGCTTGCGGGATATGCGCTCCGCCGTTTGCGTGACTGCTCTGATCTGGGCCGGAGGCGGCGACGCCGGGACGTATTGAATGGAGCCCGCAATGGCGACCGCACCGGCATAGTTGCCGCCGTGATCGAACAGCGGAGCCGCCAGGCCGTTCACGCCCTGCAGCACCCGGTTGGGAGCCGTGGCCCAGCCGCGCGCTCTCACCTGCGCCACGGCGCGCTGAAGAGCACCTGGCGAGCAGATGGTATGCGGCGTCCAGGCTTTGAGCGGTTTTGCAAGGCAATACTCCATGAGGCTCTCGGGACCGAACGCCAACGCAACGTTTCCGTGGGCGCTCGCATGAAGATCCAGCACGGTTCCGGGCTGCGTTCCGAAATTGACGATCGCGTGGCCCTGCAGGACCTCCAGGACCACGATCTGATGTTCAACCAGCGCGGACAAGGTCGCCGGCTGCCCCGTCTCGTCGCGCAGTCGCGCCAGATCGTCCCGGGCAATCGCGAGGACGTCGAAGCGCTCCCTTAGGCGCTCGCCGAGAATGAACAGCTTGATTCCCGCTGCATAGCGCATCGTAGTCGCTTCCTGACGCACGAAGCCATGCAGCATGAGAGTTTGGAGGTGGCGATAGACGGTCGCCTTCGACGACGCGAATTCGCGTGCGAGCTCGGTGACGCCGATCGGTTCTCTCAAGGTCGCGAGTCGCTCCAACAGGCGCAGCGACAGGACGACCGTCGCGTTTGCCGGACTTTCGTCGAGGGACCTCGGCTTCCCGGTCGGCCCGCGCAGCGCCGTGACTTTCGGCATGGGTGTGTTTCATCCAGTGAAACAGTGTTTCAATATACTAGCGATACTCACTGTCGCTTGTCAAACGGAGCACTCTCGTGAAGTCTGTCGGGATGCTTGGCGATTTCGTCAGCGGCCGCGGTAGGCAGGATCGTGCCGCGAATAGCGTCGCCGAATGGCGCACCATCGTCGATCCCGAGGTTGATCGGGAGGGCCGCCATCGAAGGGTAACGGGACCACGCTGCGAAATCGGGAGGACAGCTTGAGGCGTAGCGCAAGATCGCAGGCCGTCGCAGGTTTGCCGATTGGAGCGCGCGGTGGGCTGCGGACTCATAGCGTCACGGCAAAGCAATAGTGCCCATCTTCATCAACCGTGGCGCGCCACTAAGTCAATGGCTTGGCGCCGGTTTTCGGAGGACCTGCGGGAAACGCAAAGGCCGCCCGAAGGCGGCCCTTTTATTACGCTGCGATCCGTATAATCAGCGGATCGTCGAAGTGTCCGAGCTGGTCACGACCACCGGCTTGCCCGCCTTCACCATATGGGCGGTCTGGGTCATATCCGTATTGGTTCGCACCGAGATGCCGAAGCCGGCTACTGCGATGCCAGCCACAAGCGCGACAATCACGATCTTCAGGTGCGTCGCGCGGTCCGCCGAGTGAATTGAGTGGTTCATCTGAGCCTCCGGGCGTCTTTGCGCCGTCTGTTGGCGGCAAAGCTACGCCCGGCCTGTTTCAGGATTGCTTCGTGGATTCCCCAAAATGGTTTCGTCACCTGGCCGGAACGGGTTTCGTCGATCCGGGCTTGGAAACCGGCCGCGGGCGCGCGCGGGAAAACATTAATGAAAACAACGATGAAAGCCACGACTGGGCCAGCACGTCCGCGTTGCGCATGCTGGCGTCCTGCGCCTGTCGCCGGCCGCGGCGATCAGCTTGCTCGCTTGATATCGGCACGGATCGATCGCGCCGCCGACACGAACAGCAATGCGCCAAGCGTGGTCGTCGGCGCGGCCGACAGCAGCGAATAGCACACGGCCTCGGTACCATAATCTCTTCAGCGCGTCGTCGATCGTGCCCACAGTCCGCGGGCCGACACCCTGACCGAAGCAGGTCGCGGTCAACAGAAAGATTATCAAGACCGACGCAAAAAAGGCAGGCGGACCGTCAAGATTGCTTGTCTTGCGCCCCCTGTTGCGCTGCGCTAAGCCTCAACAACAATTCCAATCAGCGAATCTGCGGTCTCTGCGACGCCGCAGGAAAAGGCCCCGCCGATGACCGGCATCCTGCAGAATTATCTCCCACTTGTGGTGTTTATATCGGTGGCGGGCTTTATCGGTCTGGCGCTCCTGATCGCCCCATTCCTGCTCGCGTTCCAGCAGCCGGATCCGGAAAAGCTTTCTGCCTATGAATGCGGATTCAACGCTTTTGACGACGCCCGCATGAAGTTCGACGTCCGCTTCTATCTGGTAGCGATCCTTTTCATCATCTTCGACCTCGAGGTCGCGTTCCTGTTCCCGTGGGCGGTGGCGTTCGGGAAACTCGGGGCGACCGGTTTCTGGTCGATGATGGTGTTCCTGGCCGTCCTCACGGTCGGGTTTGCGTACGAATGGAAGAAAGGCGCGCTCGAATGGGATTGAGCCCCACCGCCGCGACACCAGCGTCTTCGCCGCTGGTCGCGCGGGCCGCGACCGGCATCATCGACCCCGCGACCGGCAGGCCGGTCGGCGCCAATGACCCGTACTTCCTCGAGGTCAATCACGAACTCTCCGACAAGGGCTTTTTCGTCGCTGCGACCGACGACCTGATCACCTGGGCCCGCACCGGCTCGCTGATGTGGATGACCTTCGGGCTCGCCTGCTGCGCGGTCGAGATGATGCAGATGTCGATGCCGCGCTACGACGTCGAGCGCTTCGGCTTCGCGCCACGGGCTTCGCCGCGGCAGTCCGACGTGATGATCGTGGCGGGCACGCTGACCAACAAGATGGCGCCGGCGCTGCGCAAGGTCTACGACCAGATGCCGGAGCCGCGCTATGTGATCTCGATGGGATCGTGCGCCAATGGCGGCGGCTACTATCACTATTCCTACTCGGTCGTGCGCGGCTGCGACCGCATCGTGCCGGTCGACATCTACGTGCCTGGCTGCCCGCCGACGGCGGAAGCGCTGCTCTATGGCGTGCTGCTGCTTCAGAAGAAGATCCGGCGCACCGGCACCATCGAACGCTGAGGATCACAAGTGAGCAAGCTGGCCGAACTCGGTGAATCCATCAAGGCGGCGTTATCAGGCGCCGTCACGGGATACGCGATCGCACTTGATCAACTGACCGTCACCGTTGAAGCGAGCAAGATCGTCGACGTCGTCAAATTCCTGCGCGACGATCCCACCTGCCGCTTCGTCAACATCACCGACGTCACGGCGGTGGACTATCCAGGCCGCGAAAAACGTTTCGACGTGGTCTATCATCTGCTGTCGCCGACGCTGAACACGCGCATTCGCCTTCGCGCCGAGGCCGGCGAGACGACGCATGTGCCATCGATCATCGAGGTGTTTCCCGGCGCCGACTGGTTCGAGCGCGAGTGCTACGACCTCTACGGCGTGATCTTCACCGGCCATCCCGACATGCGGCGGCTGCTGACCGACTACGGCTTCGAGGGCCATCCGCTGCGCAAGGATTTTCCGCTGACCGGCTTCGTCGAGGTGCGCTACGACGACCAGGAGAAGCGGGTGCTCTACGAGCCGGTCCGCCTCAACCAGGAGTTCCGCAAATTCGATTTTCTGTCGCCGTGGGAAGGCGCGGACTATCCGGTGTTGCCGGGCGATGAGAAGAGAAGCGGCGAATAGCGAATGGCGAGTGGCGAATAGGGATGATTATTGAGCGACCAGTCGATCAACTCGTACCGGGACTTGAGGGTATGGCAAGATGCCATGACCTTGGCAGAGACCTGTTATCGATTGACGCGCCAATTTCCTCGCGAAGAGCTGTTTGGATTGACGTCGCAAATCAGACGAGCGGCAGCATCGGTTCCGGCCAATATCGCCGAAGGCCACAGGCGGGAAAACACCGGCAGCTTTGTGCAGCATCTGCGAATTTCGCAGGGCTCGTTGAAGGAGCTCGAAACACACCTGCTTCTGGCCGAGCGCGTCAGCATCTTGCCGGCTTCCGATTTGCAGGCCGTTCTCGTCCAGTGCGAGAGCTTGGGCAAAATGGTTCGCGCTTTGATACGGTCGCTTCAGGGCAAGTCTGTCAAATGAGACCGTTCGCTATTCGCTATTCGCTATTCGCCATTCGCTCGCAAGCGAAAGCTGCGTCATGAACGAGCAGAACCTCCGCAATTTTACCATCAACTTCGGGCCGCAACATCCGGCTGCGCACGGGGTTCTGAGGTTGGTGTTGGAACTCGACGGTGAAGTGGTCGCCCGCGTCGATCCGCATATCGGCCTCCTGCATCGCGGCACCGAAAAACTGATCGAGCAAAAAACCTATCTGCAGGCGATCCCGTATTTCGACCGGCTCGACTACGTCGCGCCGATGAACCAGGAGCACGCGTTCTGTCTGGCGGCGGAAAAGCTGCTCGGCATTACCGTGCCGCGCCGCGGGCAATTGATCCGCGTCTTGTATTGCGAGATCGGCCGCATCCTGTCGCATCTGCTCAACGTCACCACGCAGGCGCTGGATGTCGGCGCCCTGACCCCGCCATTGTGGGGCTTTGAAGAGCGCGAAAAGCTGATGGTGTTTTACGAGCGCGCTTCGGGTTCGCGGATGCATGCGGCCTATTTCCGCATCGGCGGTGTGCATCAGGACCTGCCACTGAGGCTGATCGACGATATCGACGCCTGGTGCGATCCGTTTCTGCAGGTCGTGGCCGACCTCGAAACCCTGCTCACCGGCAACCGCATCTTCAAGCAGCGCAATGTCGACATCGGCGTGGTGTCGCTGAAGCAGGCCTGGGAGTGGGGCTTTTCGGGCGTGATGGTGCGCGGTTCGGGCGCGGCATGGGATCTGCGCAAGGCGCAGCCTTACGAATGCTATGCCGAGATGGATTTCGACATCCCGATCGGCAAGAACGGCGACTGCTACGACCGCTACTGCATCCGCATGGAAGAGATGCGCCAGTCGGTCCGCATCATGAAGCAGTGCATCGCCAAACTGCGCGCGCCGGACGGGCAGGGGCCGGTCGTCGTCGAGGACAACAAGATCGCACCGCCGCGCCGCGGCGAGATGAAGCGCTCGATGGAAGCGCTGATCCATCATTTCAAGCTTTACACCGAGGGCGTCCACGTGCCGGCCGGCGAGATCTATGCCGCGGTCGAGGCGCCGAAGGGCGAGTTCGGCGTCTATCTGGTCGCCGACGGCACCAACAAACCCTACAGGTGCAAGATCCGCGCGCCGGGCTTTGCCCATCTCCAGGCGATGGACTTTATCTGCCGCGGCCATCTGCTGGCGGATGTTTCCGCCATTCTCGGCTCGCTTGACATCGTGTTCGGAGAGGTCGACCGGTGACGGCGCAGGCGCCCATCCAGTTTGATCGCGCCACCGGCGTGCTCGAGGGCGCCAATGCCTGGGAGCGGCTGGCGGCGGTCGCGCTGACGCTGGGATCGAAGGTCGGGTCGAATTTTTCGCACTTCGGCTACAACGCATGCGCCAATCTGCTTCGGAAGATGCTGCCGGAGCGCGATATCGATGTCAGGCTCAATTCGGATGCAACCTTCGCGTTTCCCTATGGCGACGGTTACTGGAGCAAGCTGCTCAATCGCTCGTTCGCGTATGAAAACGAACTCGAATTGCTGTTCCGGGAGTCCGCCGACGTCGACTATACGCTGCTCGATTGCGGCGCCAATTACGGCTACTGGTCGGTGCTGGTGTCCAGCGCGCCTTACGGCTCGCACCGGGCGATTGCGATCGAGCCGTCGTCGAAGAATTTTGCCCGGCTTGCGAACAATGCCGGCATCAACGGCAACCGTTTCGAGATCATGCGATGCGCGATCGGGGCTTCGCGGGGCACGGCGCGGCTGTCCGGCACCAAGCACGAGGCCTTCAGCATCGCCGGCGCGGCGGCCGACGGCGAGCAAGTGCCGGTCATCGCGCTCGACAATCTCATGGACGACGGCAGGATCACGGCCGGCGGAAAATACCTGATAAAGCTCGATGTCGAAGGCGTCGAGATCGAGGCGATGAAGGGCGGCGCGCGGCTGTTGCAGGGCGACAGCGTGCTGCTGTGCGAGGAGCATGGCAACGATCCGCGACACACCGTGTCGCGCTATATTCTCGAACAGACGCCGCTGAAGCTGATCGTCCATGATCCCCGCAGCAATCGCCTTGAAACCGTGAGCGATCTTTCGATCCTCGACCGCATCAAGGTTTCCACCCATGTGGGCTACAACGTGTTCGGCACCGCAAGCCCGTTCTGGCTGGAGCGGATCGCTGCGCTGAACGCAAACCCCGCGCGCCGCGTGCAATGAGAGACTGAACGATGTCCGTCCGCCGCCTCGCCCCGAAGGAATTGCAGCCCGCGAGCTTTACGTTCTCGGAAGAGAACCTCGCCTTTGCCAGGCAACAGATCGCCAAATACCCGCCGGGACGCCAGGCCTCGGCGGTGATCGCGATCCTGTGGCGGGTGCAGGAACAGCACGAAGGGTGGGTTTCGGAAGCCGCGATCCGCGCGGTCGCGGATCTGCTCGAAATGCCCTATATCCGCGTGCTGGAAATCGCGACCTTCTACACCATGTTCCAGCTGCAGCCGGTCGGCAAGAAAGCCCATGTGCAGGTCTGCGGCACCACGCCATGCCGGCTGCGCGGCGCCGGCGACCTGATCGAGGTGTGCCAGCGCCGCATCCATCATGAGCCCTTCCAGCTGTCGAAGGACGGCAATTTCAGCTGGGAAGAGGTCGAGTGCCTTGGCGCCTGCGTCAACGCGCCGATGGTGCTGATCTGGAAGGACACTTACGAGGACCTGACCAGGGAAAGTTTTGGCAGGGTGCTGGACGGATTTGCTTCCGGCCGTCCGCCGAAGCCCGGGCCGCAGATCGATCGTCAGTTTTCCGCACCGGTGGGCGGTCCGACCACGCTGAAGGAAACCACATGACGCGTGATCTTTCATTGCGACAAGACGGGCCGGGGAGGGCCGGAGCGATGAAGAACTGGCGCTATATCGCCCTGCATGGCGTGGCGGCCGCGGCGTTTGTTTTCCTGCTGCAGCGTTACGCGCTCAGTGCCTCGCTTGAATCATCGCTGTTATGGGCGCTGACCTTCGGCGGTTGCGCCGCGGGTCTCGCTTTTTCGCAGTCCAATCGCTGATCCCAGGGGAAGCTGCAAGTCATGCTCGACGACAAGGATCGCATATTCAAGAACCTCTACGGCCAGCACGATTGGGGCCTCGAGGGCGCGCGCCGCCGCGGCGCCTGGGACGCCACCAAAGCCATCATCGACAAGGGCCGCGACTGGATCATCAACGAGATGAAGGCGTCGGGCCTGCGCGGGCGCGGCGGGGCGGGGTTCCCGACCGGGCTGAAATGGTCGTTCATGCCGAAGGAACCGACCGACGGCCGGCCGAGCTATCTGGTGGTCAATGCCGACGAGTCCGAGCCCGGCACCTGCAAGGACCGCGAGATCATGCGGCACGATCCGCATCTTCTGGTCGAGGGCTGCCTGCTCGCGAGCTTCGCGATGGGTGCGCATGCCTGTTACATCTATGTGCGCGGCGAATTCATCCGCGAGCGCGAGCATCTGCAGGCCGCGGTCGACCAGGCCTATGAGGCGAGGCTGATCGGCAAGGACAACGTCAATGGCTGGCCGTTCGATCTCTACGTCACCCATGGCGCCGGCGCCTATATCTGCGGCGAGGAGACGGCGCTGCTGGAAAGCCTCGAAGGCAAGAAGGGCCAGCCGCGGCTGAAGCCGCCATTTCCGGCCAATGTCGGCCTCTATGGCTGCCCGACCACCGTCAACAATGTCGAATCCATCGCGGTCGTGCCGGATATCCTGCGGCGCAGCGCGGCGTGGTTCGCCGCCATCGGCCGGCCGAACAATGTCGGCACCAAATTGTTCTGTATTTCCGGCCATGTCGAACGTCCCTGCAACGTCGAAGAAGCCATGGGCATTCCGTTCCGTGAGCTGATCGAGCGCCATTGCGGCGGCATCCGCGGCGGCTGGGACAATCTCAAGGCCGTGATCCCCGGCGGCTCCTCGGTGCGCATGGTGCCGGCCGAACAGATCATCGATACGCCGATGGATTTTGACAGTCTCGGCAAGCTGCGCTCCGGCCTCGGCACCGCCGCCGTGATCGTGATGGACAAGTCGACCGACCTGATCCGGGCGATCGCGCGCATCGCCTATTTCTACAAGCACGAGAGCTGCGGCCAGTGCACGCCGTGCCGCGAGGGAACCGGCTGGATGTGGCGGGTGCTGACCCGGATGGCCGAGGGCCGCGCCCACAAGCGCGAGATCGACATGCTGCTGGAGGTGACAAAGCAGGTCGAGGGCCACACCATCTGCGCGCTCGGTGACGCCGCGGCCTGGCCGATCCAGGGCCTGATCGCGCATTTCCGTCACGAGATCGAGGCGCGGATCGATCAATATTCGCACAAGGCTGATATCGACGACGTCGGCGTGCGCGATCCCGCGCACATGGTCGCGGCGGAGTAGGAGCAATGACCAAACTCATCATCGATGGCAAAGAGATCGATGTGCCCGCGGAATATACCCTGCTGCAGGCCTGCGAGGCGGCGGGCGCCGAAATCCCGCGCTTCTGCTACCACGAGCGGCTGTCGATCGCCGGCAATTGCCGGATGTGCCTGGTCGAGGTGAAGGGCGGGCCAAAACCTGTCGCAAGCTGCGCCTGGGCCGTGCGCGACTGCCGGCCCGGTCCCAAGGGCGAGCCGCCGGAAATCTCGACGCGTTCGCCGATGGTCAAGAAGGCGCGCGAAGGCGTGATGGAATTCCTGCTGATCAATCATCCGCTGGATTGCCCGATCTGCGACCAGGGCGGCGAGTGCGACCTGCAGGACCAGGCGATGGGCTACGGCGTCGACACCTCTCGCTTTGCCGAGAACAAGCGCGCGGTCGAGGACAAATATCTGGGCGCGCTGGTCAAGACCTCGATGAACCGCTGCATCCAGTGCACGCGTTGCGTGCGCTTCTCGGCGGAAGTCTGCGGCGCGCCGGAAATGGGCGCGACCGGCCGCGGCGAGGACATGGAGATCACGACCTACCTCGAGCAGGCGCTGACCTCCGAGCTGCAGGGTAACCTCGTCGATATCTGCCCGGTGGGTGCGCTGACTTCAAAGCCTTATGCCTTCGCGGCGCGGCCCTGGGAGCTCGGCAAGACCCAATCGATCGATGTGATGGACGGCGTCGGCTCGGCGATCCGGGTCGATACCCGCGGCCGCGAGGTGATGCGGATATTGCCGCGCATCAACGAGGCGGTGAACGAGGAATGGATTTCCGACAAGACCCGCCACGTCGTCGATGGCCTGCGCACGCAGCGGCTCGATCGTCCTTATGTCCGGGAGAACGGCCGGCTCCGTACGGCATCGTGGCCTGAAGCGTTCGCGGCGATCGCAGCGAAGACCGGACGCATTGACGGCAAGCGGATCGGCGCCATTGCCGGCGACCTTGCCGCGGTGGAAGAAATGTTTGCGCTGAAGGACCTGCTTTCGAAATGCGGCTCCGCCAATCTCGCCGTGCAGGGGGGCGATGCCTTCGATGCCAGGGCCGGGCGTGCCGCCTACATCTTCAATCCGGCCATCGCCGGGATCGAGCAGGCCGATGCGCTTTTGATCATCGGCTCGAACCCGCGCAAGGAGGCTGCCGTCCTCAACGCGCGGATCCGCAAGCGCTGGCGCTCGGGCCAGCTCAGGATCGGCGTGATCGGCGCCAGGGCCGAGCTGACCTACGACTACGACCATATTGGCGCGGGCACCGATTCGCTGACCGATCTCGCCGCCGGCAAGCATTCGTTCGCGGACGTGCTGAAGGGCGCGAACAAGCCGATCGTGCTGGTCGGCTCCGGCGCGTTGGCGCGGCATGACGGGGCAGGGGTGCTGGCGCTCGCGGCCAAACTCGCGACGGATTTCGGCGCGCTCAGGGATGGCTGGAACGGTTTTGCCGTTCTGCAGGATGCCGCCTCGCGCGTCGGCGCGCTCGATATCGGCTTCGCCGCGGGCGCAGGCAGCCTCAACGCGGTACAGATGACGACGTTCGGCACCCTCGACGTGCTGTTCCTGCTCGGCGCCGACGAGATCAGGGTGCCGGACGGAACATTCGCGGTCTATATCGGCACCCATGGCGACCGCGGCGCGCATCGCGCCGACGTCATTCTGCCGGGCGCGGCCTATACCGAAAAATCCGGCATCTATGTCAACACCGAGGGCCGGGTGCAGATCGCCAACCGCGCCGCGTTTCCGCCGGGCGAGGCGCGCGAGGACTGGGCGATCATCCGCGCGCTATCGGAGGCCCTCGGCAGGAAACTGCCGTACGACTCGCTTCAGGCGTTGCGCCAGGCGATCTTCAGGGCCGTGCCGCATCTGATGCGGATCGACCAGATCGAGCCCGGCAGGGCGGATGATGTCAAGGCGCTGGCGGGCAGGGGCGGCAGCCTCGACAAGACCGCCTTCACGTCCTCGGTCGAGGATTTTTACCTGACCAACCCGATCGCGCGGGCCTCAGCGGTGATGGCGGAATGCTCGCGCCTCGCCTCCGGGAAAATGCTGACGGCAGCGGAGTGAGCGTGACCTGATGGCTGATTTGTTCGCAAGCTCGCTCTGGACCGGCTTTCTCTGGCCGCTGATCGTCATGGTGGCGCAGAGCCTCCTTCTGCTCGTCGTGCTGCTGATTGCGATCGCCTACATCCTGCTCGCTGACCGCAAGATCTGGGCGGCGGTGCAGATCCGCCGTGGCCCCAACGTGGTCGGTCCCTGGGGGTTGCTGCAATCCTTCGCCGACCTGCTGAAATTCGTGCTGAAGGAGCCGATCATTCCCGCCGGCGCTAACAAGGGCGTGTTCCTGCTGGCGCCACTGGTGTCCTGCGTCCTCGCGCTCGCGGCCTGGGCGGTGATCCCGATGGACCTCGGCTGGGTGATATCGGACATCAATGTCGGCGTGCTCTACATCTTCGCGATCTCGTCGCTGTCGATCTACGGCATCATCATGGCCGGCTGGTCGTCGAACTCGAAATATCCGTTTCTCGCCGCGCTTCGCTCCGCCGCGCAGATGGTCTCCTACGAGGTCTCGATCGGCTTCGTGATCATCACGGTGCTGCTCTGCGCGGGCTCGCTCAACCTGTCGGCCGTGGTCGAGGCGCAGAATACCCGCGGCTTCGCCAGCCTGATCGGCTTGCCGCAACTGACCATCCTGAACTGGTATGTATGGCCGCTGTTCCCGATGTTCGTGGTGTTCTACGTCTCGGCGCTGGCGGAAACCAACCGGCCGCCGTTCGACCTGGTGGAAGCCGAATCCGAGCTGGTCGCGGGCTTCATGGTCGAATACGGCTCGACGCCGTATTTGCTGTTCATGCTCGGCGAATATGTCGCGATCACCACGATGTGCGCGATGGCGACGATTCTGTTTCTGGGCGGCTGGCTGCCGCCGGTCGCGCTGCCGCCGTTCACCTGGGTGCCCGGAGTGATCTGGTTCACGCTCAAGGTATTCTTCATGTTCTTCATGTTCGCGATGGCAAAGGCGATCGTGCCGCGCTACCGCTACGATCAACTGATGCGGCTCGGCTGGAAGGTGTTCCTGCCGCTGTCGCTGGCGATGGTGGCGATCGTCGCCGCCGTGCTGCAATTCGCCGACATCGCGCCGAAATGAGGTCGCCATGAGTGTCCACATCAACGCCGTCGCCCGCTCGCTGCTGCTGTCCGAATTCGTATCGGCGTTCTTTCTCGCCATGCGCTATTTCTTCAAGCCGAAGCCGACGCTGAATTATCCGTTCGAGAAGGGACCGATCTCGCCGCGCTTCCGGGGCGAGCATGCGCTGCGCCGCTATCCCAACGGGGAAGAGCGCTGCATCGCCTGCAAGCTGTGCGAGGCGATCTGCCCGGCGCAAGCGATCACCATCGAGGCGGGTCCGCGCCGCAATGACGGGACCCGCCGCACCGTGCGTTACGACATCGACATGGTGAAATGCATCTATTGCGGTCTGTGCCAGGAAGCCTGTCCGGTCGATGCCATCGTCGAGGGACCGAATTTCGAATTCGCGACCGAGACCCGCGAGGAACTCTACTATGACAAGGCGAAACTGCTCGCCAATGGCGACCGCTGGGAGCGCGAGATCGCGAAATCGATCGAACTCGACGCGCTATACCGGTGAGGTGAGGGCATGATCCTCCCCGCGCTGTTCTTCTATCTGTTCGCCGCGGTCTGCGTGGCGTCGGCGGTCATGGTGATCGTGTCGCGCAATCCCGTGCATTCCGTGCTGTTCCTGATCCTCGCCTTCGTCAACGCGTCGGGCCTGTTCGTGCTGATGGGCGCCGAATTCCTCGCCATGATCCTGGTCGTGGTCTATGTCGGCGCAGTCGCGGTGCTGTTCCTGTTCGTGATCATGATGCTCGACGTCGATTTCACCGAACTGCGCGAGGGCTTTTTGGAGTACTTGCCAATTGGTCTCGTGATCGGGGGAGTTTTTTCCCTGGAACTGCTGCTGACGGTCTTCTATTGGGTCATCAATCCCGGCATATCGAAATCGATCACGGCGGCGATCCCCACCAACGTCAGCAACACCGAGGCGCTCGGCCTCGTGCTCTATACCAAGTACATCCATTACTTCCAGATTGCCGGCATGGTGCTGCTGGTCGCGATGATCGGCGCCATCGTGCTGACGCTGCGCCACAGGGCGAGCGTCAAGCGGCAGGATATCAATGTGCAGAACGCGCGGACGCCTGAACTCGCCATGAGCGTGCGCAAGGTGGCGTCGGGGCAGGGCCTGCAGGACGCGGACGCGGCGGAGTGGGTGCAATGACGATCGGTCTTGGACACTATCTTTCGGTCGGCGCGATCCTGTTCACGATCGGGATCCTCGGCATCTTCCTCAACCGCAAGAACATCATCGTCATCCTGATGTCGATCGAGCTGATCCTGCTCGCCGTCAACATCAATTTGGTGGCGTTCTCGACCTTCCTCGGCGACATCGTCGGCCAGGTGTTCGCGCTCCTGGTGCTGACGGTGGCCGCGGCGGAAACGGCGATCGGTCTGGCGGTCCTGGTGGTGTATTTCCGCAATCGCGGGTCGATCGCGGTCGAAGACGTCAATCTGATGAAGGGTTAAGGCGCCGCTATGGTTCAGGCAATTGTCTTTCTGCCGCTGTTGGGCGCTATTGTTGCCGGCCTGATCGCGATCTTCGGCGCGCATGCGCGCCATCCGGGCGGCGATACGGTCGAGCATGACGGCGACGCGCACGGCGCCGACGCCCATGCGTCGGCTGCGCATGAAGATGACGCGCATGACGATCATTACGTTGCCGAGCCGGCGGCAGCGGGCTCGCGCGCGGCCGAGCTGATCACCACCGGGCTGCTGTTCGTTTCCGCTGGCCTGTCCTGGGTCGCGCTGGTCGATGTCGGCTTCTTGCATCATGACGCCAGGATCGCGCTGTTTCCCTGGATCGTTTCCGGAGACCTGCAGATCGCGTGGGCGCTGCGGGTCGATACGCTGACCGCCGTCATGCTGGTGGTGGTCAACACCATCTCCTCGCTGGTGCACCTCTATTCGATCGGCTACATGGATGAGGATCCGTACCGGCCGCGCTTCTTTGCCTATCTCTCGCTGTTCACCTTCGCGATGCTGATGCTGGTGACCGCGGACAATCTGGTGCAGCTGTTCTTCGGCTGGGAAGGTGTCGGTCTCGCCAGCTACCTGCTGATCGGCTTCTGGTACCACAAGCCGTCGGCGAACGCGGCGGCGATCAAGGCCTTCATCGTCAACCGGGTCGGCGATTTCGGCTTTGCGCTCGGCATCTTTGCCATTTTCATGCTGATCGGCTCGACCGATCTCGAGACGATCTTTGCCGGCGCCAAGGGCCTTTCGGGCAAGACCATCGATCTGTTCGGCTGGCATGCCGACGCGCTGACGCTGATCTGCGTGTTGCTGTTCATGGGCGCGATGGGCAAGTCCGCCCAGTTCCTGCTGCACACCTGGTTGCCGGACGCCATGGAGGGGCCGACGCCGGTCTCGGCGCTGATCCACGCCGCGACCATGGTGACCGCGGGCGTGTTCATGGTGGCGCGGCTGTCGCCGCTGTTCGAGCTCGCGCCGAACGCGCAGGCCGTGGTGATGTTCTTCGGCGCCACCACGGCGTTCTTCGCCGCCACCATCGGGCTTGTGCAGAACGACATCAAGCGCATCGTTGCCTATTCGACCTGTTCGCAGCTCGGCTACATGTTCGTGGCGATGGGGGCAGGGGCCTATTCGGTCGGCATGTTCCATCTGTTCACGCACGCCTTCTTCAAGGCGCTGCTGTTCCTGGGTTCCGGCTCGGTGATCTACGCGATGCATCACGAGCAGGACATCCGCAACATGGGCGGGCTCTGGCGCAAAATCCCCTATACGTTCGCGGTGATGTGCGTCGGTACGCTGGCGTTGACCGGTTTTCCGCTGTTCGCGGGTTACTTCTCCAAGGACGCCATCATCGAATCCGCCTATGCGTCGCATAATGCGTTCGGGACTTATGCCTATCTGCTGACGGTCGCGGCCGCGGGTCTCACCTCATTCTATTCCTGGCGGCTGATCTTCAAGACCTTCTTCGGAGAGCCGCACGACCAGGCGCACTACGAGGCGGCGCATGAGGCGCCGTTGTGGATGCTGGTCCCGATCGGCGTCCTGGCGGCCGGCTCGATCCTTGCGGGCTTCCCGTTCAAGGAATTGTTCACCGGCCATGGCGTGGAAGAATTCTTCGGCGAATCCTTGAAGATGCATCCGAATATCATCGAGGAGATGCATCACATCCCGGATTCGCTTGCCTATCTGCCGACCATCATGATGGCGATCGGCGCGTACGTGGCCTACGTCTTCTATATCCAGCGGCCCTATCTGCCGGTCGAACTCGCCAGCCAGCAGCCGATGCTGTACCGGTTTCTGCTCAACAAATGGTATTTTGACGAGCTCTACGATCTGATCTTCGTCCGCCCGGCGAAGTGGCTCGGATACTTCCTCTGGAAGAAGGGTGATGGCTATGTGATCGACGGATTCGGGCCCGATGGCGTGTCGGCGCGGGTGCTCGATGTTACCCGCAACGTCGTCAGGATCCAGACCGGCTATCTCTATCACTATGCCTTTGCGATGCTGATCGGCGTCGCCGGATTGATCACCTGGTTCATGTTCGGCTTGGGAGGCCAGTGATGACGACCTGGCCCATTCTCTCCGTCGTCACCTTCCTGCCAATGGCGGGCGCACTGCTGGTCTACGTGCTGACACCGGGAGGCGACGAAGCTGCCAACCGCAACGCGCGCTGGATCGCGCTGTGGTCGACCCTGATCACTTTTGTCGTATCGCTGATCCTGGCGCTGCGCTTCGATCCGGCGCAGCCGGATTTCCAGTTTGTCGAAAAGGCGTCGTGGCTCGCCACCGGCATCACCTACCACATGGGGGTCGACGGCATCTCGCTGCCGCTGGTGATCCTGACCACCGCCGTGATGCCGGTCTGCATCATCGCGAGCTGGAAATCGATCAGCTTGCGGGTGCGCGAATACATGATGGCGTTCCTGCTCCTGGAAACGCTGATGGTCGGCACCTTCGCGGCGCTCGACCTCGTGCTGTTCTACCTGTTCTTCGAGGGCGGCCTGATCCCGATGTTTTTGATCATCGGCGTCTGGGGCGGTCCGCGCCGGGTCTACGCCTCCTTCAAGTTCTTTCTCTACACCCTGCTCGGCTCGGTCTTGATGCTGCTCGCGATCATGGCGCTGTACTGGAACGCCGGCACCACCGACATCCCGACCCTGATGCACACCGCTGTGCCGCGGTCCTTGCAGACCTGGGCATGGCTCGCCTTCTTTGCCTCCTTCGCGGTCAAGATGCCGATGTGGCCGGTGCACACCTGGCTGCCGGACGCCCATGTCGAGGCCCCGACCGCGGGCTCGGTGATCCTGGCCGCGATCTTGCTCAAGATGGGCGGCTACGGCTTCCTGCGCTTCTCGCTGCCGATGTTTCCGCTGGCGTCGCATGATTTCGCGCCGCTGATCTTCACGCTGTCGGTGATCGCCATCATCTACACCTCGCTGGTGGCGTTGATGCAGGAAGACATCAAGAAGCTGATCGCCTATTCCTCGGTCGCCCATATGGGCTTCGTCACCATGGGCATCTTCGCCGCCACCACCCAGGGCGTCGCCGGCGGCATGTTCCAGATGATCTCGCACGGCATCGTCTCCGGCGCGCTGTTCCTGTGCGTCGGCATCGTCTACGATCGCATGCATACCCGCGAGATCGCGGCCTATGGCGGTTTGGTCAACCGGATGCCGCTCTATGCGCTGGTGTTCATGGTCTTCACCATGGCCAATGTCGGCCTGCCCGGCACTTCCGGCTTCGTCGGCGAGTTCATGACGCTGATCGGCACCTTCAAGGTCTCGATCCCGACCGCCTTCTTCGCCACCTTGGGCGTGATCCTGTCGGCGGCCTACGCGCTGTGGCTCTACCGCAAGGTGGTGTTCGGCGCGCTGACCAGGCCGGCGCTGATGAGCATCAGGGATCTCACCCCCCGGGAATGCCTGACGCTGTTCCCGCTGCTGGCCCTCACCATCCTGTTCGGCGTCTACCCGAAGCCGGTGCTCGACATGTCGGCGGCGTCGGTGCAGCAACTCGTCAACAATTACAACACCGCCGTGACCGCCGTGAAGGCCGCCGCGCTGGTTCAGTAAGGCTTTGCCATGAGCTTCCAGGGTGCAGGTTATCAATTGCTGCCGGTGCTGCCGGAGCTGGTGCTCGCCGCCGGCGCCATGGTGCTGTTGATGTTGGGTGCCTATCGGCAGGAGACGACCAGGCTCGTCACCGGCCTGGCGGTGGGCCTGCTGGTCCTGACCGGCGTGCTGGAATTGCTGCTGCCCGCGGGCAAGCTGACGACGTTTGCCGGCAGCTTCATCGTCGATGACTTTGCCCGCTTCCTGAAGATCCTGGCGCTGATCGGTTCGGCGGCGACGCTGATCCTGTCGGCGGAGTTCTTGTCCGATCCGTCGCGCCGCATCTTCGAATATTCGATCCTGGTGCTGCTCTCGACGCTCGGCATGATGGTGCTGATCTCGGCCGGCGACCTGATCATGCTCTATCTCGGCCTCGAGCTGATGAGCCTTGCGCTCTACGTGGTCGCCGCCAGCAACCGCGACAACGCCAAATCGACCGAAGCCGGGTTGAAGTATTTCGTGCTGGGCGCGCTGTCGTCGGGCATGCTGCTCTACGGCGCCTCGCTGATCTACGGCTTTACCGGCACCGTGGGTTTTGCCGGGATCGCCGCGGCGGCGAAGACCGGCAGCGTCGGCATCGTGTTCGGCCTGGTGTTCCTGCTGGCTGGCCTCTGCTTCAAGGTTTCCGCCGTGCCGTTCCATATGTGGACCCCCGACGTCTACGAAGGCGCGCCGACGCCTGTGACCGCGTTCTTCGCCTCGGCGCCGAAGGTCGCTGCGCTCGCGGTGTTCACCCGCGTGGCGCTGACGGCTTTTCCGGGCATCGTGTCGCAATGGCAGCAGATCGTGGTGTTCGTGGCGATCGCTTCCATGGTGCTGGGATCGTTCGCCGCCATCGGGCAGAAGAACATCAAGCGGCTGATGGCCTATTCGTCGATCGGCCATATGGGCTTTGCGCTGGTCGGCTTGGCCTCCGGCACCGTCGAGGGCGCGCAGGGCGTGCTGGTCTATATCTCGATCTATGTGGCGATGACGCTCGGCTCTTTCGCCGTGATCCTGACCATGAAGCGCAACGGTCAGGCCATGGAGCAGATCAGCGATTTTGCGGGATTGTCCCGCACCAATCCGCTGCTCGCCTTTTTCTTCGCTGCGCTGCTGTTCTCGCTGGCGGGCGTTCCGCCGCTGGCCGGCTTCTTTGCGAAATACTTCGTGTTCGTCGCCGCGATCAACGCCAACCTGTTCACGCTGGCCGTCATCGGCGTACTTGCGAGCGTCGTCGGCGCGTATTACTACCTGACCATCATCAGAGTGATGTATTTCGAAGAACCGCTTGCGGCGCTCGATCCCATGCGCACAGAGTTGCGCACGGTGCTGGCGGTCGCAGGCCTCTTCAACATCCTCTTTGTCTTCTATCCGGGGCCGCTGGTCAGCGTCGCCACGGTTGCCGCGAAATCATTGTTCTAAATGGCCTTCACGCTCGGCCCTCGAGCCATATCGGCGGGTTACCGGCTCGCTGCCTTCGACCAGATTGGTTCCACCAATGCGGAGGCGATGTCATGCGCCCGCGACGGGCTACGCAGTCCGATGTGGTTCGTCACCTCGGAGCAGACGGCGGGACGGGGGCGGCGGCACCGGCCCTGGATCGCGCCGCGCGGCAATCTCGCCGGCAGCATTCTCGAGGTGATGGACGTACCGCCCGCGATCGCGGCGACGCTTGGATTTGCGGCGGGTCTGGCGCTGGAATCAGCGCTGCGATCGGTCAGCATCGAAGCCGCTTCGCGCGTGCCGGGGTCCGGGCAATTGAAGTTTTCTCTCAAATGGCCGAACGACCTGCTGGCCGGGTCGCAAAAGCTTGCCGGTATCCTGCTGGAGGCTGAATCGGTGGCGGACGATCGCCTCGCGGTCGTGGTCGGCATCGGCACCAATGTCGTCGCCGCGCCCGAGGGCACGCCGACGCCGGCGACGTCGCTGGCGGCGCTGGGCGTCCACATCGGCGCGGAAGAGCTGTTCACGGCGCTGTCGGACGCCTGGGTCGAATTCCGCGGCATCTGGGACAACGGCCGGGGCTTTGCAGCGATCCGAAGCTTGTGGCTCGGGCGCGCCGCCGGGATCGGCGAGCGGGTCGCGATCCGGACCGGCGCCATCACCATCGACGGCATCTTCGACACCATCGATGAGACCGGCTGCCTGATCGTCCGGACACCGGAGGGCCAGCGCGTGCCGGTCGCCGCGGGCGAGGTCTATTTCGGCGCGGCGGCGTCCGTGGGAGCGGCCTGATGGCGCGGCCGGATGAACTGACCTTCGCGCCGCTCGGCGGCGTTGGCGAGATCGGCATGAACCTGTCGATCTACGGCCTCGGCAACCGGCATCAGCGCGCCTGGCTGGCGGTCGATCTCGGCGTCTCGTTCGGCGACGAGGAGCATCTGCCGGGCATCGACCTGATCATGCCCGACATCCGCTTTCTGGAAAAGGAACGTAACAACCTGGTGGGCCTCGTGCTGACGCACGCCCATGAGGACCATTTCGGCGCCCTCATCGACCTCTGGCCAAGACTGCAATGCCGGGTCTACGCGACCAAATTCAGCGCGGCATTGTTCGAGGCCAAATGCGCCGCCGAGCGCAACCCGCCGAAAATTCCGGTCACCGTGGTGCCGTCGGGTGGGCGCATCGATCTCGGCCCGTTCGGTATCGAATTCATCCCGGTCGCGCATTCGATTCCCGAGTCGCATGCGCTGGCGATCCACACCCCGGCCGGCACCGTGCTCCACACCGGCGACTGGAAGATCGACCCGACGCCGATCATCGGCTTGCCGACCGACGAGCGGCGGCTGCGCGAGCTCGGCGATGCCGGCGTGCTGGCGCTGGTCGGCGATTCCACCAATGCGGTGCGGGAAGGCCGCTCGCCCTCGGAAGCCGAGGTCGCCAAGACGATCCGGGCGCTGGTGAAGGCCGCCAGGGGCCGGGTCGCCGTTACCACCTTTGCCTCCAACGTCGCGCGCCTCAAGGCGGTGGCCGATGCCGCCAAAGCCGCCGATCGCGAGGTCGTCGTGGTCGGCCGCGCCATGGAGCGCGTGGTGCAGGTCGCGCGCGAGACCGGCTATCTCGATGGCGTGCAGAACTTTCGCGGCGCCGATCTCTACGGTCATTTGCCGCCGGACAAGGTGCTGGCGTTGTGCACGGGAAGCCAGGGCGAGCCCCGCGCGGCGCTGGCGCGCATTGCCGGCGACGATCATCCGCAGGTGACGCTGAACAAGGGCGATTGCGTGATCTTTTCCTCGCGCACCATTCCCGGCAACGAGAAGGCGGTCAGCGCCATCATCAACGGCCTGGTCACCCAGGGCATCGAGGTCATCACCGACCGCACCCATCTCGTTCATGTCTCCGGCCATCCGCGCCGCGACGAATTGCGCGACATGATCTCGTGGGTGCGCCCACAACTGCTGATCCCCGTGCACGGCGAGGCGCTGCATCTGTCCGAGCACGCAAAACTGGCGCGCGCCGTCGGCGTGCCAAAAGTGCTGATCTGCCGCAACGGCGACCTCGTCAGGCTCGGGCCGGGCGATCCCGGCATCATCGACCAGCTGCCCTCGGGCCGGATCTACAAGGACGGCACCATTTTGGAGGACTCCAAATCGCGCGCCGTGGTGGAACGGCGGCGGATGGGATTTGCCGGCTGCGCCTTCGTCGCGATCGCCATGACCGACAAGGGCGAGCTGGTCGACGATCCCGAGGTTGATCTGGTCGGCATCCCCGCGAAGAATAGCGCAGGCGAGGCGCTCGACGACATCGTGTTCGATGTGGTGATATCGACGGTGGAAGGCCTGCCGCGGGCGCGGCGGCGCGATCCGGACGCGATGGCGGAATCGGTGCGCCGTGCGGTGCGCGCGGCGCTGAACGAGCAATGGGGCAAGAAGCCGCTTTGTCTCGTTCACGTGCTGACGGTGTGAGACAGGGAGGATTGGCGATGCTGGGCCGGCTCAATCATGTCGCGATCGCGGTCAGGGACGCGGAGAAGGCCGCCAAGATCTATGGCGCGGCATTCGGCGCCGATATCTCGGCCGCGGTGCCGCTGCCGGAGCACGGCGTCATCACCGTGTTCGTGACCTTGCCCAACACCAAGATCGAATTCATCCAGCCGCTCGGCGAAGCCTCGCCGATCGCAAAATTCCTCGAGCGCAACGCCGACGGCGGCATCCACCACGTCTGCTATGACGTGCCCGATATCGTCGCGGCGCGCGACACCCTGATCAGGGAGGGCGCGCGCGTGCTTGGCGACGGGCAGCCGAAGATCGGCGCCCATGGCAAGCCGGTGCTGTTCCTGCACCCCAAGGACTTTTCCGGCGCACTGGTCGAAATCGAGCAGACCTGATGGCCTACAGCCTCTCAACCGCGTTTGCGATCTACTTCGTGATCTGGTGGATCACGCTGTTCCTGACATTGCCGTTCGGCGTGCGCAGCCAGCATGAGGACGGCGGGGGTCCGCCCGGCACCGATCCCGGCGCGCCGATCGCGAGCCGGATGGGCCGCAAGCTGATCTGGACCACGCTGATCTCGGCGGTGATATTTGGCGTCGCGCTGTGGGCCTATGATGCCGGCTATTTCAATATCGAGCGGTTGTCGAAGCTGATGGGGATGCCGTTTTAGATCGGAACCGGCATGTTTCGGCGATCCAGCATCGAACGGCGGCTTCGGATCGTATTCGACCAATAGCTGCGCCCACCTCAAAATATGGAAAACAACCCCATGCAAAGTAGCAGATAGTTGCTGGCATGATGCCTTTGGCGACGGGTGCGAAACATTTGACATGTCGGGCAAATCAGCGGCACTCCTCTATCATCCCGCAAAAGCAAGATGGCTATGCCTTGCCCGACAAGGATGGCTCGTCCTGGGCTGGCGTTGGTTGATACCTCATCGCGTGGTGCGCGAAGTCGCTTCCGGCGAACTCTGCGACATCACATCGGTGCGACCGGATACAGGGGATTTTGCCTTTGCAGAACACGCGGGACTGAGACGGATTTCCGCGATCTTGCGGCAACGGCGCGACGCTGGATGGCTAATCTAGTACCCGTCAAACGCATTCGGCTGCAGAGGAACGACCTGAACGCAACGCATGGTGTGTTTGCACTGCAAGAAGTTGCAGTGCAAACTGGTGTAGCAAAAGCACACCTGCCGGAATCCGTGCGCGATCGGCTCGTAGGTCGCTTGTTCGCCCCAATACCCCGTCAAACCGTCGTCCGCATCAGTATCAGTTGCGTGGGGGCGTCATGAAAGTCGGGGCAAAGGCGGGTTTACTGTGGGCATTGGTCGCAGCGGGGAGCGTATTCCTGCCGGGAAACCGGGCCACGGCGCAGACCGTATTTACGACTATCCAGGCCTTCGGCGACAGTTACGCGGACACGGGAAACCTGTTCACGATCATCGGGCCCAGCCCGGCCTATCCGACCGGGCGCTTCAGCGGCGGCACCAATTTCGTCGACACCACGTCGCTGCTGCTGGGTATTCCCCAGAATAACTTCGCCATCGGCGGCGCGCAGACCGGGTCGACCAACACGGTCGCGCCGGGGATTCCCGGCTTCGCCCAGGAATGGCAGGGCTTCATCGCCTCGGGAAAGAGGATTGCCGCTTCCGATCTCGTGGAAATCAGCATCGGCGGCAACGATGCCCGCGCCTACTATCAGGCCGGCAACACGCTGGCCGGCGTCCCCGCGGCCGCAACCGTGAGCGCCAATCAGGCGCTGGCCGGCATCAACGCGTTGGTCGGCGCAGGCGCCCGCAACCTTGTTTTCACGACCGGCGACGTCAGCCAATTGCCGGAAGCGGTGGGCAATCCCAACGCCGCGGTCGGTTCGGCCTATAGCCAGGCCTACAACGCCCAGATGCAGGCGGCGCTTGCCGGCATCGCCCGCTCCGGCGTGCGCGTCGAATTGGTCGACGTTGCCCTGATCGGAAACCTGATCAAGGCGAACCCGTCGCGTTACGGGGTGGCGAATGTTGGCGCCTGTCCGCTGACCTGCATCGGTAATCCCGCGCTGCAGAACCAGTTCCTGTTCTATTTCGACGGCATCCACCTGACCTCGCTGGGCTTCACGATCCTCGGCGAATACATCGTCAA
This sequence comes from Bradyrhizobium sp., assembly GCF_049691595.1. Taxonomy (GTDB): domain Bacteria; phylum Pseudomonadota; class Alphaproteobacteria; order Rhizobiales; family Xanthobacteraceae; genus Bradyrhizobium. The sequence continues at coordinate 27,417 of NZ_JBAVNZ010000427.1, forward strand.
CCGGCTCAATGCGCCGCTCACCTTGTCGGCGCAGGGCGACATCGGCCTGTCGTCGGCGATGGGCTTTGCCTCCACCCTGTTCGGCAAGCTCGACAGCTTCCGCGAGACGTCGATGGTGGCCTCGGCCATGAATTCCTACGCCCAGGTCGCCAGGGCGCCCTACACGAAGGCGCCGGTCGCAGCACCCGTCAATCCCTGGTCGTTCTACATGCTGGGCAACGGCGCCTACAGCGAGCGATCCGCCAACGTGGCCTCCAACGGCTTCACGCTCGACAGCGTCGGCGGCACCATCGGCACCGAATACCGCATCAACAACAACGCCTTTGTCGGCGCCGCCTTCGACTACTCCAATCCCAAGGCGCGGTTCTTCAACAACGCCGGCAGCACCGAAGCGAACGCCTATCAAATCGGCGCCTATGGCGCCTGGACCAATTCGCATTTCTTTGCCCAGGGCCTCGCCACCTTCGGCTGGCAGAACTATCGCAACAGCCGGCGCGGCGTCGTCGACACCATCACCTCCAGTCCGGACGGAACGAGCTTCGTCGCCGCGGGCAAGGTCGGCTACCTCTTCGATGCCGGCAGGTCGCAGATCGGTCCGATCGGCGGCCTGACCTACGCGCGGGCCAAGGTCAACGCCTACACCGAAGCCGGCGATCCGGTGCTGACCCTGGCCGTCGGCCAGCAGGTGGCGGAAACATTGATCGGAAGCGTCGGCGCGCAATTCCGCTTTCCCTTCATGGTCAACGGCCGGATGATCAACCCTTACGTCAATCTGACGATGGATGACGATTTCATCGGCAACGGGCGCATCATCCAGTTCGGCGCGACCTCGGCGCCGCTCATCGTCAACAACTGGGCTGTGCCGAACACCGGTTCGCAACATGTTTACGGCCGCGTCGCGGCCGGCGTGGTGGCTCCGGTGTCGGACAACGTCGCGCTGACCGCGAATGTATCGCAGACCTTCGCGCGTCAGGGCGGCAACGATTTCTACGGCAACGGCGGCCTCAAGATATCGTTCTGAACCTGGCGCCGCCTGCAAGCGCCGCCTCCCGACCGGAGGCGGCTTTTGTTGTGCCGTCGATGTTTTCGGCTTGCCGTCGAACCGGCAGGAAACGATCAATGCGGTCCTTGACGCGGATGGCGGTTCGCGCGCTCCATTTCGCCGGCGGGAGAGAATGAAATGACGTTGCAGAGAATATTGCTCGGGCTTTTGGTGCTGGTGATCGCCGGCCTCGCCGGGTCGTTCTACATGAACTGGAAGACGCTGAAGCGGCTGCGGACGGTGCAGGCCTATGTCGAAGGCACCGTGTTTGCCGACGCGGTGGCGGCCTGTGAAAGGGCGCGGAGTTCGACGCCATTCAAATGGAACGGCGGCAAGCAGACGGCAGTGATCGGATTGAATTCAGTCAAGCTCAACAAGGATACCGTGATTGCGAGCTATACGCTGGTCGCCGACAGCGTCTATTGCGACTACGATCCGACCAAGAAGAAGGCCAACGTCGGATCGAGTTTCCTGGAACGGGAGTGAGCCGGAGCATGATCCCTCGGGCTCGGCCCGAGGGATCATGCTCAAACAAAGGAGATGGAGCGGGATGGCGATTCGAGGAAAAGTCATCTCGCTCTAGGCGTCGCTCCGGACGACAACGCGCTCGATCTCGGCGAGCAGATTCCGCCACGCCGAGTCGATCTCCGGCGACCAGTCCGCGCCCAGAATCTCGCGCAGCGTTTTTGCGATGACGCCGAAGAATGCGACGAACAATTCGCGCGGCGTGCCATAGGCGTCGTGCGACGACACCTCGCATTCGATCATGCGGAAGTGGCCGGTGCGGTCGCCGGCAAAATCCATGATCGCCTCGATCGTCAGCGCCAGCATCGAGCCCTTGACGAGGTCGCTTCCTTCGGAGCGAAACATCGCCTCGGCCTCCGGGTGTTCGCGGAACAGCTGGCGATAGACCAGAGGTGTCAGATCCTCGCAGCGCGCGGCGGCGAGTTCAAAGCTGCGCTCGACCAGGTTCGGTAACGGCATGCTGTCGCCTGCGGGACTTGATTCAGTGACGCGGCTTTGGTCGCGCCAATCGGTACCCGCTTCGCACGAAACGCGATGTCGCAAAAAAAAGCAGGGCGAAAACCCTGCTCCAAAATTGTGTCGACCCTGTTTTCCCCAAAAGATTCGGATTTGGTCTTGATTGATGGGGTGACGCTGCTTGTGCGCGTCCGGCTCCTCCCGAGACTTGGACCACCAGACTTGAGCCTTGCGGCCAGCCTGAAACTGAACTGGTAGACCATCTTTTTCGTTTTGTCATCATTTTCAGCAATGATTGTTTAAAATTCGAGCAATCCGCGCCACGATCGGGATTCCGCCACCGCGGGTTGTAGCTGCGCAGCCAAAATCGGCAATCGGGTAGTGGAGTCGCGAGCGCGTCGCGCGCCCCAAATTTCGTCTGGCGAAAAACACCATCGGGATCGCGTTATTTCATGGCGACCCCGAGATAAATCGGGAGCCTGATCTCGACTCCGGACTCTCGAGGTGATTAGTTGGCCTGCAGGATGGGTCGGTTGATGCGACGACGGCTGCAGAATTTCCTGCCTGTGGTGATGGTTGCCCTGCTGGTGCAGATCGTCGCGCCGATCGGCGTCACCTGGGCCGCCAGCATTGCGGCGTCGGACCCGCTGCGCGCGGCCCCGATCTGTTCCGGCGGAGCGGCCTCGAGCACAGGCCAGGCCGATCGGAACGTACAACATCGCGCCCACGACGGCTGCTGCCCGGTTTGCAGCGTACTCCATACTGGCGCGCCGTTGGATGTGCCGCGAATCGCCGAGATCATTGGCTTCGATCTTCAGCCCGGGCGTGTGGTCTGGCGCGATTTCACGCAGGACCTGTCCCGCTCTCGCACGGGATCCCACGCGCAGGCGCGCGCGCCACCGCTGTCGATGTGAACTTGGCGGCAACTGGCCGCCCCGAAGCGTTCACAACTCGACACCGGCGGAGAATTTTCATGTCCATGCGCATTTTGCGCGCGGGCCTTGCAGGGCTCGCAATAATACTCGTTGCTCTCAGCGAAGGCGTCGCCCACGAAATCGTCGGCAACCGGCTTTTCCCGGCAACACTCGGAATCGACGATCCCGGCGTCAACGACGAACTTTCAATCCCGACGGTCGCGGCCTTCGGGACCGGCGACGATCCTTCGTTCCGGCAACGCGATATTTCGGGCGAGTTTTCCAAGCGCATCACCGAAACCTTCGCGGTCTCCCTCGGCGTCACCCACAGCCATCTCGGCACCCCTGGCGGGCCGACCGGGATGGGCGCCGACGGATTCCAGAATCTGGAGACGACATTCAAGTATCGCCTGTTCAAGGACCCCGTGCACGAGTTCGTGATGTCGGTCGGCCTCAATATCGAGTGGGGCAGGACGGGCGCGCAGCGCATTGGCGCCGAGCCGTTCAACACCACCACGCCGACCCTGTATTTCGGCAAAGGTTTTGGCGATCTTCCCGATACGCTGTCCTGGATCAGGCCGGTCGCCGTCACCGGTCAGATCGGCTATGCTGTTCCCGGGAGAAATTCGACAGCCACTTTCGGGGTCGATCCGGATAGCGGAAATCCGATTGTCGACACCGAATTTCATCCGCACGTGCTGAACTGGGGCGGGACCGTTCAGTATAGCATGCCCTATCTCAAATCGGCCGTGATTGATCTCGGCCTGCCGGACTTCATCAATCGCTTCATCCCGCTGGTCGAGGCAACCATGCGAACGCCGGTGGCCAATACCTTGACATCCGGCAGCGTGACGACGGGGACGATCAACCCGGGTTTCCTGTGGATCGGAAAAGGCTTTCAGATCGGTGTCGAAGCCCTGATTCCGATCAACCGGCAGAGCGGGACCAATGTCGGCGTCATCGGTCAGTTGCACTTCTATCTCGATGATCTCGATCCGCATGGAATTGGCAGGCCAATGTTCGGCAGCACTGCATCTCCGGCAACGCCTTTGGCGAGGAACTGACAATGGCTATTGAATCGACCATGCGCACCACGCGCCGCGCGCCGCTCGCCGGACTCATAGCGCTGCTGCTGTTGCTTGCGACGGGTGAGGCCACCGCGCACACCGTTCTCGATCGCGCCGAACCGCGGGTGGGCGATACCGTCGCGATGGCGCCGCGCGAGGTGACGCTGTGGTTCACGCAGAAACTGGAGGCTGCGTTCAGCAGCATCACCGTGACCAACGCCGCCGGCCAGCGGGTTGATACCGGAAAACCCCGCGTCAGCGGTAACCAGATGTCGGTTTCGCTCCGTCCAGGAGGCGCCGGAACCTACCATGTCGCCTGGCGTGTCCTCTCGGTCGATACCCACAGGACCGAGGGCAGTTTCTCATTCCATGTCGGTCAGTAACGCCAATGCACTGGCTCGGAGCGGAGATCGACGGTCCCCTGGTCGGCATTCGCGCGATCCATTTCGCGGCCACGGCGATGACAACCGGAATCCTGATTTTTCGAGCTTTGGTCGCTGATGCCGCCTTCGGTCCGTCAACGCCGGGCGCCAGCATTGTCCGAGCCACGACCCTGCGCCTCGCCTGGACCAGCCTCGTGATATCGGCAGCAACCGGCATGATCTGGTTCTTGTTGGAAGCAGCCTCGATGAGTGGTCTCTCGTTCGCCGAGGCCATGACTTCGGACGTGTTTCTGACGGTGGTCAACGAGACGCAGTTTGGGCGCGTCCTGGAAACCCGTTTAGTGCTGGCGGTTATCCTGGCGGGTTGTCTGGGATATGACCGGTTTCCGCTGATGCGCGGGTTCGCGCTGGCGATCTCCATAGGCCTGATCGCCGCTATCGCCTGGACGGGGCATGCGGGATCGACAACAGGTGAGATGGGGATTTTGCATCTGGCGGCCGATACGCTTCATCTCCTCGCCGCGGCCATCTGGATTGGAGGCCTCGTATCGCTGGCCCTGCTGTTGTCCGTGGCAGGGCCGGATCGGACCTCCGCAGGTTTGTCATTCGCACGGGAGGCAACCGAGCGGTTTTCGACAATGGGCATCGCCGTCGTCGCGGTGGTTCTTGCAACCGGCATCATCAACACATGGATTCTGGTCGGTTCCTTGCACGCCTTGCTCGTCACCGGCTACGGGCAACTCGTGTTGCTGAAGATAGCCCTGTTTGCCATCATGCTGTTGTTTGCCGCGGCGAATCGATTTTGGTGGACACCGCGGCTTGCCTTGCCGGGAAGCATGCCGCCCCGCGAGGCGCTTGGTCGAATTGCGCGCAACAGCATGATCGAGATCGCGCTCGCGCTGATGATTTTCGCAATTGTCGGGGCGCTGGGTACGCTGCATCCCGCGATCCACGCCGTTGTATCTGACGCCCCGATGCAACAGCCATCCCGCTGAAAGCCGAGGAGGACCACGACATGCAAATTGAAAGGCCGGCGTCGATGTCAATTGCTGGCGCAATCACAGCGCTTGCGCTGCTCTCGCTGCTTTTTGCCGCATTCGCGCGCGCCGGGGAACTCAAGGCCGGCGATCTCGTCATTACGCAAGCCTGGAGCCGCGCGACGCCGAGCGGGGCGAAAATCGCTGGCGGTTATCTGACCATCGAGAACAAGGGGTCCATGCCGGACCGGCTGGTCGGCGGCGCAGGCGAGGTGGCCGGCAAGGTCGAGGTCCACGAGATGGCTGTCAACAACGGCGTGATGACGATGCGCCCGCTCGACAAGGGCCTCGCGATCGGGCCCGGCAAGACCGTCAGGCTGGCGCCGGGCGGCTACCACCTGATGCTGATGGATCTCAAAAGTCCGCTCAAGGAGGGCGACAAGGTATCGGTCACGCTCGAGTTCGAGAAAGCCGGCAAGGTGACGCTGTCGCTTGACGTGCAGGGCATCGGCGCGCAGGCGCCTGCGGGCACGGAGGGAGCGGGCGGGCCTGTCGACATGAAGAAGATGCCCGGTCATTCCGGCATGAAGATGTGAAAACGATGATGATATCGCTTCATCGGCACGCCTGCGCGTCGAATTTGTCGCGGCCTCGCTTTCCGATACCGACAAGGTGCAAGTGGGGGCACCGATCCTGATCAAATGATCGGTGGTCGGCGCGGGACAAATTTTCCGTGCCGGTTCGCGCCCCCGGCGGCTTTCGTCGGCCTCACGATCTCTGTAAAATGGCCTTGAATCCGCTGTTCTGGCGGCAATTTCGCGGTTCCCGGCCTTGTGTTTTTGCACCCGATCCGGTTTCACTGCACCCCTCTCGCGTTCCCACCGATTCCCTGAGAGCTGTCCATGCGATTGTCGCGGTTTTTTCTCCCCATCCTGAAGGAAAATCCGAAAGAGGCGGAGATCGTTTCGCATCGTCTGATGCTGCGCGCGGGCATGATGCGGCAGGAAGCCGCCGGCATCTATGCCTGGCTGCCGCTCGGTTTTCGGGTGCTGAAGAAGATCGAGCAGATCGTGCGCGAGGAGCAGGACCGCGCCGGTGCGCTGGAACTGTTGATGCCGACGCTGCAGCTTGCCGACCTCTGGCGCGAAAGCGGCCGCTACGACGCCTATGGTCCGGAGATGCTGCGCATCGCCGACCGGCACCGGCGCGAATTGCTGTACGGGCCGACCAATGAGGAAATGATCACCGAGATCTTCCGCGCCTACGTCAAATCCTACAAGAGCCTGCCGCTCAATCTCTACCACATCCAGTGGAAATTCCGCGACGAGCAGCGTCCGCGTTTCGGCGTGATGCGCGGCCGGGAATTCCTGATGAAGGATGCCTATTCCTTCGACATCGACGAGGCGGCGGCGCGCCGCTCCTACAACAAAATGTTCGTCGCCTATTTGCGCACCTTCGCGCGGATGGGATTGAAGGCGATCCCGATGCGCGCCGAAACCGGGCCGATCGGCGGCGATCTCAGCCATGAATTCATCGTGCTCGCGGAAACCGGCGAGTCCGGCGTCTACTGCGACCGCGACGTGCTCAATCTGCCGATCCCGGGCGACGATATCGATTACGAGGGCGATCTGTCGCCGATCATCCGGCAATGGACCTCGGTCTATGCCGCGACCGAGGATGTCCATGACGCCGCGCGCTTCGATTCGGAAGTGCACACCGACAAGAAGGTGCACACCCGCGGCATCGAGGTCGGCCAGATATTCTATTTCGGCACCAAATATTCCGACAGCATGAAAGCCCTGGTCGCCGGCGCCGACGGCGTCGACGTTCCCATTCATGGCGGCTCCTACGGCGTCGGCGTGTCGCGCCTGGTCGGCGCGATCATCGAGGCCTGCCATGACGATGCCGGCATCAAATGGCCGGAAGCGGTGGCGCCGTTCACGGCCGTTATCCTGAACCTGAAACAGGGCTCTGAGGATACCGACGCGGCGTGCGAGAAACTCTATCGCGAACTTCTCGCCAAAGGCGTCGATGTCCTCTATGACGACACCGACCAGCGCGCTGGCGCCAAGTTTGCCGCGGCCGATCTGATCGGCATCCCCTGGCAGATTCTGGTTGGGCCAAAAGGCCTCGCCGAGGGCAAGTTCGAGGTCAAGCGGCGCAGCGACGGTTCGCGCGAGAATCTCAGCCCGGCTGAAGTGATCGCAAGGCTATAGCGTCTTAGAGCGAAAGCCTGCCCCCGGATTTGATCCGGGGTGGATATCGGTTCTCGTAGAGAAAACGTGTCAAAACAACAGGCTTTGGCCGGATAAAGTTTGTCCACCGGGTGCTTATCGTCAGCCAATCCGGCCACATTTGGCCCGAATCATGGGATTATCGAAAGATGAATGAGACCATGAACGAGCCGGTCCGGACCCCGCCTTTTGCGCCATTCGAGTGGCTGTTATCCGGACGTTACTTGCGGGCGCGCCGCAAGGAAGGCTTCATCTCCGTCATTGCCGGTTTTTCCTTCCTCGGCATCATGCTAGGCGTCGCCACGCTGATCGTGGTGATGGCCGTCATGAACGGCTTTCGCAAGGAACTGCTGGACAAGATCCTCGGCCTCAATGGCCATCTTCTGGTGCAGCCGCTGGAATCGCCGCTGACCGACTGGAAGGACGTCTCTGATCGCATCAGCCAGGTGCAGGGAATCCGGCTGGCAGCGCCCGTGGTGGACGGCCAGGCGCTGGCGTCCTCGGCATTCAACGCATCGGGCGTCCTCGTGCGCGGCATGCGCGCGGACGATCTGAACAATCTCACCTCGATCGCCAGGAACATCAAGCAGGGCACGCTCGAGGGATTCGACGAAGGGCAGGGCGTCGCCATCGGCCGCCGGCTCGCGGATCAATTGTCGCTGCACGCCGGCGACAGCATCACGCTGGTGGCGCCGCGCGGCGCCGTGACCCCGATGGGCACGACGCCGCGCATCAAGCCGTACAGAATTGCCGCCGTGTTCGAGATCGGCATGTCCGAATATGACGCCGGCTTCGTGTTCATGCCGCTGCCGGAGTCGCAGGCCTATTTCAACCGCAACAACGACGTCACCGCGATCGAGGTATTCACCGCCAATCCCGACAGGATCGAGGCCTTCCGCAAGCTGGTGACCGAGGCCGCCGGGCGGCCGGTATTCCTGGTCGACTGGCGGCAGCGCAATTCGACCTTCTTCAACGCGCTTCAGGTCGAACGCAACGTGATGTTCCTGATCCTGACCATGATCGTGCTGGTCGCAGCCCTCAATATCGTTTCCGGACTGATCATGCTGGTCAAGGACAAGGGCCAGGATATCGCGATCCTGCGCACCATGGGCGCCTCGCAGGGCTCGATCATGCGGATATTCCTGATCACGGGAGCTGCGATCGGCGTCGTCGGCACGCTGACCGGCTTCTTCGTCGGCATGCTGATCTGCCTGAACATCGAATCGATCCGGCAATTCCTGTCATGGCTCACCAGCACCGAATTGTTCGACCCCACGCTGTATTTTCTCTCAAAGCTGCCGGCCGAGGTCGACTTCGGCGAGACCACCGCGGTGGTGATCATGGCGCTGACGCTGTCTTTCCTTGCGACCCTCTATCCATCCTGGCGCGCCGCGCGCCTCGATCCCGTCGACGCGCTCCGGTACGAGTGAGGACGCGATGGTCGAGGGGGCGGAAGATGTACCGGTTATTTATCTCCATGAGATAAAACGCCAGTACCGGCAGGGCGCGACGACGCTGACCATCCTCAACGGCGCCAAGCTCGCGCTGTGGGCAGGCCAGTCGGTCGCGCTGGTGGCGCCGTCGGGTTCGGGCAAATCGACGCTACTGCATATCGCAGGCCTGCTGGAAAGCCCCGACGAAGGCGAGGTTTATGTCGCGGGCGCGCCGACCTCGGAACTATCCGACATCGAGCGGACCCAGATCCGACGCTCCGATATCGGCTTCGTCTACCAGTCGCACCGGCTGCTGCCGGAATTCTCCGCGCTCGAAAACGTCATGCTGCCGCAGATGATCGGCGGTCTCAAACGCGCCGAGACCGTCAAACGCTCAACCGAAATTCTCGCCTATCTCGGCCTCGGCGACCGCATCACCCACCGCCCGGCGGAACTGTCCGGCGGCGAGCAGCAACGGGTCGCGATCGCGCGCGCGGTGGCGAACGCGCCGCGGGCGCTGCTGGCGGACGAGCCGACCGGCAACCTCGATCCCAACACCGCCGATCATGTGTTCAAGGCGCTGATACAACTGGTCAAGGCGACGCGCGTGGCGATGCTGATCGCGACCCACAATATGGAACTCGCCGGCCGGATGGACCGGCGGGTGTCGATCGTCGACGGCCGGGTCGTCGAGCTGGACTAGCCTCAATAGACCCGGCGATGCCGGCGGGTGTAACGCACCGAAGGGTCGTCATACCCGTTCGCGAAGTACGGATTGGTCTGGCATTGTGCCGAGCGGCCTGACGCCGCCGCGTTGCACTGAGCCAGTGATGTATAGCGGCATTCGTAATAGTCGCCGCCCATGCGGTAGACGTGCAGGCAAACCGGATAGCTTGGGTCGTAGGTTTGAGCCTTCGCCGGTACAGCCGCCGAAACCGCGGCGAAGGCCAAAATCGCCAATGCCGGAATACGCATCAGAACCTCCCGCCGGGCAGTCGGCTGCGCGCCAGTTGGCGGAGCAGACAGGCGGCACACGCTCGCGTCAAATCACGTTCGTGCGTTCCGTGACCGCCATCGTCCGGCGACGGCGTGCGTTCAATAACGGGGATAGTCCGGAAATCCGGATGGAGGCGGCCGGCCCGGGCCGCGATAGGCACGCGGATCGTCACTGTCGCCGGCATAATAGGGATTGGCGATGCAGTACAGCCTGCGTCCGGACGCGGTGGCCTGACATTGTTCGTAGCTGACGAAGGTGCAATTGCTGAGGCCGGGATAGTCGTCGCCCTGGATGCAAAACGGATATCGGGTGCCGACCGCTTCGGCTGGCGCGACGCCCAGTGCCGCGAGTCCGCCCGCGGTCAGTACGGCTAGAATCAGGTTGCGCATCGAAGCTCCTTTGGCCGCGGCGTGGTTGTCATTTCCATCGTTGTAATCCAAGCCGGACGCTGAATTCTCGTCAATGGGTCTCGAATGAAGCAAGCGACGTGATCCGAATTGTGAATTTTCTGCGACCGGATGGAACTCAAAAGTTCCCGAAAGTGCTTGTAACACAACATTAACTTACGTTTTCGCCGAAGTCGTTTCGCGCGCGCTGTTGCAGCCAGGTTACAGCAATCTGGTGCAGATTTGCTATCAGGCTGTAACGGCCCCGGGGGCTGTACAATTGGAACGGGAATCAAAAAGATGAAGAAGGTTTTTCTTGTTACGGCGAGTCTGGTCGCGTTCGGTGCGGTCGCCCCCGCCTCGGCTGCCGATCTCGCGGCGCGTCCTTATACCAAGGCGCCGCCGATGCTCGCTGCCGTCTATGACTGGAGCGGTTTCTACATCGGCGCCAACGGCGGCTGGGGATCGAGCCGCGATTGCTGGCACTCGCAGCCGGGTGGCGCCTCCGAAGGTTGCCATGACGCGACCGGCGGCGTCGCCGGCGGTCAGGTCGGTTATCGCTGGCAGGCCGGCGCATGGGTGTTCGGCCTGGAAGCGCAGGGTGACTGGGCCGACCTGAAGGGTTCGAATGCGAGCCTGGTTTTCCCGGGCTCAACCAACACCTCGCGCATCGACGCGTTCGGCCTGTTCACCGGTCAGATCGGTTACGCCGTGAACAACGCGCTGTTCTACGCCAAGGGCGGTGCGGCGGTGACGTCGAATCGCTACCGGATCAACAACACGGTTGGCGGCGCACTCACCGGCACCACCGGCGACGACACCCGCTGGGGCGGCACCATCGGCGTTGGCCTCGAATACGGCTTCGCCCCGAACTGGTCGGCGGCGATCGAATACGATCATCTGTTCATGCAGGATCGTACCTACAACTTCACCACGCCGGCTGGCGCCTTCTTCGGCTCCGACCGCATCCGTCAGGACGTCGATCTCGTCACTGTGCGCGTGAACTACAAGTTCGGCGGCCCGGTGATCGCGAAGTACTGATCTCGCGCGAACAGCGAGACCATCGAAGCCCCGGGCCGTGCTCGGGGCTTTTTTGATTCGACCAGTGGCGGTTAACCATCGAAAATATTCGCTCAAAGGGCACGTCCGAATCTCTTGACTCCTAGAACAAAAAGGGAACAATGTTCCTCATACGTTCTGGTTTCGGGAGATCGAAAATGTTCAGGATTTTCGTCGAAGAAGCAGCGGCGCTGGCATCGATCACGCTGTTTGTCGGGATGATCGCGGTCTGGGCGCAACTGATCCCGCAGCTCTGATTTTGGCGGGCCGGAACCGACGAATCATGGCCGCTGGGGATAAGCGGGACGGCGCACGCTAATTGGCTGTCGCGCGTGGACTCGGCGCGCCTCAGGCATCACCATAGCGCGGCGAGTCGGATCTGGAAGGTACCAGGGCCCGACGATTGCGCCCACCCCCGATGCAGAGATCCTTCAGCGACCATGTCCAGTGCCGGATTCGTTCATCTCCACGTTCATTCGGCCTATTCGCTGCTGAAAGGCTCGATCAAGATCGCCAAGCTCGGCGAACTCGCAAAAGCGGACCGCCAGCCGGCGCTGGCTTTGACCGATACCGACAACATGTTCGGGGCGCTGGAATTCTCCGACAAAATGGCGGGCTACGGCATCCAGCCGATCGTCGGCTGCGAACTGGCGGTGGATTTCGGCGACATCGACCCCAATGCACGCAATGCGCTTTCCGCCGGGCCTTCGCGAATCGTGCTGCTGGCGGCGCGCGAGCGCGGCTATCGCAGCCTGATGCGGCTGAATTCGCGGGCGTTTCTCGAAACGCCGGTGCATCAATCGCCGCACGTCAAGTTCGAATGGCTGGCTGGTGAAACCGAGGATCTGATCGCGCTGACCGGCGGTCCCGACGGGCCGGTCGCGCTGGCGCTCAACGCCGATCATACAGCTCTTGCAGCAGCGCGCTGCGACCGGCTGGCCGGCCTGTTCGGCGACCGCCTCTATGTCGAATTGCAGCGCCATGGCGTCGAGAAGGAACGCCGCACCGAAGCCGGCCTGATCGATCTGGCCTTTGCCAGGGGATTGCCGCTGGTCGCGACCAACGAGCCTTATTTTGCAACCAGCGACGATTACGAAGCCCACGATGCGCTGTTGTGCATCGCCGGCGGGCGCCTGGTGGCCGAGACCGATCGCGATCAACTGACGCCCGATCACCGCTTCAAGACCCGCGCCGAGATGGCGGTGCTGTTCGCCGACATCCCGGAAGCGCTGGCCTCGAGCGTGGAGATCGCCGAGCGCTGTTCGTTCCGGCCGCTCACGCGCAAGCCGATCCTGCCGCGGTTCACGGTCGGCGCGGGCAGCCATGCGGCCGACGCTGAAAGCGAGGAGGCCGCGGAATTGCGCCGCCAGGCCGGGGAGGGCCTGAGCCATCGCCTCAGGGTGCACGGGCTCTCGCCAGGCACGACCGAGGAAGACTATCGCGCGCGGCTTGCCTTCGAGCTCGATGTCATCACCCGCATGAACTATGCGGGCTACTTCCTGATCGTCGCCGATTTCATCAAGCACGCGAAGTCGGAGGGCATTCCAGTCGGGCCGGGGCGCGGCTCCGGCGCCGGGTCGCTGGTCGCCTATGCCCTGACCATTACCGATCTCGATCCGATCCGGTTCGGTCTCCTGTTCGAGCGCTTCCTCAATCCCGAGCGCGTGTCGATGCCGGATTTCGATATCGACTTTTGCCAGGACCGCCGCGGCGAGGTGATCGATTACGTGCAGCAGCGTTACGGCCGCGACCAGGTGGCGCAGATCATCACCTTCGGCACCCTGCAGGCGCGGGGCGTGCTGCGCGACGTCGGGCGCGTGCTGCAGATGCCCTATGGGCAGGTCGACAAGCTCACAAAACTGGTGCCGCAGAATCCCGCCGCGCCGGTGACGCTGGCGGCGGCGATCGCAAGCGAACCCAAACTGCAGGCGTTCCGCGACGAGGACGCGGTGGTGGCGCGTGCCTTCGACATCGCGCAACGCCTCGAAGGCCTGACCCGGCACGCATCGACCCATGCCGCCGGCATCGTGATCGCCGACCGGCCCTTGAGCGAGCTGGTGCCGCTCTACCGCGATCCAAAATCCGACATGCCGGTGACCCAGTTCAACATGAAATGGGTCGAGCCGGCGGGACTGGTAAAATTCGACTTCCTCGGCCTGAAGACGCTGACGGTGCTCGATGTCGCCGTCAAGCTGCTCAGGCAGCGCGGCGTCGAGGTCGATCTGGCGACCTTGCCGCTCGACGACGCCAAGAGCTACCAGATGCTGGCGAGGGGCGATGTGGTCGGCGTGTTCCAGGTGGAAAGCCAGGGCATGCGCCGCGCGCTGGTCGACATGCGCCCGGACCGCTTCGAGGACATCATCGCGCTGGTGGCGCTCTATCGTCCCGGTCCGATGGCGAACATTCCGACCTATTGCGCGCGCAAGCATGGCGACGAGGAGCCGGAATATCTGCATCCCTTGCTGGAGCCGATCCTGAAAGAGACCTTCGGCGTCATCATCTACCAGGAACAGGTGATGCAGATCGCCCAGGTGATGGCCGGCTACTCGCTCGGCGAAGCCGACCTGTTGCGCCGCGCGATGGGCAAGAAGATCCGCGCCGAGATGGAGCAGCAGCGCGAGCGCTTCGTCGCGGGCGCGGTCAGCAACAACGTACCGAAAGGGCAGGCGGAAACCATCTTCGAACTGCTGGCGAAATTCGCCGACTACGGCTTCAACAAGAGCCATGCGGCGGCCTATGCGCTGGTCTCGTATCACACCGCCTACATGAAGGCGCATTATCCGGTGGAGTTTCTGGCGGCGTCGATGACGCTCGACCTCAACAACACCGACAAGCTCTCCGAATTCCGCGCCGAGGCGCAGCGGCTCGCCATCAAGGTCGAGGCGCCCAACATCAATCGCTCGGGTGCGACGTTCGAGGTCAGCGACGGCACCATCCATTACGCGCTGGCCGCGCTGAAGGGCGTCGGCCCGCAGGCGGTCGAATTGATCGTCGAGAAGCGGCGCGACGGGGCGTTCACCTCGCTGGCCGATTTCGCCGCGCGCGTCAGTCCGCGCGCGATCAACAAGCGCATCGTCGAAAGTCTCGCCGCCGCCGGCGCCTTCGACACCATCGATTCCAACCGCGCGCGGGTGTTCGCGGGCGCGGAGGCGATTCTCGCGGCCTGCCAGCGCAGCCATGAGGCGGCGACCATCGGGCAGAACGACATGTTCGGCGGCGCGCCCGACGCGCCGACCATCATGCTGCCGCAGGTCGAACCGTGGCTGCCGGCCGAGCGGCTGCGCCGCGAATACGACGCCATCGGCTTCTTCCTGTCCGGCCATCCGCTCGACGATTACGCCGGTGTGCTGAAGCGGCTGCGGGTGCAATCCTGGGCGGAGTTTTCGCGCGCCGTCAAAACCGGTGCGACCGCGGGCAAGGTCGCGGCGACCGTGGTGTCGCGCATGGAGCGGCGGACCAAGACCGGCAACAAGATGGGCATCATGGGCCTGTCAGATCCCACCGGCCATTTCGAAGCGGTGCTGTTCTCCGAGGGCCTCGCGCAATATCGCGACGTGCTGGAGCCTGGCGCCGCGGTATTGTTGCAGCTCGGCGCCGAACTGCAGGGCGAGGACGTCCGCGCCCGGGTGCTGCATGCCGAGCCGCTCGATGCCGCCGCGGCCAAGACCCAGAAGGGTCTGCGGATCTTCGTTCGCGATACCAAACCGCTCGATTCCATCGCCAGGCGGCTGAACATGCCGGAAGCGGCGGCGGGCGCGCAAGCCCGCACCCCGCCAGCCAAGCCGATGCCGGCACCATCGGGCGGCGATGGCGACGTCTCGCTCGTCCTCATGCTCGACCTCGAGACCGAGGTCGAAATGAAACTGCCCGGCCGTTTCAAGGTCTCGCCGCAGATCGCCGGCGCGATCAAGGCGGTGTCGGGCGTGGTGGACGTGCAAACGCTGTAGGGGCAAATTGAGCTTGTGCGCAGGATAATCGTTGTGGATTTCTATTGCAGGTCTGGGTGTGTATGATAATATCATTCATACACATAGCCCCGAGATCGCCAGTGCGCACAAATATCGAAATCGACGATACGCTCATGGCTGAGGCCCAAAAGGCATCGGGGCAGGCGACCAAAAAGCAGACGGTCGAGCAGGCGCTTCGCTTGATGATCAGATTGCGGCGACAGCAGCAGGTCGACGCCGCGTTTGGCAAATACCGCTGGCGCGGCGACCTCGCTCGAAGCCGCAAGGGGCGGGGAACCGGTTGATCGTCGTCGACAGTAGCGTATGGATCGACTTCCTCAATGGTCGCCATGCGCCCCATGTTTCAGCGCTGCGGGCGTCACTAGGCACGGATGAGATTATCGTCGGCGATTTGATGCTTTGCGAGGTTCTGCAGGGCCTCGACGGCGAACGGGCGGCTCGACAGGTCGAATCCCTGCTGCGCCGCTTTGAAATCGTGCCGATGGCCGGAGACGCGATCGCCGTGGCCGCGGCCCGCAACTTTCGCGTCTTGCGCAGGCGTGGCATCACCATCCGCAAGACCATCGACCTGCTGATTGGGACCTGGTGCATCGAAAACCGCCGGCCGTTGCTGCACAATGACGGCGATTTCCACCCGATGGCGCGGCATCTTGGATTGATTGAGGTGCCGGCGGCGGTCTGATTCCGGTGTCCCGCGGGTGGATGCGCGCACGCTATGCGGAGAGGGCTAACTGGCTATTCGGCGTCGAGGTCTTCCAGGCGGACCCCGTGTCCGGCGCGCAAACTGTCCCGTGCCTGTTCGATGCGCCGCAGGAATCGGGGATCATGCTCCAGCCGGTACTCGAACCAGTCCTCTTCCGATTCGAAGCCGATGAGCACGCCCGCCGGCTTGCCGTGGCGCGTGATGACGATTTCCTGCGTCTCCGCCTCGCGAAGAAACCGCGAGAGATCATCCTTGATCTCCGAGAGCGGCACTTCCTTCATTCCTGATTTCCGAACTGTGCGAGCCATGACTCGGCCTCCGATTTCGATACGATCGCCAAGATTTCGACGATTGCGTCGGAAACATCGTAAAATACTCTCACATCACCGACGCGCAGTCGATACTGCGGACGTCGCAATCCCCGCAATCGCTTGATCCGGCTCCGGCTGGCTTTCCCGGGTTCGTGCCGAAGATGCGTTTCGAGCGCACTCCGCACCGTCGATCGAACGTTCGCCGAGAGCCTTTCCAGGTCTTCGACGGCTTCCGGGGCAAGGACGACGGCGAAAGCCATTCTGGCCAGATTATAGCCAGATTTCCAGGTTCGTCAAAGCATGATCTACGAGGCGCGGACGAAATGGATGTCCTCGTGCCGAGTCCGAATTTGCCGATCGATTCAAGACCAAATCCAATGATTCAGCCGCCCCAAGCCCCGAAAACCACCCGTATTTCCTTGCTTCCCGTCAAAATCCGGCTATATACCGCGCCATCTCACACGGAAACATGGCTCAAAAGGCCGTCCGGTGGCAGCCGGGCCGTAAGGCTCGTTTGCTCACACGTTTCCGGAGGAACCAACCGGAGAACCGAACCTATGGCGCTACCCGATTTCTCTATGCGTCAGCTGTTAGAGGCTGGCGTCCACTTTGGCCACCAATCGCACCGCTGGAATCCGAAGATGTCGGAATTCATCTTCGGCGCCCGCAACAACATCCACATCATCGATCTCGCCCAGACCGTGCCACTGCTGCATCGCGCGTTGCAGGCGATCAGCGATACCGTCGCCAAGGGCGGCCGTATCCTGTTCGTCGGCACCAAGCGGCAGGCGCAGGACGGCGTCGCCGAAGCGGCCAAGCGTTCGGCGCAGTATTTTGTCAATTCGCGCTGGCTCGGCGGCACCCTGACCAACTGGAAGACGATTTCCGGTTCGATCAAGCGGCTGCGCCACCTCGATGAGGTGCTCAATTCCGGCGATGCCAGCGCCTACACCAAGAAGGAGCGGCTGACGCTGCAGCGCGAGCGCGACAAGCTCGACCGTTCGCTGGGCGGCATCAAGGAAATGGGCGGTCTGCCCGACATGATTTTCGTGATCGACACCAACAAGGAAGACATCGCGATCCAGGAAGCGCGGCGGCTCAACATTCCCGTCGCCGCGATCGTCGATACCAATTCCGACCCCAAGGGCATCACTTATGTGGTGCCGGGCAATGACGACGCCGGCCGCGCCATTTCGCTGTATTGCGACCTGGTCGCCCGCGCCGTCATCGACGGCATTTCGCGCGCGCAGGGCGAGTCGGGGATCGATATCGGCGCCTCCGCGCACCCGCTCCGCCAGGAAATTCCGGCAGCGCCGCAGCCGACCGGTTTCCAGGGCCTGGCCGGGCCGCGCGGCACCGCCGACGATCTCAAGAAGCTCACCGGCGTGTCCGGCGCGATCGAGAAGAAGTTCAACGACCTCGGCATCTTCCACTACTGGCAACTGGCCGAACTCGACCACGACACCGCGCACAACATCGGCGAGGAGGTCGGACTTCCGAGCCGTGCCGATGGCTGGGTCGCCCAGGCCAAGGCCATGACCGCGGAAGCGGAATAACGGTAATTCGGTGTGGCCGGGTCGCCCGGCCACCGCGCCAATTCCCCGACTGAAGCAGTCCCTGTCGCTGGCGGCGGCGCGCGCGAGAGCCGCGGTCTCTTGACAGGTAAAAAGGAAACTCGACGATGGCAACGATCACAGCAGCGATGGTCAAGGACCTCCGCGAGTCGACCGGCGCGGGCATGATGGATTGCAAGACTGCGCTGACCGAGAGCGCCGGTGACATGCAGGCCGCGCAGGATTGGCTGCGCAAGAAGGGCCTGTCGAAGGCTGCCAAGAAGGCGGGCCGCGTCGCGGCCGAAGGGCTGATCGGCGCCGTCACCGCGGGCACCAGGGGCGTCGTGGTCGAGGTCAATTCCGAGACCGATTTCGTCGCGCGCAACGAGCAGTTCCAGGGCCTCGTCAAGATGATCGCCCAGGTCGCGCTTCAGGTCGGCGCCGACGTCGAAAAGATCAAGGCGGCGAAGGTCGGCGGTGTCACGATCGAGACCGCGATTGCGGACGCGATCGCGACCATCGGCGAGAACATGACGCTGCGCCGCGCGGCCTTGCTGGAAGTCGGCAAGGGCGTGGTGTCGAGCTACATCCATAACGCCGTGATCGAAGGCGCCGGCAAGATGGGCGTGATCGTGGCGCTGGAATCCGCCGGCAAGACCGATGAGCTCGCACTGCTCGGCCGCCAGCTTGCGATGCATGTGGCCGCCGCCAATCCGCAGGCGCTGGACCCGGCCGGCCTCGATCCCGCGATGGTGAAGCGCGAAAAGGACGTGCTGGCCGACAAGTACCGCCAGCAGGGCAAGCCGGAGAACGTGATCGAGAAGATCGTCGAGTCCGGCCTGAAGACCTATTACAAGGAAGTCTGCCTGCTGGAGCAGGCCTTCATCCATGACAGCGGCAAATCGGTGGCCCAGGCGGTCAAGGAAGCCGAGGGCAAGATCGGCGCGCCGGTGAAGATTACCGGCTTTGTGCGCTATGCTCTGGGCGAGGGAATCGACAAGCAGGAATCCGATTTCGCAGCCGAGGTCGCGGCGGCCAGCGGACAGAAGAAGCCGCCGGGAGACAACGCGACCGTCTCGTAGGCCGAAGCTTCCGTCGGATAAGGAAAGCGATTCGCAATGGCTGAGCCGGTCTATCGTCGCGTGGTGATCAAGCTCTCGGGCGAGTATCTCGCAGGCAGCCAATCCTTCGGCATCGACCGGCCGACAGTTGACCGGATCGCCGACGAGCTGATCGCGGCCCTTGAGCTTGGCACCGAGGTCGCGGTAGTGGTGGGCGGGGGAAACATCGTTCGCGGCGTCGAAGTATCCTCCCGCGGCATGTCCCGGCCGACCGCCGACACCATGGGCATGCTCGCTACCATGATGAACTGCCTCGCGCTGGAGGCTGCCATCGAAGGCAAGGGGACGCCGGCGCGGACCTTGTCGGCCTTCGTGATGCCGGAGATTTCCGAGCTGTTCACCCGCAATGCGACGCACAAATACCTCGCCGAGGGGAGGATCGTTTTGCTCGGCGGCGGGACCGGGAATCCGTTCTTCACGACCGATACCACGGCGGTGCTGCGCGCGGCCGAAATCGGCGCGCAAGCCGTGCTGAAGGCCACCAATGTCGACGGCGTCTACAGCGCCGATCCGAGGAAAGACTCCTCGGCCAGGCGTTTCGACCGCCTGACGCATTCGCAGGCGATCGAAGGCGGCTACAAGGTCATGGACGCGACCGCATTCGCGCTTGCCCGCGAGACGTCGCTGCCTATCATCGTATTCTCGATCGCCGAGCCGGGCTCGATCGGCGCGATCTTGCGCGGAACCGGCCACGGCACGGTCGTCGCCGGCTGACGCGCTGGCGTCGAACCGCACGGCGGTGACGGCGACAGCGACTGGATCTTAAGGAGGGGAGAGCGCTATGCCCACGCCTGGTTTTGACATCAACGAATTGAAGCGACGCATGCAAGGCGCCACCCAGGCGCTCAAGCATGAATTGGGCGGATTGCGCACCGGACGCGCCGCGGCGTCCATGCTGGAGCCGGTGCAGGTCGAAGCCTACGGTTCCCATATGCCGCTCAACCAGCTTGCGACCATCAGCGTGCCCGAGCCGCGGCTGCTTTCGGTGCAGGTGTGGGACAAGTCCATGGTCAAGGCGGTGGAGAAGGCGATCGTCGATTCCAACCTCGGCCTGAGCCCGGCCACCGAAGGGCAGGTGCTTCGTTTGCGGATTCCCGAACTCAACGAAGAGCGCCGCAAGGAACTGGTGAAGGTCGCGCACAAATATGCGGAGGCCGCCAGGGTCGCCGTGCGGCATGTCCGCCGCGACGGGCTCGATATCGTCAAGAAACTCGAGAAAAACCACGAGATTTCCGAAGACGATCAGGAACGCCTCGCCAATGATGTGCAGAAGGCGACCGACGGAATGATTTCGGAGATCGATCAGTTGCTCGCGGCCAAGGAAAAGGAAATCCTCACCGTCTGAGGCCGAGGATGGGCTTTAACGACAGGCCAAAGGATTGATCGATGTCGAATCTCGCCGCCCCAGCAACGGAAGCACCGGATCGCGCCGGCAGTCCGTTGCATGTGGCAATCATCATGGACGGCAACGGCCGCTGGGCGGCCGCGCGCGGTTTGCCGCGCGCCGAAGGCCACCGCCGCGGCGTCGAGGCATTGCGTCGCGTCGTTCGCGCCGCGCATGAACTCGGCATCCTCTATTTGACGATCTTTTCATTCAGCTCGGAGAACTGGTCGCGGCCCGCGACCGAGATCGGCGACCTGTTCGGCTTGCTCAGGCGTTTCATCCGCAACGATCTGGCGACGCTGCACCGTGACGGGGTGAGGGTACGTGTGATCGGCGAGCGCGAGGGGCTGGAGCCGGACATCTGCGCGCTGCTGAACGAAGCGGAAGAACTGACCAGGGGCAACACCAGGCTCAATCTCGTCGTCGCCTTCAACTACGGATCGCGTCAGGAAATCGCCAACGCGGCGCGACGGCTGGCGTGCGAAGTGGCCCAGGGAAAACGCGACCCCGCCTCGATCGACGCCGATGCGCTCGGGCAGTATCTCGATGCGCCCGACATTCCCGATCCCGATTTGATCATCCGCACCAGCGGCGAGCAGCGGCTGTCGAACTTCCTGATGTGGCAGGCGGCCTATAGCGAACTGGTGTTCGTGCCGATCCACTGGCCGGATTTTGACAAGGCCGCGCTTGAAGGCGCGATCGCCGAATATGCCAGACGGGAGCGCCGTTTCGGCGGTCTGGCCGCGAAAACCGGATCGTGACCGAGGGTGAAGCCGCGCCGGCGGCGACTGAACCAGGCGCGCGCAATCTCCTGATGCGCGTGATCGCAGCGCTCGTGCTGGCGCCGCTTGCCATCGCCATCGCCTATGCCGGCGGCGTGCTGTGGACCGTGCTGGTGACGCTTGCCGCGATCGGCCTTTACGTGGAATGGCTGACGATCGTGAGCCCCGCGCGCGAAAGCGGCGTGGTCGTATCCGGCGTGGCCGCGCTCGCGGCCGCCGGGCTTTGCCTCCTCTTGGGCGGGATCCACGCCTCGTTCGTCGTCCTCGCGGCCGGCTTGATCGCCACGGTTTTGGTCTCGCCAACGCGGCGCAACTGGACTGCGACGGGGTTTTGCTATGCGGCGGCGGCCGAGATCGCCTCGGTGCTGGTTCGGCTTGATGAAGCAAAAGGATTCGTCGCCCTGATGTTCGTCCTGCTGATCGTGTGGGTGACCGACATTGGCGGCTATTTCGCCGGCCGCGGCATCGGCGGGCCAAAATTGTGGCCGCGGGTCAGCCCCAAAAAGACCTGGGCGGGGGCGATCGGCGGCTTTGCCGCGAGCCTCGCCGTGGCCGCCGGTTTCGCGGCGTTCGATCTTGGCAAGATGGGCCCGTTGCTGCTGCTGGGCGGGTTGCTTTCGGTGGTCTCGCAGCTTGGCGACCTGTTCGAATCCGCGGTGAAACGGCGTTTCGGCGTCAAGGACTCCAGCCACATCATTCCCGGCCATGGCGGGTTGCTGGATCGCCTGGACGGATTTGTCGCGGCCGTCGTGGTGGCGGCGATTTTCGGCTTTCTTCGGCATGGCGCGGATGGCGTTGGCCGCGGTCTTATGGTTTGGTGACGGGATGAGCGCAGTTCCATTGCGTAACAACAAGGCCGCGGCGTCCGCCGTGCGTTCGGTGACGGTGCTGGGCGCCACCGGCTCGATCGGCGACAGCACCATGGATTTGCTGCGGGGCGCGCGCGACCGCTATCAGGTCGAGGCGCTGACCGCGAATGCCAACGTGTCGGCGCTGGCCAGTCTCGCCAAGGAATTCGGCGCGCGATTTGCGGCGGTGGCCGATCCGGCGCGCCTTGGTGAGTTGAAGCAAGCCCTGGCCGGGACGGGCATCGAGTGCGGCGCCGGCGAAAGCGCGATCATCGAGGCGGCCGCGCGCCCCGCGGACTGGGTGATGGCCGCGGTCAGCGGCGCGGCCGGGCTGAAGCCGGCGCTGGCCGCGGTGGATCGCGGCGCGACGGTGGCGCTGGCCAACAAGGAATGCCTGGTCTGCGCCGGCGATTTCTTCATGCAACGCGCCTTGAAAGCCGGCGCCTGCGTCCTGCCCGCCGATTCCGAACATAATGCGCTGTTTCAGGCGCTGGGCGCGGGAAACCGCGAGGAACTGGTGCGCGTGATCATCACCGCGTCCGGGGGACCGTTCCGGACCTGGACGGTCGCCGACATCGAGCAGGCGACGCTGGCGCAGGCCCTGAAGCATCCGAACTGGAGCATGGGCCAGAAGATCACCATCGATTCCGCCTCGATGATGAACAAGGGGCTCGAGGTCATCGAAGCCTCTTATTTGTTTGCGCTGACGCCGGACGAGATCGATGTCCTGGTGCATCCGCAGTCGATCATCCACGGCATGGTCGAATTCTCGGATCGTTCGGTGGTGGCGCAATTGGGCGCGCCGGACATGCGCATACCGATCGCGCATTGCCTCGGCTGGCCCGATCGCATCGTCGGGCCGTCGGCCAGGCTGGATCTCGCCAGGATCGGGCAATTGACCTTCGAGGCGCCGGACCTCGAACGGTTTCCGGCGCTGCGGCTTGCCTACGACGCGCTGCGCACCGGCCGCGGCGCGACCACGGTGTACAACGCCGCCAACGAGGTGGCGGTGGCGGCATTCATCGCAGGCCAAATCAGATTCGGCGCCATTGCGCGTCTGGTCGAGACCACCATGAACGACTGGATCCGCTCCGGAAATCTGGCGCCGCTGACGTCGGCGGACGATGCGATTTCCGTTGACCACAATGCGCGAAATAGGGCTGCCTCCCTATTGCCTCAAATTGCCTTAAAGGCATCCTAGAGGGTTGGAGCGGGGCCGTTGGCCTTCGTCGAGGGGAATCACATGTCTGAGCTTTTTCTTCATAGTTTCAACACGTTGAGCCATGGGCTCATCGGTTACATCATTCCCTTTTTGTTTGTCCTGACCATCGTCGTATTCTTCCATGAGCTCGGTCACTTCCTGGTCGCCCGCTGGGCCGGCGTGAAAGTGCTGACATTCTCGCTCGGCTTCGGGCCGGAGCTCGCTGGCTTCAACGACCGTCACGGCACCCGCTGGAAGATTTCCGCCATCCCGCTCGGCGGTTATGTCAAATTCTTCGGTGACGACACTGAAGCCTCGACGCCGTCGTCCGAGACGCTGGCGTCGATGACGGCGGAAGAGCGCGCCGGCAGTTTCCATCACAAGAAGGTCGGACCGCGGGCGGCGATCGTCGCGGCCGGTCCGATCGCGAATTTCATCCTGGCGGTGGTGATTTTCACCTGCCTGTTCACCTTCTTCGGCAAGCCAAGCACGACGGCGCGCGTGGACAAGGTGGAAGCGGGCAGTGCGGCTGCCGGTGCGGGTTTCCAGGTTGGCGACGTCGTGACCGCGATCGACGGCAAGGCCATCGGCAGCTTCTCGGACATGCAGCGGATCGTTGGCGCTCATGCCGGAGATCAGCTGTCCTTCACGATCAGGCGTGGCGATTCCACGGTTCAGTTGCGCGGCACCCCGGAACTTCGGGAAGTGAAGGATCCGTTCGGCAACACCCATCGGCTGGGCGTCCTGGGCATTACCCGCGCCACCTCGCCTGGCGATACCTTGACCGAACCGGTCGATCCCGCGACCGCGCTTTGGCTGGGCGTCAAGGAAACCTGGTTCGTGGTTGACCGGACGCTCGCCTATATCGGCGGCGTGTTTGCCGGCCGTGAGGCCGCCGATCAGGTCGGCGGTCCGCTGCGGATCGCGCAAATCTCGGGTCAGGTCGCCACCATCGGTCTGGCCGCCCTGATACACTTGGCTGCGGTACTCTCGATTTCGATCGGTCTGTTGAACCTGTTCCCGGTGCCGTTACTGGATGGCGGTCACCTTTTGTTCTATGCGATCGAGTCGGTCCGCGGGCGCCCTTTGTCGGAGCGGGCGCAGGAGATGGGGTTCCGAATCGGGCTTGGCCTGGTGCTGATGCTGATGGTGTTCGCCACCTACAACGACATTCTGCATCTGGCGGCATCCTGAAGCGGCTTTTTTGTGACGTTGCCGATGGGCAACGTCCTGGACCGAAAATGGAATCGCATGGCGATGTCGGTTTGCCGCCCCGGCGAAATTGGTTACAAGCGGTGCAACGAATGAGAATCTGTCGGGCTGCGGGGTGCGGTCCGGCGATGGAATGATAAGGGCGCGTTGCGCATGATGGTTGGAATGCGAGTGCGGGGGGGTCTGCTTGCCGCCTTGGTCATGGTCGCCGTGCCGGTGGCTGCCACGCTGGCGGCCGGGCTTTTATCCGTGCCGGCGGCTGCCCAGACGGTGTCGTCGATTGCCGTCGAGGGCAACCGGCGGGTCGAGGTCGATACCATCCGCTCCTATTTCAAGCCCGGTCCGGGCGGGCGTCTGTCTCAGGCCGAAATCGACGACGGCCTCAAGGCGCTGATCGAAACCGGCCTGTTCCAGGACGTCCGAATCAACCAGGCCGGCGGCCGGATCGTGGTGGTGGTGGTCGAAAACCCGGTGATCGGCCGCATCGCCTTCGAGGGTAACAAGAAGGTCAAGGACGAGCAGCTGTCGGCGGAAATCCAGTCCAAGCCGCGCGGCACGCTGTCGCGTCCGATGGTGCAGTCGGACGCCCAGCGCATCGCCGAGATCTACCGGCGGTCGGGCCGCTACGACGTGCGGGTCAATCCGGAAATCATCGAGCAGCCGAACAACCGGGTCGACCTCGTCTTCACCATCACCGAAGGCGCGAAAACCGGCGTCAAATCGATCGAATTCATCGGTAATGTCGCCTATTCGTCCTATCGCCTGCGGGACGTCATCAAGACCCGCGAATCCAACCTGTTGAGCTTCCTCGGCGGCAATGACGTCTACGATCCGGACCGGGTCGAGGCCGACCGCGATCTGATTCGCCGCTTCTATCTCAAGCACGGCTTTGCTGACGTGCAGGTGGTGGCGGCGCTGACCGAATACGATCCGGAGCGCAAGGGTTTCCTCGTCACCTTCAAGATCGAGGAAGGCCAGCAATATCGCGTCGCGACGGTCGATTTCCAGTCCTCGATCGGCACGCTCGATGCGAACTCGCTGCGCGGCTTCTCGCGCGTCGGCATAGGCTCGCTCTACAACGCCGAAGCGCTGGAAAAGTCGGTCGAGGAAATGCAGATCGAGGCGTCGCGGCGCGGTTATGCGTTTGCGATCGTGCGCCCGCGCGGCGACCGTAATTTCGAGAACCACACGGTTTCGATCGTGTTCGCGATCGACGAAGGCCCGCGGACCTATATCGAGCGCATCAATGTCCGCGGCAATACCCGCACCCGCGACTATGTGATCCGGCGCGAATTCGATCTGTCCGAGGGCGACGCCTATAACCGCGCGCTGGTCGACCGCGCCGAGCGGCGGCTGAAGAATCTCGACTTCTTCAAGAGCGTCAAGATCGTGACCGAGCCGGGCTCCTCGAGCGATCGCGTGATTCTGATCGTCGATCTGGAGGAGAAATCCACCGGCGACTTCTCGGTCTCGGGCGGCTATTCGACCACCGACGGCGCGCTCGCCGAAGTCAGCATCTCCGAGCGCAACTTCCTCGGCCGCGGCCTCTACGCCAAGGCGTCGGTAACCTACGGCCAGTACGCGCGCGGCTACTCGCTGTCGTTCGTCGAGCCCTATTTGCTGGACTATCGCGTCGCGCTCGGGCTGGATTTGTACCAGCGCCAGCAACTCGCCAACAGCTTTATTTCCTATGGCACCAAGACGCTCGGCTTCAGCCCGCGATTGGGCTTCAGCCTGCGCGAGGATCTCGCGCTGCAGCTGCGCTATTCGATCTATCAGCAGCAGATCCAGCTGCCGAACACGCTGGCGAATTGCAACAACAACCTGAACAACGGTTTGCTTGCCTTCAACCCGACGCCGGCGTTTGCGCAGTTGAACGGGGTTCCTGCTGGTGGAACGATCAATGGCGTTACGGATGCTTCCGGCACCGGCCTGTGGTGCTTCAGCGATGGCGAGGCTTCGCTGCCGGTCCGCAAGGAGCTGCAGAGCGGCAAGACCCTGACCTCGGCGCTCGGCTATTCGCTGAACTACAACACGCTCGACAACAACAAGAACCCGACCGAAGGCTTGCTGGTCGATTTCAAGCAGGATTTCGCCGGCGTCGGCGGCGACGTCAGCTACATCAAGTCCGCCATCGACGCGAAATACTATACGCCGCTGGTTTCCGACATCGTGGGATTGATCCATGCCCAGGGCGGCATTCTGAACCAGTTGGGCAACAACGAGTTGCGGATGCTCGACCACTTCCAGATGGGTCCGAACCTCGTCCGCGGCTTTGCCCCGAACGGCATCGGCCCGCGCGATATCAATCCGTTCGGAACCCGCGACGCGCTCGGCGGCACCAAATATTGGGGCCTTTCGGCGGAATTGCAGATGCCGTTCTGGTTCCTGCCGAAGGAAGTCGGGCTCAAGGGCTCGATCTACGCCGACGCCGGCGGGCTGTTTGACTATAAGGGGCCGACGTCATGGGCGCAGACCGGCGAAGTCAATGTTCCCGGCTGTATCGCGCCGACGACCAATCCGACCAGTCCTGGAACTTGCCTCGGATTGCAATATGATGACAGCAAGGTCGTCCGTACCTCGGCAGGTGTCGGCCTGATCTGGGCGTCGCCGTTCGGCCCGCTGCGCTTCGACTATGCGGTTCCGATTACCAAGGGCAGGTTTGACCGCGTGCAGCAATTCAGGTTCGGCGGCGGAACATCGTTCTAGGGCATGATCCGGAAAAGTGGGAACCGGTTTTCCGAAAAGCATGCCCTCGGGCTCGACCCGAGGGATCATGCTCGAACAAGAGAGATTGGATCATGATCCGATTCGATCGAATCGGATCGCGATTTAAAGCGTTTTCAGGCGAAGTCGGTACCGGGTCGCGTGAAGAGAACGCGTCAAAACAAAAAAGAGCTCGGTTCTGATTGATCCGAACCGAAACTCCGATGCGAGCGCCGGCCGGACTGCGACGGGTGGAATGGCGCAGCCGATATTCTTCAAAAGACCCCCTTCGTCGACGCTGGCTGACCTGGCCGCGCTGACCAAGGCGCATTTGGCAGACCCGTCGCGGGGCGGCCACGAGATCAGGGGTTTGGCCTCGCTCGACGAAGCCGGTCCGATGCATCTGGCGTTTTTCGACAACCTCAAATACGCCGGTCAGCTCGCCTCGACGAAGGCTGGCGCGTGCCTCGTCGGCCCGCGATTCGAAGCCCAGGTGCCGGCCCATGTTGCCGTGCTGCGCACCACCCAGCCGTTCCGCGCCTTCGTCAAGATCGCGCGCGAGTGGCATGGCGATGCGCTGCGCCCGCAGTCCTGGTTCGACAATGACGGCATCGCGCCGTCAGCGATCATCGACGCAACAGCCCATCTGGAAGACGGCGTGATCGTCGATCCGCTCGCGGTGATCGGCCCGAGGGTCGAGATCGGCGCCGGCACGGTGATCGGCGCCGGCGC
>NZ_JBAVNZ010000428.1:0-6246 GCF_049691595.1 Bradyrhizobium sp.
TCTTGCCGCGTGCGGCGACGGCACCGGGCCTTGCGCCGTCAGCGTTTTCCGACTTCGAGGCCCAGGAAATCCTGCTGCCGCAGGCGCGACTGCCGGTTGCCGACCATCTGGCGGCATCGGGCGGCGCCGGCCGCAGCGCGCTGGCCGCCGCGCTGGATGCCGGACCCTCGGCAACGGCGACGCTGAATTTGCTGCAGGAGGCGCTGCAGGAACTCGGCAGCCAGATCCGGGCAGCGGCCGCGGCAACGCCGAGAGATCTTCGCAGCGGCGACGTGACCGTGCATACCAACACGCCGCCGCCGCCGTTTCGCGGCGCGTTGCCGACAGCGCAGCCGGTGGCCTCGCCATCGATCGCCGCGGATACGTCGCTCGCGACCACGGCCCGTCATTTGCTCGATGATACCGACGCCGCGATCGCGCGGCAGACCTTGCTGCAGGTGGCCTCGCTCCCCGACCGTGCCGATCCCTCGAACCCGACGGTCAATCCCACCGCGCCGCGCTGGAATTTCGAGATTCCGTTTGCAACGCCGCAGGGCACGGCGATGGCGCAGTTCGAGATTTCCCGCGACGGCGGCGGCCAGCAAGTCGAGGCCGCCAAACGGGTCTGGCAGGCGCGGTTTTCGCTCGATGTCGAGCCGGCCGGCCCGATCCATGCGCTGGTGTCGCTGACCGCCGACAGAACATCGGTGCGGATGTGGGCGGAACGGCCCGGCACCGCGGCGCAGCTGCGCGCCGGCGCCGCGCAATTGAGCCAGGCGCTGAGCCGGGCCGAACTCCAACCCGGCGATATCGTGATCCGCGACGGCACGCCGCCGCTGGCCGCGCCCGCCCGCGCCGGCCATTTCCTGGATCGCGCGCTATGAGCGTGGAAACCAAAAGCCAGCTTGCGGTCGCGCTGCATTACGACAGGACCGGCGCCCCCCGGGTCATCGCCAAGGGCAAGGGCGCGATCGGCGCGAAAATCATCGAACGGGCCAGGGCCCACGACATTCCGATCGAGGAGAACGAGGTGCTGGCCGGCGCGCTGTCCAAGGTCGAGCTCGGCGACGAAATCCCGGCGGAACTCTATAAAGCCGTCGCGGAGGTGCTGATATTCGTGCTGCGGCTGTCGGGGCGAATCCGGTAGCTCTAGCGTCATCGTTTTACCACGATGCCGTCAGCATCGTTGCCGCGCTCCTCAACCATCGGATATCCCCGTGATCAATCGCCGCCATGCGCTCGGTCTTGTCGCCGCCGCGGGTCTGTTGCCTGCGCGCAGTTTCGCCAACGTCTCCTACCAGCGCAGCGAGTTTCGCCAAGACCTTGCCCGGCGGTTTTTCGAGCTCGGCACGGCCGGCACCTTCGTCGGCTACAAGGTGGACGACTATCTGATCATCGCCAGCGACAAGGTGCGGTCGGGCGAGGCGAAGCTGCCGGCCTCGACCTTCAAGATCCCGAACTCGATCATCGCGCTGGAGACCGGCGTGGTCGAAGACCCCGACAAGGACGTCTTCACATGGGACGGGGTGACGCGCTCGATCGAGGCCTGGAACAAGGACCATACGCTGCGCTCGGCGATCGCCGCCTCCGCGGTGCCGGTCTATCAGGAGATCGCCCGCCGCATCGGGGCGGAGCGGATGCAGAAATATCTCGACCTGCTCGAATACGGCAACCGCGACATCGGCGGCGGCATCGACCAGTTCTGGCTGACCGGAAATCTTCGCATCGATCCGATCCAGCAGATCGATTTCGTCGACCGGCTGCGGCGCGGCGTTTTGCCGGTGTCAAAGCGCAGCCAGGAGCTGGTGCGCGACATCCTGCCGGTAACCAAGGTCGGCGACGCCACCATCCGCGCCAAGAGCGGCTTGCTTGGCGCCGAGGTCGGCAAGCCGTCGCTGGGCTGGCTGGTCGGCTGGGCCGAGAAGGGCAGCCAGCAGACGGTGTTCGCCATGAACATGGACTGCAAGGAACCGGGCCATATCGCCGCCCGCATGACGGTGACGCAGCAATGCCTCGCCGACATCGTTGCGATTTGACCGACTGGCCTGCGCCGCGCCGGCTGGCTTCAGCCATCTTCCCGGACTAGCATTTCCTCGCCGATAAAATCAAAACGGAGGAAATCATGCACTCAACTTCGGTCTGGCTGTCGTCGCTCGCGGTTGCCGCCGCCGGCGGCTGGTTCGCCGCCACCATGTTCGCCGCCCCCGCCACCAGCAAGGAGCCGCGCTTTCCGCAGCTCACCATGGACCAGCTCGACGAGAAGCAGAAGCCGCTCGGCGAGCAGATCATGAAGGTGTCCAGCGTCGGCCTGGGCGGTCCCTACAACCCGATGATCCGCAGTCCGGTGCTGGGCCAGCGGCTGTACGACCTGTTTTATTACCTGCGCTGGCAGACCTCGGTGCCGATCAGGCTCAACGAGTTCGCGATCCTGATCATCGGGCGGCAATGGCGCTCGCAGGTCGAATGGTTCGCGCATGCGCCGCTGGCGGCGAAGGCCGGGCTCTCCACTGAGATCATCGCCGAACTGAAGGCCGGCAAGCGCCCGTCGAAGATGGCCGAGGACGAGGCGGTGGTCTATGATTTCGTCACCGAGCTGACCACCACGCAAAAGGTTTCCGACGAGACCTTTGTGCGGGCGAAGAAAGTGTTTAGCGACCAGCAGATCGTCGACCTGACGGCGGTCGCGGGCAATTACGTCATGGTGGCGATGTTGCTGGCGATGGCAGAGGAGACCGTGCCGCCCGGCAAGGAGGAGCCGTTCAAGGCGGGGGAGAAGTAACTGCTTTCGCGAGCGCAAGCGATCCAGAGCGGCGGATTAGCCCAGCGTAATCCGCCATGCGTCTTGTTGTGTCGATGGCGGATTACCGCTTTGCGGCCATCGTCATTCCGGGGCGCGCCCTTTGGCGCGAGCCCGGAATCCATAACCCCAAATGTCAGTTGGTGGAGAATTATTGGAGGCGGCCGTGGTTATGGATTCCGGGCCCGACGCTGCGCGCCGCCCCGGAATGACGGGGATAGTGTATTGATCAATTCCGTCCGCATGACCGATTAGATTAAGCCTACGAACTGTCAAACCTGAGCCTTTCCGATCCGCCCGAGATGGGTAAAGCCGAACCCGGCCTGGTATTTCAGCCCATAGCCGAGTGCGCGGTCGAAGCCGATATGGGCGAGCCAGATCATGGCGATGGAGGGGATGAGCGGGGCGGCGGTCGCAAAGCCAAACGTCATCGGCGCCATCGGCGTCGGTTTCCGCGTTTGCGGGTTCGAACATCGGGTGCCTCCGGGCAGCCGCATATATCGACCTCGGGGCGGGGTTGCCAGATGCCGGAGGGCGTTTCCCGTACGCAAAATGCCGTGTTAGAACCCGCTGAAATCCATCGCGAAATTGTTACCCAAAGACGGGCGGAAGCAGATGAAGGACATTCTGGATACCCTCGAGGAACGGCGTGCCGGCGCCAAACTCGGCGGCGGCGAAAAGCGCATCGAGGCGCAGCACGCCCGCGGCAAGCTGACCGCGCGGGAGCGCATCGAACTGATGCTGGACAAGGGCTCGTTCGAGGAATTCGACATGTTCGTCGAGCACCGTTCGACCGAATTCGGCATGGACAAGAACAAGATTCCAGGCGACGGCGTCGTCACCGGCTGGGGCACCGTGAACGGCCGCAAGACCTTTGTGTTCGCCAAGGATTTTACCGTGTTCGGCGGCTCCTTGTCGGAGACCCACGCGCAGAAAATCGTCAAAATCCAGGACATGGCGATGAAGGCGAGGGCGCCGATCGTCGGGCTCTACGACGCCGGCGGCGCGCGCATCCAGGAGGGCGTCGCCGCGCTGGCGGGCTATTCCTATGTGTTCCGCCGCAACGTCATCGCCTCGGGCGTGATTCCGCAGATCTCCGTCATCATGGGCCCCTGCGCCGGCGGCGATGTCTATTCGCCTGCCATGACCGACTTCATCTTCATGGTGAAGAACACCAGCTACATGTTCGTCACCGGTCCCGACGTGGTGAAGACCGTCACCAACGAGGTGGTGACCGCGGAAGAACTCGGCGGCGCCTCGGTCCATGCCACGCGCTCCTCGATCGCCGACGGCGCGTTCGAGAACGACGTCGAGGCGCTGTTGCAGATGCGCCGGCTGATCGACTTCCTGCCCTCGAACAACACCGACGGCGTGCCGGAATGGCCGAGTTTTGACGACATCGGCCGCCTCGACATGTCGCTGGACACGCTGATCCCCGACAACCCGAACAAGCCCTACGACATGAAGGAACTGATCCTGAAGGTGGTGGACGAGGGCGATTTTTTCGAGATCTCCGAGACTTTTGCGCGAAACATCGTCACTGGCTTCGGCCGCATCGCCGGCCGCACCGTCGGCTTCGTCGCCAACCAGCCGATGGTGCTGGCGGGCGTGCTCGACTCGGATGCCTCACGCAAGGCCGCACGTTTTGTCCGCTTCTGCGATGCCTTCAACATTCCGATCGTGACGTTTGTGGATGTGCCGGGCTTCCTGCCGGGCACCGCCCAGGAATATGGCGGGCTGATCAAGCACGGCGCGAAACTGCTGTTTTCCTATTCGCAATGCACGGTGCCGCTGGTCACGGTGATCACGCGCAAGGCCTATGGCGGCGCGTTCGACGTGATGGCGTCGAAGGAAATCGGCGCCGACATGAACTACGCCTGGCCGACCGCGCAGATCGCAGTGATGGGCGCCAAGGGCGCGGTGGAAATCATCTTCCGCGCCGATATCGGCGACACCGATGCGATCGCCGCGCGCACCAAGGAGTATGAGGACCGCTTCCTGTCCCCCTTCATCGCCGCCGAGCGCGGCTACATCGACGACGTCATCATGCCGCACTCGACGCGCAAGCGGATCGCGCGGGCGCTGGCGATGCTGAAAGACAAGAAGGTGGAAATGCCGGCGAAGAAGCACGACAATCTGCCGTTGTGAGGGGGCGCATATGGATGAGCTGACCCAGCAAGAGGCAGATGGATTATTGGCATTAGCCAAATTTCGCGTGAACGAACAGCGATACCAATTTCCCAATCCGGGTGACAAGCTCATCGCTGAATTGTGTTCTAACGATAGGCGTGAAACTTTCTTTTTGGACATAAATCGAAGTTCGGTAAGTTTGAGTAAAATCACATATCAGAATCGTGCACGAAAGATCGTTATATTGGCGCGGCTGGATGTCGATGGTGCTCCCCATCGAAATCCAGATCATAGTGAAATTTCTTGTCCTCATTTGCATTTATATCGCGAAGGGTTTGGCGATAAGTGGGCCTTCGCAGTCCCAGTTTTAGCTTTTAACGATCTGACGAATCGAATGGTGACCCTGCGCGATTTCATGAAATTCTGTAATATTATAGAACCGCCTCATATCGATTCGAGTCTTCTCTCATGACCAGTGTCGAAGAAATTGCGGGTCTTGTAGATCAGTATCGATCATGGCTGAAGGATCGGACCACGCTAAAATCAGTTCACGAGGATTGGGTAGAAATAACCACGCCCTTTATCGACCGTCACAATGATTACGTTCAGCTATATGCAAAACGCGAGGATCGCGGTTTTCGTTTGACTGACGATGGACATACCATACGTGATCTGGAGCTATCTGGCTGCGTTCTAGATACTCCAAAAAGGCAAGAATTGCTGAAACTTGCCTTGAACGGATTCGCGGTGGAAGAAAAGAACGGGTCGCTATCAGTAAAGGCGACCGCGGATAATTTTGCGGTAAGGAAGCATTCTTTAGTGCAAGCAATTCTTGCGGTAAATGATCTCTTCTATACATCTGGATCGATAGTTAGAAGCCTGTTCAAAGAGGACGTTGCTCGGTGGCTGGACCTATCCGAGGTCCGCTATCTTCCGGATGTCCAGTTTACGGGGAAGTCCGGTTATACACACCATTTTGATTTTGCGATTCCTCGCTCCCGTTCCGAACCAGAGAGAATTCTCAAGGCCATAAATAATCCGAATAAGGATGCAGCCCAAAGCCTGATTTTTTCTTGGTTGGATACCCGGGAAGAAAGGCCGCCGGAATCGCGGGCGGTCGCGTTCTTGAACGATAACGAGCGCGTCGTCACCGGTGCAGTAGTTGATGCCCTTCAGCATTACGAGATACAACCGGTCTTATGGTCGCGCCGAGATGAAGTCCGTCCAAACCTAGTGGCTTGAGCTGTTGCAAACGTGGGCAGCGTATCCCAGTTCAAGTTGTACTAAATCGGCTCCGGTGACGGCTCACAGCTTCCGCCTTCATCCCCTCACTTCACCGC
>NZ_JBAVNZ010000429.1:0-18306 GCF_049691595.1 Bradyrhizobium sp.
GTACAATCCGCGACCTTCGCGCGATGGCGACCAGCCGGAGCGAAAATTTGGCGGCGACCGGAAATTCTCCCGTGGCGCGCCGGATCGCAAGGGCGACCGGGCGGATCGCAAGGGCGACCGCGGGGATCGCAAGGGCGACCGGGCCGACCGTGGCCCGCGCAAGGATTTCGGCGACCGTCCGTCCCGCGGCGACTCCAAGCCGTGGCAGAAGCGCGACGCCGGCGCGCCTGACCGCGCGGATCGTAGTCCGCGCCCCTCCCGCGACGGCGCGCGCGATTTCAACCGGCCGAAGTTCGACAAGCCGCGTTACGACAAACCCCGCGACGATCGGGGCGGCGACGAGCGTCCGCGTTTCTCGCGTGCACGCGACGATCGTCCCACTGGCGATCGTCCATCTCGCGATCGTCCAAACTTCGACCGCCCGCGCCGCGACAATGAGGACGACAGCAAGGTATTTGCGAAACGTCCGGCGTTCGGCGGCCGCGGCGCCTATCGCGAGCGCACCGATGACGAGCGGCGTCCGCCACGTCCGCCACGGCAAAAGAAATCCGGCGAGCGCATCGCCAAGGTGGTGTCGCGCGCGGGACTGGCCTCGCGCCGCGACGCCGAGGAATGGATCGTGCAGGGCCGCGTCAGCGTCAACGGCCGCGTGATCAATTCTCCGGCGCTCGACGTCACCGAAAACGATGTCATCACCGTCGACGGCAAGCCATTGCCGCCGCGCGAGCGCACGCGGCTGTTCATGTTCCACAAGCCGCGCGGCCTGATGACCACGCACGCCGACCCCGAGGGGCGGCCGACCGTGTTCGACAATCTGCCGGAAGGCCTGCCGCGGCTGATCAGCGTCGGCCGGCTCGATTTCAACACCGAGGGCCTCTTGCTCTTGACCAATGATGGCGGCCTGGCGCGTGCGCTGGAACTGCCCGACACCGGCTGGCTGCGGCGCTATCGCGTCCGCGCCCATGGCGAGGTGACGCAGGCCCAGCTCGATGAGCTGAAAAAGGGCGTCGAGGTCGACGGCGTCAGATACGGTTCGATCGATGCGACCCTGGAGCGCGACCAGGGCGCCAATGTCTGGCTGGTGTTTGCGATCCGCGAGGGCAAGAATCGCGAGGTCCGCAACGTGATGGCGCATCTCGGCCTCGAGGTGAACCGGCTGATCCGGGTGTCCTACGGTCCGTTCCAGCTGGGGGAACTCACTGAGGGCGAGGTCGAGGAGGTCAAGACCCGCGTGCTGCGCGAGCAGCTCGGCGAAAAGATCGCAATGCTCGCCGGCGCGGATTTCAACCGGCCGATGCCGGGCGAACCCGAGCCCGAAACGGCCGAGCCGGCGCGTGGCAAAAAACCGTTCAAGCCGGCCGGCAAGAGCGGCCTGATCGCCGACCGCAAGGGCCGCCGCGTGCTGGTGCAGCGTACCGGCAGCGAGGAAGCCCGCGCGCGCAACGAGGCCGAGGCCAATGGCTACGGCCCGCCACGCCGCCCACAGCGCGGCTACCACGGCAAGCGTGATCTGAAGCCGCGGGACGAGTAACAGCTAATGCGCGTCGTCGGCGGACGATTGAAGGGCCGCAGCCTCGCCTCGCCGTCGTCGCGCGAGATCCGTCCGACCGCCGACCGTTTGCGCGAATCCGTGTTCAACATCCTGGTCCATGGCTATGACGATCCGATTCAAGACGCGCGCGTGCTCGACCTGTTCGCCGGCACCGGCGCGCTCGGCATCGAAGCCATCTCGCGCGGCGCGGAGTTCACGCTGTTCGTCGACAACGGCGCGGAGGCCCGCGCGCTGTTGCGCAACAATGTCGAGGCGCTCGGCCTCGGCGGCGTCACAAAGGTCTATCGCCGCGACGCCACCAATCTCGGCCCGGCGCATCCGCTCGAGCCGTTCTCGCTGGTGTTTCTCGATCCACCCTACGGCAAGGGGCTCGGCGAAAAGGCGCTGATCTCGTTGCGCGATGGCGGCTGGCTGACGCCGGGTGCGCTGCTGGTGGTGGAGGAAGCCGAGGCCGCGGCCTTCGCTGCGCCGGAAGGTTTCGAGGAGCTGGAGCGGCGCGTTTACGACGATACGGAGTTCGTGTTTTTAAAGGCGGGGAATCTGTAGGTGGGTAAATCGGTCATGTGGACGGAATTGATCAATACACAATCGTGAACTATCCCCGTCATTCCGGGGCGGCGCGCAGCGCCGAGCCCGGAATCCATAACCACGGCTGCCTCTGATAATCCTCTGCCAACTGACATTTGGGGTTATGGATTCCGGGCTCGCGCGAAGGGGCGCGCCCCGGAATGACGATGGCTCGAGGATTACCCTTTCGCAGAGCGAAAGCGTGCCCACCAACGCAGCGAATTCGCGTGATGGTGGGCACGGCGCAAGGGCGCCTTTGCCCACTCTACGAAATCGCTGGATCGTCCGCCTTCGCGGACGATGACAGCCTGAAATGTGCAGGCACCATCACCTTCTCCCGAACAGCTTCTCGATGTCCGACAGCTTCAATTCCACATAGGTCGGGCGGCCGTGGTTGCACTGGCCGGAATTCGGCGTGTCTTCCATCTCGCGGAGTAGCGCGTTCATCTCTTCGGGCTTGAGGCGGCGGCCGGCGCGAACCGAGCCGTGGCAGGCCATGGTGGCCGCGACATGCATCAGCCGGCGTTCCAGCGGCAACGCCTCGTCCCATTCCGCCATATGTTCGGCGAGGTCGCGCAGCAGGCCTGCGGCATCGGTCTTGCCGAGCAGCGACGGCGTCTCCCGCACCGCCACCGCGCCGGGGCCAAAGGATTCGATCGCGAGCCCGAACGACCCCAGTTCGTCGGCACGCGCGATCAGCTTCTCCACCGTGGCCTCGTCGAGTTCGACGATGTCGGGAATCAACAGGATCTGCCGCTGCACGCCGTTGCGC
This sequence comes from Bradyrhizobium sp., assembly GCF_049691595.1. Lineage (GTDB taxonomy): Bacteria > Pseudomonadota > Alphaproteobacteria > Rhizobiales > Xanthobacteraceae > Bradyrhizobium. Next base: position 2,892 of record NZ_JBAVNZ010000429.1, read on the forward strand.
GACAGCGAGGCTTTCAGTTTCTCATAGACGATGCGCTCATGCGCGGCGTGCTGGTCGACCACGATCAGGCCGTCGCGGGTCTGCGACACGATATAGGTCGCATGGATCTGCGTCCGCGCCGCGCCAAGCGGGCGATCGAGCCAATCGGCGGTTGGTGCTTCCTGAAAGCGCACGTCAGCCGTCGGCGCGCCGACATCGAACGCGGCCTGGCCCGGTTCGGCGAAGGCCGGCGCCGCTGCGCCTTCGAAGGCCGGCAGCGGACCTGCCGGAAACGCCGGCGAGCGCCGCCAGTCCCAATTGCCGGGGCGGGGCGCGAAGGAAGTGCGGAACGCCGATATGGCCGCGCCGTCGGTATTGGCCGCGGTGCGCCGGCCTTCGCGGGCGAGCCCGTCCTTCAACGCGTGCACGATCAGGGCGCGGACCAGGCCGGCGTTGCGGAACCGCACCTCGGTCTTGGCCGGATGCACGTTGGCGTCGACCTCCTGCGGCTCCAGCGTGACGAACAGCGCCACCACGGGATGACGGTCGCGCGGCAGATAATCGGCATAGGCCGCGCGCACCGCGCCGAGAATGAGCTTGTCGCGCACCGGCCGGCCATTGACGAACAGATACTGGCCGAGCGCGTTCGCGCGGGTCAGCGACGGCGCGGCGGCAAAGCCTTCGACCACGACGCCCTCGCGCTCGGCCCGCACCTCGATGGCGCTGGAACGAAAGTCAGAACCCAGGATATCGCCGAGCCGCGTCAGCCGTCCGGCGGCGCCCGGCAGCGCCGCGGTCCAGGTGACGGGCGCGCGCTCCTCGCCGGCCAGCGTGAAGGCGATGTCGGGCCGCGCCATGGCGAGCCGGCGCACCACTTCGCGGATCGCCTCGGCTTCGGTGCGGTCGGTCTTGAGGAATTTCAGCCGCGCCGGCGTGGCGTAAAAGAGATCGCCGACCTCGACGCGCGTGCCCTGGCCGAGCGCGGCCGGCATGATCGGTGACTTCCGGCCGCCTTCGACCGACAGCGACCATGCATGCGGCTCGCCGCCATGGCGGGTGGTGATGCCGAGTTTGGCGACCGCGCCGATCGAGGGCAGCGCCTCGCCACGGAATCCCAGCGTGCGGATGCGCAGCAGATCCTCGTCGTCGAGCTTGGAGGTGGCATGACGATCGACCGATAGCGCCAGATCGCCGGAGGTCATGCCGCTGCCGTCGTCGGTGACGCCGATGCGCCGCCGCCCGCCGCCATCGGTGAAGATGTCGACCCGGCTGGCGCCGGCATCGATGGCGTTCTCGACCAGTTCCTTGACCACGCTCGCGGGACGTTCGACCACTTCGCCGGCGGCGATGCGGTTGACGACCTGTTCGGGGAGCTGGCGGACCGGCATGGGCTTTCAGGGATCGATTCGAGATGCGTTCCATTCTAGGCCGTATGACGACAAATGCATGGTCCGAAAACGCAAAGCTTTTCATGATCGGGAAGGCGCACGTCTATCATGCTGAAGACATTGATGTTCAGCGTCGATTGCGCGAGTGGCCTGACCGCATGGGTTACCCCCCGCTACCCCCCGAATTGCAATTGTTAGGCCGGGCCGGCGGGTATATCGTCGCCCAAAACGAGAACATCACGGGAGGAATACCATGTGCCATTTGTTCGCGCACCAGCCTGAACGCGACTATGAATCGCAGACCCGATCGCTGCGGATCGATGGCCAAGGCACCTCGATCCGGCTGGAAATGGCGTTCTGGGACACGCTGGAGGAGATCGCGGCGAAGGAGGAGATGAGTCTCGCGAAGTTCCTGACCACGCTGCATCGCGAAGTTCTCGATCACCATGGCGAGGTGAATAACTTCGCATCGCTGCTGCGCTGTTCCTGTCTGATTTACCGTTCCAGGAGCATCGCCGCCGTTCCGAACTTCCGTAGCGACGCAGCGCCAATTCTCGACGCGGCCGAATAGATTCCGGCTTCGGAAAAATCCCTGCTGATATCGAACAAAAGCGGCTCCGTCCGGTGCTGGACGGAGCCGCATTTTTTGAAGACGGTCAGATTTCCTTCCTCTGCATCGCACCTGCGATATGGTCCGCCTGGCGGATCGCCAGTGAAACGATCGTCAGGGTCGGGTTGCAGGCCGCGCCGCTGGTGAACTGGCTGCCGTCGGACACGAACAGGTTCTTGATGTCGTGGGTCTGGCCGAACTTGTTCACCACGCCATCCCTGGGCTTCTCGCTCATGCGATTGGTGCCCATGTTGTGGGTGCTGGGGTAGGGCGGCGTCGGATAGGTCACGGTGGCGCCGACGGCATCATAGACCGCGGCGCCCTGCTTGTAGGCATGATCGCGCATCGCGACGTCGTTGGGGTGGTCGTCGAAATGCACGCTCGCGACCGGCATGCCGTATTTGTCCTTGGCTTTCGGATCGAGCGTGATGCGGTTGGTTTCCTGCGGCATGTCCTCGCCGACCAGCCACATGCCGGCCATCCGCGGATAGGCTTCCATCGCGCTCGAGAACGGCCGTCCCCACCCGCCCGGGTTCAGGAACGCCGCCATGAAGGGCACGCCGACCGACAGCGTCTCCATTTCGTAGCCGCCGACGAAGCCGCGCTTCGGGTCGTTCTTGGCCTCGTCGCGGATGATGCCGGCCATGGTGGTGCCGCGATACATGTGCACGGATTTTTCGAACGCCGCATAGACGCTGCCGGTCATGTGCCGCATGTAGTTGCGGCCGACCTGCCCGGACGAATTGGCAAGACCGTCCGGGAACGTGCTGGAGGCGCTGTTGAGCAGCAAACGCGGACTCTCGATCGAATTGCCGGCGACCGCGACCACCCGCGCCTTCTGGCGTTGCATGGCGCCGGCCGCGTCGGCGTAGACGACGCCGGTGACCTTGCCCGATGCGTCGTGCTCGATCTTGACCGCCATGCTGTTGGGACGCACCTCGAGATTCCCGGTCGCTTCGCCCTTGGGGATTTCGGCGTAGAGCGTCGACCACTTCGCCCCCGACTTGCAGCCCTGGAAGCAGAAGCCGATCTGCTGGCAGGCGCCGCGTCCGTCGCGCGGCTCGGAGTTGATGGCCATGTTGCCGGTGTGCACGGTCTTGTAGCCGAGCTTCCTGGCGCCGGCTTCCAGCACCTTGAAATTGTTGTTGCCGGGCAGGCCGGGGATGCCGTTGGTTCGGGTCACGCCCATCTTGTCTTCGGCCTTGGCGTACCACGGCTCCATCTCGGCGAGCGTGATCGGCCAGTCCAAAAGGTTGGCGCCGGGCATGCCGCCATAGGTGCTCTTGATCCTGAACTCGTGCTCGTCGAAGCGCAGCGATGCGCCGGCCCAGTGCGTCGTCGAACCGCCGACCGCCTTGACGATCCAGGCCGGAAGATTGGCGAAGTCCCTGGCGACGCGCCAGCTTCCCGACGTCGTGCGCATGTCGGTCCAGGCGAGCTGGGTGAAGCTCTCCCATTCGTCATTGATGAAGTCCTGATTCTCGACGCGCGCGCCGGCTTCCAGGATGACGACCTTGACGCCCTTCTGCGCGAGCTCGTTGCCAAGCGTTCCGCCGCCGGCGCCGGAGCCCACGATCACGACCACACCGCTGTCATTCAGATCGAATTTAGCCATTGGAATTCCTCCTCACCGTTTCGTTGCCCAACTCGCAAGCCTCTGGAGGCCCTAGACCTTGGGGAGCCAGTCGATATCGGCGAAGCCGCGCTTGATGTAGCCGCCATATTCGGCCGAGGAGCCTTCGTAGCCGAACTTCGGCCACAGCTCTTTCTGGTTGTAGAGCGACACCACCAGATCGCCGCGGATCTTCTGGAAGAACGCGGTCTGCTCGATGCGCTGCAGCAGCGCGACGCGATCGGCTTCCCACGGCACCTGCGCGTAGGGAACCTTGTGACGGTCGTTGGCATCCTGATCGAGCCTGGTCACGCCGTCGTTGATCAGCGCTTTTGTGGCCGGGTCTTTCGCCGCCTTGCCGTCCCAGGGCTTGACCGCGGTGATGTAGTAGCTGTCGCCCAGGAAATCGTGCGGATAGATATCGCGTGCGACTTTCACCAGTGTCTTCAGCGTTGCCGGCGAGAGCGCCGCGGCGTCATCGGCCCAGGCGTCCTCGATCCCCAGCCCCGCGCCTGTCGCGATCGCAACCGTCGGAACCGCGGTTGCCGCGCCCTGGAGAAAGGTTCGGCGATTAAATTTGCTTCGACGATCGACTTCTCTCATGGCTGTCCTCCATTGAACGTTTGTTGATTGCGATTAACCGAAGCGGCCGCCCTTCTGGATCACCTCGATCTTGTAACCATCGGGGTCGGCCACGAAGAAAAAACGCGCCAGCGTCTTGCCGTCATGCTTGAAGTCGCGCAGCGCCCCCGGCGACAGTTTTTCCCGCTCGAATCTTGCGTGTTCGGCATCGACATCATCGACGATGACGGCGAGATGGCCGTAGCCGTCGCCGAGCGAATAGGGCTCCTTGCGATCGAAATTGACGGTGAGCTCGACCTCGAATGGCGAGGAGGGATGACGCAGATAGATCAGCGCGAAATCGTCGAATTTGAGATGATCGGCGACTTCGAGCCCGAAGGCGCGGGCGTAAAAATCCAGCGACTTCGCCTCGTCGAGCACGCGGATCATCGAGTGAACGGGTTTTGCCATTCAGTTCAATTCCCTGAGGTAGGCGATGATGGCGGCGCGGGTCTCCGGCTTCGACTGCCGGTAGGCCATCACGGCGCCGGGGATGATCTCCTGCGGGTTGGACAGCCAGGCGTCCAGCCTGGCATCGTCCCAGACGAAGTCGGCCTTCGCAAAGCCCGGTGAATAGCGGAAGCCGTCCGCCTTGCCGGCCGGCCGGCCGACGATCCCGGCCAGCGACGGCCCTTGACGGACAGGCTCGGCCGGATCGGTGGTATGGCACGTCCCGCATTGCTGCTTGTAAAGCGTCGCGCCATCCGGCGGTTTTGCGGCCGGCAGCGGCATTTGCGCGTCGGCCGCCTTCACGATGAGCAACGCACCGCAAAATCCCAGCCCGATTGCCTGTGTCACGCGCAGCCTGGTCATCGGTGTCACCGTCAGCATGCACAGAGATTAGGTCGCGGCAAACAGGCGGTGGTAGTAGCGGGCTGTTTCAGCGCAGAACAAAAGCGGCGGGCGGCTGGCCAATAGATGGCTGAAAAAGCCGGCGGCCCGCGACCCGAAATCCCCGCCGGGCGGCGCTATCGGACCTGAGCATCCGGGTTATCTTGCTGGAATCGAACGAGTTGTGGTGTCTGGTCGACAGAATTCCGCCGGCTGCCCACGGCAGACCCTCAATCGTCGAAGCGACTTCCGCGCTTCGCCTTGACGTCGCCGCGGCGCTTCTTGCCTTCCAGCCGCCGCTGCTTCGATCCGAAGGTCGGCTTGGTCGGCCGGCGCGGCGTCGGTCTGATCGCTGCCTCGCGCAGCAGTCCGAGCAGGCGGTCGATGGCATCGGCGCGGTTGCGCTCCTGGGTGCGGAAGCGCTGGGCGTGGATCACGATCACGCCGTCCTTGGTCATGCGCTGGCCGGCCAGCCGGTTGAGCCGCGCCACGGCGTCGTCGGGAAGCGAGATCTTCCGGGTGTCGAAACGCAGTTGAGCCGCGGTCGCAAGCTTGTTGACATTCTGGCCGCCCGGACCGGAGGCGCGGACGAAGCCGATCTCGATATCGTTCTCGTCGATCGTGAGGTCGCGGCCAACCCGCAGCATGGCATCACCGGAGGAATGAGAATCGGCGACCCCAGGATAGCGGTTTTGCGGGTGAGGCTGAAGGACGGGGGATACGTGCCCCGGATGCAGCGCAGCGCGCCGCTCTTCGCGGCGTGGTGAGCTGCTGATCCGGGGTCGATGGCCGCGCGATAGAAGGTGGATCCCGGCTCTGCGGTGCACCGCCAAAAGAGGCGCTGCACCGCGTCCGGGACACGAACCTGGTTCTAATTCGCGGTCGGCGGCGCCGCGGCGGGCTGGGCGGCGGCCTGCGGGGCGCGGCCGACGATCACGGTGAGCAGGCCCTGGCCCCACAGCCGTTGCGCGGCCTTTTTAGCGTCGTTGAGCGTCACCGCGTCGATGATGGCGTTGCGCTTCTCGATATAGTCGATCGGCAGCCTGTCGAGCTGGTATTGCAGCAGGGCCTGGGCAAGCTTCGAGGAGGTATCGAGCGCCAGCATCTGCGAGCCCTTCAGGTAGGATTTGGCCTCGTCCAGCTCTTTCTGGGTCGGGCCTTCCTCGGCGATGCGGCGGATTTCCTGCTCGATCGCATCGACGGTTTCGCCGGCGCGGTCGGCGCGGGTGCCGGTGTTGCCGATAAACAGCGCGGAGCGGTCCATCCACATGAGGGTTTCATAGACCGAATAGGCGAGACCGCGCTTCTCGCGGACCTCGCGATAGAGCCGGGACGACGACCCGCCGCCGAGGATGTGGTTCACGACAAAACCGGCCATGAAGTCCGGATCGTGGCGGCGGATGCCCGGGCCGCCGAACGTCACCACGGTCTGCGGCACGTCGAGCGGAATGAAGGCGCGCTGCGGCGGCTTGGCGGCCGCGACTTCGGCGACCGCGGCAAGGTTGGCTTTGGCGGGCAGGCTGCCAAACGTCTTGTCGAGCAGTTTGCCGAGCGTGTCGGCATCGACATCGCCGACCACGGCGACCCGCAGCGTATCCTTGGCGATCACGCGGCGGACATAATCCTTGAGATCGGCGACGTCGATCTTCGGCACGCTGTCCAGGGTGCCGGTCGATGGCCGGCCATAGGGATGATCGCCGCCGAAGGCGACTTCGAGGAATTTCCGGCCGGCAAGCGCGGTCGGGCTGGTCGAGTCGCGGCGCAGGCCGGAAACCATCTGCGCACGAATCCGTTCGACGTCGGTCGGGTCGAAATGCGCCGAGGTCAGCGCCATCCGCAGCAGGTCGAAGGCTTCGTCCTTGTTGTCCTTGAGCATCCGCAGGCTGCCGCGGAAATAATCCCGCGCCGACGAGAAGCTCAGTTCGATCGCGCGGCGGTCGAGGCGTTCGTGGAAGGTCCTGGAATCGAGATCGCCGGAGCCTTCATCAAGCAGATCGGCGACCATGTTGCCGACGCCGGGCTTGCCCGCCGGATCCTGGCTCGCGCCGCCGCCGAAGGCATATTCCATCGCGATCAGCGGCACGGTGGCGTCCTGCACGAACCAGGCCTCGATGCCGCCGGGCGAGACCAGGCGCTGGATTTTCGCGGCCGCCTGCGATGGCGTCGATGCCAGCGAGGTCAGCGCCGCGCAGGCGACGGCGAGCGATGCGATGCGCCGTGCGCGGGTCAAGAGATGGTTCACGAGCGCTTCTCCTCGGGTTTCGGCGTCGTATCCTTGACCAGGTAGCCGGTCACCGAACGCTTCTTGTCGAGCCATTTCTGCGCGGCGTCGCGGACCTGTTCGGCGGTCACCGCGCGAATCCGGTCCGGCCAGCTTCTGATGTCGTCGATGCCGAGCCCCGTGGTCAGCGCGCCGCCATACCAGCGCGCCAAGGTCGCCTGATTGTCCTGGGCGTAGATCGCCTCCGCGATCAGTTGCGTCTTGACCCGTTCGAGATCCTCGGCGCGGGCGCTGTTTTGCGCCACATCGGCGATCACCTTGTCGATCACCTGCTCCAGTTGCGAAAACTCCACGCCGGGTTTTGGCGTAACCGAGATCGAGAATTGCGATGGATCGAGCGAGGTGCCCTGATAGCCGGCGCCGGCGCTGATCGCGAGCGGGCGGTCGATCACCAGCGCGCGATAAAGGTAGGAGTTGGCGCCGCCGCCCATCAACTGCGCGAGCACGTCGAGCGCCGGGCTTTCGCCCGCCGCGGCCGTGGGGGCGGACGGAACGAGGTAGTAGCGCCGCCAGCCGGGCTGTTCGACGCGCGGATCGGATAGCGTCACGGTGCGCGGCGCCGCCGGTACCGGCTCCTGCGGACGGACGCGCTTCACGGGGATGGCGGGCTGCGCCGGGATTTCGCCGAAGGTCCGCTCCACCACCGGGCGGATGTCGCTGGCGTCGACGTCGCCGGCAATGATCAGGATCGCGTTGTTCGGCGCGTAGAAACGCCGGTAGAACGCCAGCGCATCCTCGCGGTCGAGCTTCTCGATCTCCTGGCGCCAGCCGATCACCGGGCGGCCATAGGGGTGATTGAGATACAGCGCCGCCATGATCTGCTCGGTCAGCCGCGCGTCCGGATTGTTGGCGACCCGCATGTTGAACTCCTCGAGCACGACGTCGCGCTCGGGCAGCACGTTCTCGTCCTTGAGGATGAGGCCGGTCATGCGGTCGGCCTCGAACTCCATCATGGTGCCGAGCTGCTCGCGCGGCACGCGCTGGAAGTAGCCGGTGTAGTCGACCGAGGTGAAGGCGTTCTCGTTGCCGCCGATCCGCAGTACGGTCTGGGAGAATTCGCCGGCGGGATGCTGGCTGGTGCCCTTGAACATCAAATGCTCGAGAAAATGCGCCAGTCCCGACTTGCCCGGCGTCTCGTCGGCGGAGCCGACCTTGTACCAGATCATCTGCGTCACCACCGGGGTGCGGTGATCGGGGATCACCACCACCTGCAGCCCGTTACCGAGGGTAAAGCTGGCGGGGCGTTCCGAGGTGACCGTGGTCTGTGCGCGCACGCCGCCGGTCGGGAGCGCAAGCGCCGGGACGAGTGCGGCGAGGAGAGCAACAGCTAGGCGGTGCGAGGACATCTTGATCCTTGTGAGAGCCCGAACGAGAGCATCCGAAATGGCAATGCGGCATCATACAGCGCGCGGGTCACGCTGGCCGTCACGAAGCAGAGAGAAAAGCGTCTGGCTGGCCCTCACGGCGAGGAGGCGGCGCGGATGTCGGCGTCAGCGCTCCTTGCCGGACATGATGTCGTATTGCTTGTTCAGCGATTCGGCCGGCCCGGTGCCGTAGGCATAGTTCGGCGAGGGCGTCTGGTATCCGGACGGCGGCTCGACCAGCGACTGCCGCGGCGGCTCGCCCTTGAACTCCGCCGACTCGGCCTTGTTGCCCTTGAACAGGCCGAACAGGTTGCCCTCGAACCCGAGCTGGGACGGGCTCAGCATCGGACTGTTGCTGACGCCCGGCTGGAGCGGATCGTTGCTGGTGCGGGCGGGAGCGGCGGTCCGGCCGACGTTGAGTTCGCTCGGCGTGAGCAGGCGGGCGGCTTCAGTCGGGCTTGGCTTGTCGCTCTTCTTCCTGGCTGCGATCGCCGCCTTGCGGCGCGCTTCGTCGGGATCCTTGGGCCAGTTCGGCGCCTTCACTTCGGCCGCGGCGGCGGCCGGCGGCGGCAGGTCGATCTTGGGAGGCACCACCAGCGGGGAGCGTTCGCGATACTCGATGCCGCGGTTTTCCATGTTGGTGCCGCCGATGCCGCGCATGATGCCATCGATGATCTTTTCCTCGAAGGTCTTGTCGTCCTCATCCTCATCGTCGGCGGCACGCACCGGGCCGGCGGCCATGACAAGGCCAATGCCGAGACCGACGACGGCCAGACGCAGGCCGCGCGTCAGCGTTTTCGAAAGGGCCGGCGAGGGGTCCTGCACACTCCGGCCGCTGGCTTCGGTGTCGGGCATTACGCTGTTCCTGTCTCAAATTTCCGAAAGGCGCACGCCGTCTGAAAGCGCGATGCCCTTCCGGCAAGCAACATACCATTTTACGGCTTCGTATCGGCCGGGATCAGGGCGCTTTTGCGGCGGCTACCCCGCTGAAGGAATCATACAATAGGGCCGCAACCCCGGCAACAATGGCCACATCCGCCAGGTTAAACACGTACCAATTGAGGGTTTTCCCGCCGATCTGGACGTGGAACAGGGCGAAATCGACCACCGCGCCATAGGCGAAGCGATCGATGGCGTTGCCGATCGCGCCGCCGATGATCAGGCCCAGTGCCAGCGTGGCCAGCAGGGTCCGCGACCGCGCCATCCAGATCGCCAGAACCAGCACGGCGGCCGCCTTGACCGCCATCAGCGCCATCTGGGCGGCCGGGCTCTCGCTCTGGAACCAGCCGAAACTGATCCCGACATTCCAGGCCAGTACCAGGTCGAAAAACGGCGTGACCTCGACCTTGCCGCGACCGGCGATGTCGAACACGAACAATAGCCAGAGCTTGGAGGCCTGGTCGATCGCAAGCGTCACGATCCCTGCGATCATTCCGGCGCGGAGGTGGGAGCTGCGAAAGCGTTCCATGCCCGACAATTATTTGGCCTTGTTGTTTTTCTTTTTGGCTTTTCTTGCGGGTTTTTTTCCCGGCTTTTCGGCGGCCTTTTTCTTCGTTGTCTTTTTTGCTGCTTTCTTTTTGGCGCTCGTCGGAGGGGTCGCCTTCCTGGCTGCTTTCTTTTTCGCAAGCTTCTTCTTCACGCGGCCGTCAGAGACGGACGTCCCGGACGACTTTTTGCCTTTGCGGGATGTCTTTCCGGTTTTCCTTCTGGAAGGGCTTTTCTTCGCGGGAGCGGCCTCGATCGGCCTCGTTTCGATCTCCGGCTTTTCCGAAGCTTCCGTTGCAGCGACAGGGGTATCAACCGTTTTCTCCGGCATCGAAACTGGAGGCATCTGCACGGCGGATCCTCCGTCCAGCGCCTTCCATTCGCGCAGCGCCTGGGCGTCGCGCGGCGAGACGTCGGGATATTCGGCATCTTCGCCCACGGTCGGCAGGATCTTCCAGGATCGCGCGCATTTGGTACCGACGGCTTTTTCTACCACCACCGCCACGCCCTCGACGTCGCCGAGCCTGAACGCCGTGGCCGGCGCGTCGTCATTGGTCACCATCGCGTTCGAGGTGATGCAGATCTCGGCCAGATCGACGTCGAACAGCGTGTCGAAGATGTTGTTGTCCGACACATAGACCAGCGGCGAGGCCTCCAGCGACGAGCCGATATTCTTGGCGGCGCGTTCGAGTTCGAGCGCGCCGGTCACGACGCGGCGAACCTGGCGGATGGTTTCCCATTTCGCGGCAAGCCGGTCGTCGTGGAATCTTTCCAGACCTCGCGGAAACAGCGTCAGGTGCACCGATGGCTCGGCGTCGGGCTTGTACATTCGCCATGCCTCGTCGCAGGTGAAGCTCAGCACCGGCGCCAGCCAGCGCAGGATCGCATCGCACAGCATATCGATCGTGGTCAGCGCCGCCTTGCGCGCGAGCGAGGACGGCGCGTCGCAGTAGAGCGTGTCCTTGCGGATGTCGAAATAGAACGCCGACAGTTCGGTGTTCATGAAGGCCGACAGGCTCGCGACCACCGTCTTGTAGTCGAATTCCGCATAAGCCTGGCGCACGATGGCGGATTGCCGTGCGAGTTCGTGCAGCATCAGCCGTTCCAGCTCGGGCATGTCAGCGGGCGCGACGGTATCGCCCGGTGTGAGGTGATGCAGCGTGCCGAGCATCCAGCGGATCGAGTTGCGCAGCTTGCGATAGGTCTCGATGGTGTTTTTGAGGATCTCGGGGCCGATGCGCTGGTCGTCGGCATAGTCGGTGGCGCAGACCCACAGCCGCAATATATCGGCGCCCGACTGCGCCATCACCTGTTGCGGCTCGACGGTGTTGCCGAGCGACTTTGACATCTTGCGGCCGTTCTCGTCGAGCGTGAAGCCGTGGGTCAGCACCACGTCATAGGGCGCGCGGCCGCGGGTGCCGCAGCTTTCCAGCAGCGAGGAATGAAACCAGCCGCGATGCTGGTCGCTTCCTTCCAGATACATCACGGTATCGGTGCCGCCATCGACCTTGCGCCTGATGCCGGCCAGCCCCGGGAAATGCACGGGATCGTCCAGCACGAAGGCATGGGTGGAGCCGGAATCGAACCAGACGTCGCAGATGTCGTCGACCTTGTTCCATTCCTCGTTGGCGCGGTGCCCAAGAAAGCGCTCGCGCGCGCCGTCCATGTACCAGGCGTCGGCGCCTTCCTGTTCGAAGGCATCGGCGATGCGGCTGTTGACGGCCTCGTCCTGCAGGATCTCAGCCGAGCCGTCGGCCTTTTCGCGCACGAACACGGCGATCGGCACGCCCCAGGCGCGCTGGCGCGAGATCACCCAGTCCGGGCGGCCCGCGATCATGCCGTTGATGCGGTTCTGTCCCGCCGGCGGCACCCATTGCGTCACCGAGATCGCATGCAGCGCGCGGGCGCGCAGCGTATCGCCGGGCCTTGTCTTCCCGTCGATTGCAATGTCCATCGCTCCGGGCTTGCCCGGCGCGTCCACAATGGGTTTGTCCATCGCGATGAACCATTGCGGCGTGTTGCGGAAGATCACCGGCTTCTTCGAGCGCCAGGAATGCGGATACTGATGCTTCAGCCGCCCGCGCGCCAGCAGCATGCCGGCCTCGATCAGGGCCTTGATCACCGCCTCGTTGGCGTTGCCCTTCTCGCCCTTGTCGTTGATGACGCGCTTTCCGGTGAAACCCGGCGCGTGATCGGTGAAGGCGCCGTTCTCGTCCACGGTGTAGGGGATGGTGGTGTTGATGCCGCGCGCCTCCAGTTCGCGCGCATTCGCCGTCCAGACATCAAAATCCTCGCGGCCGTGGCCGGGCGCGGTGTGGACAAAGCCGGTGCCGGTATCGTCGGTGACGTGCTCGCCTGCCAGAAGCGGGACGGTGAATTCGTACCCGTCGGAAAAACCTTTCAGCGGATGGGCGCATTCCACCGCGTCAAGGGTATCGGCTGGCAAGTCGCGTACTTTTTCATATGCCGTGACCCGCGCCTGCCGGAACACGCTTTCCGCGAGCGCATCGGCCAGGATCAGGAGATCGCCGGTTTTGGCCCAATTATCGGCGGGCGCATCGGTGACCCGATAGAGTCCGTAGGCGATCTTCGGTGAAAAGCTGATGGCGCGGTTGCCGGGCAGCGTCCACGGCGTCGTGGTCCAGATCACGACGCTGGCATTGGCCAGCGCGCCATGCGCCGGTGACGTCACCGGAAACTTCACCCACACCATGTCCGAGGTGTAATCCTCGTACTCCACCTCGGCTTCCGCCAGCGCAGTCTTTTCGACCACGCTCCACATCACCGGCTTGGAGCCGCGATAGAGCAGGCCGTTGGCGGCGAATTTCATCAGCTCGCGTGCGATCTGGGCTTCGGCCGGATAGCTCATGGTCGCGTAGGGATGATCCCAGTCGCCGATGATGCCGAGCCGCTTGAATTCCTCGCGCTGCACGTTCAACCAGTGTGTCGCATAGGCGCGGCATTCCTTCCGGAACGCCACCATCGCGGTGGAGTCGCGGAAATCCGGCTTCGGCCTGCCCCTGGAGCGGTAGTTCTCCTCCTCGATCTTCCATTCGATCGGCAGGCCGTGGCAGTCCCAGCCCGGCACATAATTGGAATCGAAGCCCAGCATCTGCTGGCTCCTGGTCACGACATCCTTGAGGATCTTGTTCAGGGAATGCCCGATATGGATGTTGCCGTTGGCGTAGGGCGGGCCGTCATGGAGGACGAATTTGGCACGGCCGCGCGCGGCTTCCCGCAAGCGGCCATAGAGGCCGATCGCGTTCCAGTATTTCAGGATTTCCGGCTCGCGCTGCGGCAGCCCGGCGCGCATCGGGAATTCAGTCCGCGGCAGGAACAGGGTTTTGGAATAATCGGTGGCGTCGGGTTTTTGCGGTTTTTCGGACATAAGGCTCTGGTCTGGCTCGGAGGGGCGCGAGATACGCGCTTCATTCGCGGGTGAACGAGGAAAATCCCGGTCTTGCGCCGAGCCGAAGCTCAGGCGGAAGCCGGGCCGGCCGAAGCTCAGGCGGAAGCCGGGCCGCTAATGCTGATGGTGCGCCGCGCAAACATGGGGCATTCCATAGCAGCCAGCCGGGGAATCGCAAAGCCCCGCTATGGGTTCAGTCGATCGCCCCGAGCCTTGGAAACGCATCGGGCGCTGCCGCCAGCGCGGCACGGGCGCGGGCGCTGTCGTCGTCCATCTGGCGCACCAGCGCCTCGATGGAGCCGAACTTCAATTCGTCGCGGATGAATTCGATGAAGGCGATGTCGAGCATCGCGCCGTACAGATCGCCCTTGAAGTCGAACAAAAACACTTCCAGCAGCGGCGCGCCATTGTCGAAGGTCGGGCGGCGGCCAAAGCTGGCGACGCCATCGATGCGCTCGGTACCGCGGCCGACCCGCACCGCATAGATGCCGTGCTTCAGGCCGCAATTCCTGTCGAGCCGGATATTGGCGGTCGGATAGCCGAGATCGCGGCCGCGCTTGTCGCCATGGATCACCGTGCCGGTCACGAACCACGGGCCGCCCAGCATGGCGGTGGCGGCCGCGATCTGACCCTCCGCCAGCGCCATGCGGATGGCGCTGGAGGACACCGGCCGCTCCTCGATATCGACATGGGCCTGAACGTCGACCTCGATGCCGAGACGGGGCGCCTCGCTGACCAGCAGGCTCGGCGAGCCGACCCTGCCTTTGCCGAAATGAAAGTCATAGCCGACCGCGATCCCGCTGATGCCGAGCCGCTCGATCAGGTCATGGTGAATGAAATCCTGCGCGCTGGTCCCGGCGCGGGTCTTGTCGAAGGTCATGACCACGGCGCCTGCGAGGCCCGTTCCGGCCAGAAGCCGCAGCTTGCCGATCGCGTCGGAGAGACGGAATTGCGGGCTGTTCGGGCTGAAAAAGCTGCGCGGATGCGGCTCGAATGTCACCGCCAGCGCCGGCTTGCCATGGACCCGGCCCATCCGCAGGGCGGCCGCGATGACGGCGCGGTGGCCGAGATGGACGCCGTCGAAATTGCCCATCGCCACCACCGCCCCCTTGGGGATCGCGGCCGCGGGGGTGGTGTCGCGGATAACGGTAAAGCCAGTCGTCATTTCGGAAAATCTTGGTCTCGATGGATGCGGCCGGACCGTGACTTGGCCGCGACGGCGAAGTCAAGCGGGAGGCCGGCTTCCATGCGGCGGCCACGGGGTTAACGGGCTGTTTAACGCCTGATGCTAGTGGTTGGCGGACTGCGGGTCGCAGAGGCCCGTCGGTTTTGTGGCGTCAGCGTTGTGCGGGGAGGAGTGAAGATGGCGGTTGATCTGTCGATGTCGGTTCTGGTGGTCGATGACTACAGCACCATGATCCGCATCATCCGAAATCTTCTGAAGCAGCTCGGCTTCGACAATATCGACGATGCCAGCGACGGCTCGGCGGCGCTGAACAAGATGCGCGGCAAGAAATACGGGCTCGTGATCTCCGACTGGAACATGGAGCCGATGACGGGCTATGACCTGCTCAAGGAAGTCCGCGCCGATCCGAATCTCGCCACCACGCCTTTCATCATGATCACGGCGGAATCCAAGACCGAGAACGTGATCGCCGCCAAGAAGGCCGGCGTCAACAATTACATCGTCAAGCCGTTCAACGCCGCCACGCTGAAGACCAAGATCGAGGCGGTCTTCCCGGACATGGCGACGGCGTAGGGCTTTTTTCTTACCTCGCCCCGCTTGCGGGGAGAGGTCGTCCGGCGAAGCGCAGCGAAGCCGGGCGGATGAGGGG
>NZ_JBAVNZ010000430.1:0-4748 GCF_049691595.1 Bradyrhizobium sp.
TCGCGCTGGCGATCCGGGGCGGTTGATGGGCGAGCGGGTTCACGGGTCTGTCCTCGAATAACGTCGCGATCGGGGAACTCTATGGCATGGTTTCCCGCGGCGCAGAAGGGTTTCCGGCGTCGCGGACGCTGCCCTGTTGACCGACCCGCCGCGACGGTGTGGTATGGCGAAAATATCCGTAGCGTGGCAAGCGCGCGCAACCGAATGGAGGGCGCCAATGGCCGACAAGGGCAACGATCCGGCCGTGATCTGGCAGACAATGCTGGGCGAGATGGAGAAGGGGTTCAACGCCTTCGCCAATCAGGCGATGGCCTCGCCGGAGTTCAGCAAGGTGATGAATCAGGTCGGCGGCGTGACGGCGGGCGCGCAAAAGCAGCTCGGCGAACTGATGGAGAAATATCTGGTCGGCATGAACCTGCCGAGCCGGGCGCAGATGGTCGGCATGGCCGAGCGGCTGCAGTCGATCGAGGGCCAGTTGAACGAGATCAAGGCGATGCTGCGTGAGATGAACCGCGGTTCCGGCGTGGCGGGCAGCGCCGGTACACCACGGCCGCCGCGCACCCGGCGTCCGCCGCCGGCAGACGGAGACTCGAGATGAACGCGCCGGCGGGCCTCGATCTGGCGTCGATGCCGGAACGGATCCAGTCCGAGGTGCAGCGCGCGATCCAGCGCAGCATCAAGGGCGTCGAGTATATTGCGTCATCGGGGCCGTCGCTCGGATCGACGCCGAAGGACATTTTGCATGTCCGCGGCACCATGAATCTCTATCACTACCGGCCAATCGCCGACGAGATCTACCGCGTTCCGATCCTGATCGTGATGGCGACCACCAATCGCGGCTACATCCTCGACATGCTGCCGGGCCAGAGTTTCATCGAATTTCTGCTGAAGCGCGGCTACGACGTCTACATGCTGGACTGGAGCGCGCCGAAGCCGGAAGAGAAAGGCTTGCGGATGGAGGATTATGTCCTCGATTTCATCCCGGATTGCGTCCGCCGCGTGCAGCAGGATTCCGGCGAGACCGACGTCTCGGTGATCGGCTATTGCTTTGGCGGCGTCTTGTCGCTGCTGTACGGTTCGATCTTCCATGACGGGCCGATGAAGAATCTGATCTGTTTCACCACGCCGATCGATTTCCGCAAATTGGAGCTGTTCTCGAATTTCGCCGACCGCCGCTATTTCGACGTTGACGGTCTGGTCGACAGCATCGGCAATGTGCCGCCGGAAATGATCCTGTCCTCGTTCGAGATGCTGCGGCCGGCGTCGCGCGCGGTCAGCCAGCTGCAGCTCTGGGAGAACATCTGGAACGACGAATTCGTCAAATCCTACCGGATGTTCGACCGCTGGGCCACCGACACGCTGCCGCTGGCCGGCGAGTATTTCCGCGCCATCACCAAGGACCTGATGTGGGACAACAAGCTCTACAACGGCACCATGTCGGTCGGCGGCCGCGCGGCTGATATCGCCAGCATCAAGGTGCCGATCCTGCATGCGGTCGCCGAGCACGATCACATCGTGCCTTATGAGGCTGCCAAACATCTGATCGCCAAGGTCGGTTCGGCCGACAAGGAGGAGGTGATGCTGAAAGGCGGTCACGTCAGCCTGGTCGCCGGCGCCAATGCGATCAAGCGGCTGTGGCCGAAACTGGACGCCTGGCTGGCGGGAAGGTCGACATGAGCGAGACGCGTTCCTATCCGCGGCACGTCAAGACCGAGGCCGGCGACATCGAATTCCGCCTGATGACGCGGGCGGACGAGGCCGCCGTGCTCGCCTTCGCACAAAAGCTGCCGACCCATGATCTGCTGTTCCTGCCGCGCAATATCAGCGAACCGAAAGTGCTGTCGGCCTGGATCCACGAGATCGAGCGCGGCGCGATCACAAGCCTGCTCGCCATCAAGGCGGGCGTCGTGGTCGGCAGCGGCACGCTGGTGCGCGACCCGCATTCCTGGTCGCCGCATGTCGGCGAACTCCGGATGGTGGTGTCGCAGGACGTCCGCGGCCAGGGCGTCGGACGGGCGTTGTCGCAGGAGACGTTTGCGCTGGCGCTCGGCGCCGGCCTCGAAAAGCTGTCGGTGCAGATGACGGTCGACCAAAAGGCGGCGATCGCGCTGTTCGAGAGCCTCGGCTTCAAGGCCGAGGCGCTGCTGCACGACCATGTGCGGGACGTCGACGGCAAGAAGCACGACATCGTCGTGCTCGGGCACAATGTGGCGCAGGTCCGCGCACAGATGGAAGCCTACGGGCTTCCGGGCGCGGTCCAGCACTGATCCGACCGGACATCTCGCCGGTTCCGCGGGCAAACCGCCTTACAATCGGGACGATCACTAATTCGTGATATCGCGACGCACCATTAATATTGCGTCGCACCATTAACCGTGGCACAACAATCTCGCCCCGGGCCAATCCGGACGGGGTGAGCCCATAGCTCAAACCTGAGGATGGAGAGACCCCATGACCACCGAAACCAATGCCATGATGGACACCGTCAAGGAAGCCTTCGCGCCCGTCACCGATGCGTTCAAGAACCTCCAGAACATGGAAGTTCCGGAAGCTGCCCGTGAGTTCGTGAAGAAGCAGGCCGAGACCGCCAAGGTTCGCGCCGCCGACCTCCACGCCGGTTCCGAGAAGGTGACCGCCGTGATCGAATCCGCCGTTTCCGGTTCGGTTTCCGAGGCCGCCAAGATCAGCCGCAACATCCAGCAGGCAATCTATCAGGACGCGGAAGCGTTCTTCGCCGGAATCGACAGACTGGCCTCCGCCAGGTCGATCAACGAAGCGGTCCAGATCCAGTCGGACATGGTCCGTGCGCGCGGCGAGGTTCTCGTCTCGCGGGCGAAGGCCACCACGGAGTATCTCGGCAAGCTCGTCGCCGAGGGTGCGAAGTCCGCGCAGGACAATTTCGCCAAGGTCTACAGCAAGACCGCCTGATGACATTTCGCCGATCGGCAGCTCCTTCGAAGGCCCGCTCAGGCGGGCCTTCTTTTTGATCGGTGGTTCGCGTTCCCCGGATGCTGCGCAGCGCCATCAGCGCGTTCACGCGCGTCTTTGACGCGCTATGGCTTGCGGCGTGGTGCGCTGCTGATCCGGGGTCCATCCTGCCATATCTCTTGTAGGTCCCGGCTCTGCGGAGCAGCGCCAAGAGGCGCTGCACCGCGTCCGGGACACGCTACCCGTTGAGCGCCAGATTTCTGTCTGATCCGAAAACCGCCATGAGCCTCCCCGCCACTTTCGTCATCGACGCCCCCGGCGACGCGGCCCGCGCCGCCGAGCTGCGTCGGATCAAATGGCTTGCCACGCTGGTGCTGGCGGCGACGCTTTTGCTGTTCATCGCGGCGAAGGCGCTGCTCCATCTGCATCCGGCTTTCGGCTTTGTCGCGGCCTTTGCCGAGGCTGCCACGATCGGCGGTCTCGCCGACTGGTACGCGGTGGTGGCGCTGTTCCGCCGGCCGCTCGGATTGCCGATCCCGCATACCGCGATCATCCAGGGCAATCAGCATCGCATCGCCGACAAGCTCGGCGAATTCATCGAGGTGCATTTTCTCGAAGCCGCACCCGTGGAGGCAAAGCTCCATCAGATCGATTTCGGCGCCTTCATCGCCGACTGGCTGCGCGACCGCAAGCGCAGCGGCGATCTCGCCCGGTTTGTGCTGCGCCTGTTGCCGGAAGCGGTTTCGGCGACGGAAACCTCGGGGCTGATGACCTTCATCACCCGCCGCATCACCACGCAATTGATGTCGATCGACCTCGCGCCGCTCGCAGCCGGCACGTTGCGCGGCTTCGTGCGGGACGGCCGCCATCAGGGACTGCTCGACGATATCCTGCGCGCGTTGCATCAGACGCTGACGCAGGCGGAAACCATGGCTGTCATCCGCGAGAAAATCCGAGCTGAACTGCCGACGCTGCTGAAACTCTATCGCGCCGACAAATTCCTGGTGAACCGGATCGTCGCCTCGGCGACCGCCTTCTTCGACGAAGTCCGCAGCGATCCCAAACACCCCTTCCGCGGCGAGTTCGACCGCATGCTGCTGTCATTCGTCGACCGGCTCGGCAGCGACAAGACCTTTGCCGATCGGATCGACGGCCTGAAGCGCGACCTGCTGGCGCGGCCGGAGCTCGGCGAACTCGCGCGCAACATCTGGTCGAATGCGCGATCATTCATCGAGCGCAGCGCGTCGGGCGAGACCCAGGTGCTGCAGCAACAGCTGGCGAGAATGCTGGTGGAAGCGGGCGAGGCGCTGGCCGGCGATTCCGAATTGCGCGCCGAAATCAACCAGGGTCTGGTCGCGGTGCTGCGAACGGTCGTTGCCGAGCAGAAGAGCGGCGTCTCCAGCTTCATCTCCGATCAGGTCAAGGCCTGGGATTTGGGGCAGTTGATCAAGCTGATCGAAATAAACATCGGCAAGGATTTGCAATACATCCGCTTCAACGGCTCGCTGATCGGCGGACTGGCGGGACTGGTCCTCTACAGCCTCGAATACCTGCTTCGGTGGCTGTGACTAATTCAGCACGTCAACGCTTTTAGTTTTCAGGCGTGTGAACTGGCCTGCTTGCAAGACCAAAACCGGGTCCTTAGCTTTTTGAAGCTGGATTGTTGCACTGCAGAACGATTCTACATTCTACAAGGTGTGCGTGTTCTTGAACGACCCATTGGCCGGCTGCCGCGACGTAAGGGGCCGGCCCTGAGAGGAGATATGATGTCCGCTGCTGCGCAAACGCTTCGCCCGCCGTCCAGATCGCTGATGTTTCTG
>NZ_JBAVNZ010000431.1:0-2989 GCF_049691595.1 Bradyrhizobium sp.
AATTGTTCCTTCTCAGAAGTCCGTTCCCCGGATGCTGCGCAGCGCGCCGCGCTTGCGGCGTGGTGCGCTGCTGATCCGGGGTCCATCGTTTCAGCGACGACGAGTGGGTCCCGGCTCTGCGGTGCACCGCAAGCGCGCTGCACCGCGTCCGGGACACGAGACCTATGCCTTCACCGACGGCCGTTCCGCAACGCGCGCCATCCACGCCACGATGTTGGTGTTGGTGGGATCGAGCGGCTGGCCGACCTGGTTGCCGAAATCGAGCCAGCAATAGAGCAGGATGTCGGCCAGCGTGAAGCGCTTGCCGCACAGATAATCCTTGCCGGCCATTTGCCCGTTGAGCCATTGCAGGCGGTCGGCCGCGATCATCTTCAGCCCGGGAGAGGCTTCCGGCGCCACCGGAATCCGCTTTTCGAAAAATTTCAGCGCCTCGCCGAAGCGATAGCCGTTGGCAAGCGGCTCGCAGATGTTGAGATCGACCCGGCGGGTCCACATCCGGCATTCGGCGCGTGCTTCCGGCGTCGCGCCGATCATCGCGGGTTCTGGATTCTTCTCCTCGAGATATTCGCAGATCGCGGTAATCTCCGACAGATAGCTGCCGTCATCAAGTTCGAGGGCGGGCATCTGGCCGTGCGGATTGCGCTTCAAATGGGCTTCCTGCCGGTTCTCGCCGCCGCGCAGGTCGACTGTCTGCCTGGGCATTTCGATGCCCTTTTCCGCCATGAACATGCGGACGATTCGCGGATTCGGTCCGACCGAGTCGTAAAGCTTCATGGCGTTTTTCTCTCCCTTGCTCGTTATGGGATATCGTTGTTGATGCTGTTGAACAGGCCGCCGGCCGATTTGTCAAACCGATACGAAACATTCAGCTGTCGTCGAGCTTGTTGAGGTCGCGCACCGATTGCATGATGGGATCGAAATTCGACCGCGCGTCCAGCGCGTCGAACAATTGCGCGGTGTCCGACAGCAGCGTGTGCGAACGCTGGATGGCGATCCGCACGTCGTCCTGCGGCGTGTCGGACAGCCGGCCGTGACCGGACAGCAGGATTGTGGAATTCAAGCCCTTCAGCCGCTCCAGCGACTGGATATAGTCACTGATGCTGCCGGAGCCGAACACGCCGCCCATCACGCCGCCGGGCATCAAGGTGTCGGCGGCGAACAGCAGTCCCTTGTCCTGATCGAACAGCGTGATGCAGGCCGAGGTGTGGCCCGGCGTGTGCATCACATCGAGGCGGAAATTGCCGAGGTCGATCAGATTGCCCTCTTCCAGCCAGATGTCGACATTGATCGGCACGTTCGGCTCGTTGAACATCTTGCGCAGCATCGAGAAATCATCGCGCAGCATGATCTTGTTGGCGGCGAGACGGTGCGCGGCGATCAAGGTGCGGCCGGAGAAATGCCAAGCCGCGCCGATGTGATCGAGATGTTCGTGGCTCAGCACCACCATGTCGATCTGGTCCGGCGTCACGCCGACATGGTCGAGGCAGGTCAGGAGATGCGGATAGTTGGTCGAGAGCCCGACATCGATCAGGATGGTGCGCTTGCTGCCGCGCACCAGATAGGCGTTGGCCGCACGGCTCTTGAACCGGATCTGGTAGACCTCCTCCGCCGCCTGGATCAGGGTGCAGACGTCGCTGTCGAGCAAGGTCTTGAACGGGCTCGGCCTGCGCCCGCTCATGAATTGGCCGCTGCCCGAAAGTTGACGGCGTTCGAGGCCCGCAGGCGCTTGCTGAGCGCGTCCATGATCATCAGCGCAAAGGCCGGCTGCTGGCTGACGAGATAGACGAAGCGGGCGTGATTGATCCGCATCACGCGGGTTTTCGGCGCCGCCGCGATCGCGGTCGCCGAACGCGACGAGCCGTCGATCACCGCCATCTCGCCGAAGAATTCGCCCTTGCCGAGCGTGACGATCACCGTCTTGCGGTCGCCGTTGACCTTGGCGATATCGACCTTGCCGTCGAGCACCACAAACAGCTCGCGCCCGGTTGAGCCTTCCTCAAAAATGACGTCATCGACCTCAAATTGACGGATGCATTTCTCGATGGCCATGGCGCCCCTGCCTTCTGGCTGGTTTCGGTCATGTTAGTCGGTAAATCCGGCCGCGCAAACGGGCGCTATGGGCGGTTGCCGCAGGGCAACATGGCCTCAATCCGGCCCTGAAAAGCTCCTAAAATTTCGATAATTTCCCGTCCGGTAACGATTCCGCAAGCAATGAAAGTTACCAAAAGGTCAACCAGTCCTGGAGACTTTGAACGTGAGCGAGCAAAAGTCCGAGCCCATCAGTGGTAAAACCGGGTCTGTCGGCACCGGGCCGGCCGCTTCCGGGATGCCCGCGCCGAGCGCGCCGGTGACGGCTTTCGCGGACGCCACGGCCGAGGCCCAACCCCCAA
The DNA here is from genome assembly GCF_049691595.1 of Bradyrhizobium sp. Classification (GTDB taxonomy): domain Bacteria; phylum Pseudomonadota; class Alphaproteobacteria; order Rhizobiales; family Xanthobacteraceae; genus Bradyrhizobium. Next base: position 2,391 of record NZ_JBAVNZ010000431.1, read on the forward strand.
GACTTGCGTCCGAGCAGGAAGAAACGTCGCCCGGGCCGGATGCGGCCAGCGTGGAAGCTCCCAAGGTGGAAGCTTCCAAGGTCGAGGCTCCAAAGGTTGAAGCTCCCAAGCCGGAAGTCTCGCGCTCCCCCGGCAAGGTCTTGATCATGTCGCCCGCCGATCGCGCGCGGAACGGTGGCAACACCAGCTCCAGGGCGGAGAGGTCCGGCAAGCGCCGGGGGGCGTCGGCAATGGTCGCCGTGGCGGCGCTGGCGACCGTGGCCGGTGCGCTCGGCGGCGCGCTGGCGACCGCGGGTCTCAGATATGAAGGCCTCGGACATTTTGTCGTCGGCGATGCAGCGGCGGCGAAAGACAGCACGCTCGCGGTCGCCGTGGCGCGGATCGACGCCAATATTCTGGCGCTCACGGCCAGCGTCGAAAAGACCGCCAACACGGGCGCGAACCAGTTCAGCACGATCAGCGACCGTCTCGACAAGGTCGAGAGGGCGCAGGCTGAACCCGCCGCCAAACTCGCCAGGCTCAGCGACGCCGTAGACAAGCTCCGCGCTGCCCCGCCGCCCGCTCCCGCCGCCGTCGCGGCGGCACCGGTCGCGGCAAGG
>NZ_JBAVNZ010000432.1:0-6046 GCF_049691595.1 Bradyrhizobium sp.
GCGCCAAACAACCCGAGGCCCGCCGCGCCGGCAAGGCCGGCGACCCAGATCATCCGCATCCCGGCGATGAAGAACAGCGCGCCCCACACCATCAGGATCAGCATGGTCTGGCCGAAGTCCGGCTCCATCACCAACAGCGCGACCAGCACCAGCAGCAGCACCAGCGCCATCGAGGTCGCCGGCATCTCCGGCCGCCGCGTCGATTCCGCGAACAGCCACGCCGCCATGACGACGAAGGCCGGTTTGGCGGATTCGGAGGCCTGGATGTTGACGCCGATCAAGGTGATCCAGCGTCGCGAGCCCTTCACCTCGGGACCGAACCACAGCGTCGCCACGATCAGCACGATGCTGACCGCGAACACCAGCAGCGCGGTGCGGCGGATCTGCCGCGGCGACAGAAACGACACCGCGACCAGCACCACGATCGAAGGCAGCAGGAACATCACGTGCCGGTTGAAGAAGTGGAACGGATCGAGCCCGATCCGCGTCGCCACCGGCGGGCTCGCCGCGAGCGAAAGGATAATGCCAGCCAGCATCAGCGCGAGCACCGCCGCGAGCAGCAGGCGGTCCACGGTCCACCACCATTCGGAAAGCGGCGTGCGTTGGTCGCGGGAGAGCATCGGCGTCCCCAGAATGGCAGAGGTCCGCCCATTGGTCGCCCATGACGGTTTCCAAGGGGTTAATGCGATCATTATCTTTTGAAAGGGAGTTCTCCCGTACCCCGGATGCCGCGCAGCGCGACGCCCTTGCGGCGCGGTGCGCGGCTGATCCGGGGTCCATTGTGATGGGTCCCGGCTCTGCGTAGCGGCATTACATGCCGCAACGCGTCCGGGACACGGAGGCTGCGCTTGAAGGCGCGCCGTCACACCACCGGTGTGACGCCGGGCAACGCGGTGACGAGTTCGCGGAACCTGGTGCCGCGGATTTCGAAATTGCGGTACTGATCGAACGAGGCGCAGGCCGGCGACAGCAGCACCACCGGATTGGCAAGCCCCGAAGCCTCCGCGTCGCGCGCGGCATTGGCCACCGCGACATCGAGCGTGTGCGAAATCTCGTGCGGCACGTGGTCGCCGAGCGTGGCCGAAAACTCCGGCGCGGCCTCGCCGATCAGATAGGCCTTGCGGATGCGCGGGAAATATTCGGTCAGGACCGCGATGCCGCCAAGCTTGGGCTTGCCGCCGGCGATCCAGAAGACATCGGCGAAGGACGACAGCGCATGCGCGGCGGCATCGGTGTTGGTGCCCTTGGAGTCGTTGACGAACAGCACCTTGCCGCGGCGGCCGACCTGCTCCATGCGGTGGGCAAGGCCCGGAAAGCTGCGCAGGCCGTCTTGCAGGGTGTCGGTGTCGATCCCCATCGCCAGCGCGCAGGCCGCGGCACAGGCGGCATTCTGCGCATTGTGCAGGCCGCGCAGCGAACCGATGCCGCCGAATTTCGCGATCTCGCTGCGCGCGCCGCCCGACGCCAGCAAAACGGTTTCGCCCTCGACATAGATGCCGTCGGGCAGCGGATTTTTCACCGAGATGCGGACCACGCGCTTGCCGGAGCGCTCGAGGCGGTCGGCGATGTTGCGGCTCCAGCCATCGTCGACGCCGACGATCGAGGTGCCCTGCGGCTGCACGCCGGCGACCAGCCGCGCCTTCACCGCGGCGTAATTTTCCAGCGTGCCGTGACGATCGATATGGTCCTCGCTGATATTGAGCAGGATGCCGACCGAGGGATCGAGCGAGGGCGAAAGATCGATCTGATAGGACGACATCTCGATCACATGCACCCGCCCCATCCGCGGCGGCTCCAGCGACAGGATCGCGGTGCCGATATTGCCGCCCATCTGGGTGTCGTAGCCGGCGACCCGCATCAGATGCGCGATCAGCGCCGTGGTGGTCGATTTGCCGTTGGTGCCGGTGATCGCGACGAACGGCGCATCCGGCGCATGACGCCTGCGCTCGCGACAGAACAGCTCGATATCGCCGATCACCTCGACGCCGGCCTGCTGCGCCGCCAGCACGGTCCAGTGCGGTGCAGGATGGGTGAGCGGCGCGCCGGGCGTCAGGACCAGCGCGGCGAAATTCGCCCATGGCACCGTGCGCAGATCGGCGGTGATGAAACCGTCCTGCGCGGCCTTGGCGACGTTGTCGGCATTGTCGTCGCCGGCGATCACTTTCGCGCCGCCCGCCTTCAGGGCGTGGCAGCTCGCAAGCCCGGAGTCGCCGAGGCCGAACACGGCGACCGTCCTGCCCGCAAAGGCGGTGGCGGGGATCACGATCTAACCTGTCATTCCGGAGGCCGCCAACGGGTCCGCGCAAAGCGCGGCCCGTCGACGGCAATCCGGAATCTCGAGATTCTCCGATGTGCAATTGCACATCGTAGTTCGCGCTTTGCGCGCCCCGGAATGATGGTTGAAGATGGACAAGATCGTCACCTCAGTTTCAGCGTGGAGAGGCCGGCCAGCGCCAGCATCACCGAGATGATCCAGAACCGGATCACGATCTGCGGCTCGGTCCAGCCCTTCTGCTCGAAATGATGATGCAACGGCGCCATCCGGAACACGCGCTTGCCGGTCAATTTGAACGAAGCCACCTGCACGATCACCGAGACCGCCTCCAGCACGAACAAGCCGCCGATCACGGCGAGCACGATCTCGTGCTTGACCGCGACCGCGGTCGCGCCCAGCATGCCGCCGAGCGCCAGCGAGCCGGTGTCGCCCATGAAGATCGACGCCGGCGGCGCGTTGAACCACAAAAATCCCAGCCCCGCGCCGAGTACCGCGCCGCACAATACCGCGAGTTCGCCGGTGCCGGCGACGTAGTTGATCTGCAGGTAGTCGGAGAACACCGCGTTACCCGTCAGGTAGGAGATCATGCCAAAACTGGCCGCCGCGATCATGACCGGCACGATGGCGAGGCCGTCAAGGCCGTCGGTGAGGTTGACCGCGTTGCCGGCGCCGACCATGACGAAGGCGCCGAAGATCACGAAGAACCAGCCGAAATTGAACACCATGTCCTTGAAGAAGGGAATCGCAAGCGAAGTCGAGGACACGTCGCGCCCGAGCCGGACCAGCGCGTAACAGGCGGCGAGCGCGATCACCGCCTCGATCGCAAGACGGAGTTTGCCGGCGAAGCCGCCATGGGTCTGCTTCGTCACCTTCAGATAGTCGTCGTAGAATCCGACGAAGCCGAAGCCGAGCGTCACCGCGAGCACGATCCAGACATAGGGGTTGAGCGGGTTCGCCCACAACAGCGTCGCCACCACCAGTCCCGACAAGATCATCAGCCCGCCCATCGTCGGCGTGCCCTTCTTGGAGATGATGTGCGATTGCGGGCCGTCGGTGCGGATCGGCTGGCCCTTGCCCTGGCGCAGCCGCAAATGATCGATGATCCACGGGCCGAACAGGAACACGAACAGCGCGCCGGTCACCATCGCCCCGCCGGTGCGGAAGGTGATGTAGCGGAATACGTTCAGGAGCGTCCGGAACATCCCCAAACCGGGGACGGTATTGGAAAGCTCGATCAGCCAGTAAAACATTCACTCATGCCCTATACCGCTTCTGCGTGCGCGGCTTTGCCGGGAAAGCGCTTTTCGAGCGCATTGACGATCGTCTTCATCTTCGAACCCAGCGACCCCTTCACCATGATCGCGTCGCCGGCGCGGATTGCCGCGACCGCCTGCGCCTCCAGGCCGGCCGCATCAGCGGCATAGCCTCCCCGCTTGCCGGTGGAAAGAGCATCCCACAGATGGCGCATCAGCGGACCACAACAATACACCAGATCGACGTGGCTGGCCTTGACGGCCTCGACCAGGCCGCGATGCAGCGCGGGGCTGGTCGGACCGAGCTCGAGCATGTCGCCGAGCATCGCGATGCGCCGGCCATGCGGACCGATATCGGCCTGGCCGAGCACGTTGAGCGCTGCGCTCATCGACGCCGGATTGGCGTTATAGCTTTCGTCGATCAAAGTCACCTCGCCGCTGCCGACCTCCAGCACGCGCCGCAGGCCGCGACCCGCCGGCGGCTCGAGCAGCGACAGCGACAGCGCCGCCCGCGCCAGGTCCGCTCCCAGCAAATAGGCGCCGGCCAGCACCGCCAGCGAATTCATCACCATGTGGCGGCCGGGCATGCCGATCTTGTAGGCGACGTCGTGATCGAGAATGTTGGCGTGCACCGCCGAACAGGTGGCACGCAGCGACACATCGAGCAGCCGCGCGTCGGATTTCGCGTCGGCGCCGAACGAAACGATGCGGGAGATGCCGTGCCGCTTCGCGCAGGCCTCGAGCCGGGTGAACTGCGAATTGTCGCGGTTGAGCACGACCGCCCCGCCGGGCTCGACGCCGACAAAGATTTCCGCCTTGGCGTCGGCGATCGCCTCGATGCCCGAGAAGAATTCCAGATGCACCGGCTCGACCGCGGTGACGACCGCGACATGCGGCCGCACCATCCTGACCAGCGCATCGATTTCGCCGGCGTGATTCATGCCGATCTCGAAAATCGCAAAGCGCACCGACGCCGGGCAGCGCGCCAGCGACAGCGGCACCCCCCAATGGTTGTTGAAGGAGGCCACCGAAGCGTGGGTCTCGCCCTGCGCGGCGAGCACGCAGCGCAACGCTTCCTTGGTCGAGGTCTTGCCGACCGAGCCGGTGACCGCGATGATCCGCGCGCCGAGCCGCGCGCGCGAGGCCTGCGCCAGCGCGACCAGGCCGGCGAGCACGTCGTCCACGACCAGCAAGCGCGCATCGGCTGCGAATTTCCGGCGCTGCGCGGCTTCGACCACCGCCAGTCCCGCGCCCGCCTTCAGCGCGGCTTCGACGAAATCATGCCCGTCATGGACCTCGCCCTTGATCGCGAAATAGGCTTCGCCCGGCGCAATGGTGCGGCTGTCGATGGAAAGACCGCTGATGCCTTCCGGCAACGCGCCCTGGATCGCCGCGGCCATCGCCTCGATCATCGCCGCCGATGTCCACAATGGCGCGGCGCTCATGCGACCCTCGCGGCGAGCGCGGCCGCAACCGCATCATGATCGCTGAACGGCAGCGTCTTGTCGCCGACGATCTGTCCGACCTCATGGCCCTTGCCGGCGATCAGCAGCGCATCGCCGGGCTGCAGCTCGGCAATTCCAGCGCGGATCGCCTCAGTGCGATCGCCGATATCCCTGGCGCCCTTCGCAGCGGCCAGGATGGCGGCGCGGATCGCCGCCGGATTCTCGCTGCGCGGATTGTCATCGGTGACGATGACGCTGTCGGCATTTGCAGCGGCGATCGCGCCCATCAGCGGACGCTTGCCGGCGTCGCGGTCGCCGCCGGCGCCGAAGATGACCGCGAGCTTTCGTCTGGCATAAGGCCGCAGCGCCTGCAGCGCCTTCGCCAGCGCATCGGGCTTGTGCGCGTAATCGACGAAGATCGGCGCGCCGTTGCGTTCGCCGACGCGTTCGAGCCGGCCCTTGGCGCCTTCGAGATGTTCGAGGCTCGCGAACACGGCATCGGGCCCGCTGCCGGTACCGATCGCGAGGCCCGCGGCGACCAGCGCGTTCTCGATCTGGAATTCGCCGACCAGCGGCAGCCTGACCAGATATTTGCGCCCGCGATGTTCGAGTGCGAGCTTTTGCGCAAAGCCTTCGATGGACGCCTCGAGCAGGCGAATGCCCTCGCTTGCGCCGTCCGCCTGGCGGCCGATGGCGATGAGCCGCAGATGCCGCGACCGCGCGGCGTCGATCGCCTGCTCCGAGAAATCGTGATCGGCGCAGATGACCGCTGCGCCATCGGCTGTGACGAGATCGCGGAACAGCCGCAGTTTGGCGGCAAGATAATGCGCGATGTCGGGATGATAATCCATGTGGTCGCGCGACAGATTGGTGAAGCCGCCGGCGGCGATGCGCACGCCGTCGAGCCGGTATTGATCGAGCCCGTGCGATGAGGCTTCAAAGGCGAGATGCGTGACGCCGTCGGTTGCGATCTGGTCGAGCTGCCGGTGCAGCGCGATCGGATCGGGCGTGGTCAGCGAGCCGTAGACGGTGCGCTTCGGCGACACCAGCCCGATGGTGCCGATGCTGGCGGA
>NZ_JBAVNZ010000433.1:0-4926 GCF_049691595.1 Bradyrhizobium sp.
CGTGTGACGCGCGGAGCGCGGCTTGCGCGAGCTTTGATGTGCAATTGCACATCGGAGAATCCATAACCGCCGCACGGGGCTATGGATTCCGGGCCTGCACGCCGACCGGCTATCGCCCCAGCGCACATCCCGGAATGACGAACGATGGGGCAACTCCCATAAGACAGGTTTCATGGAATCGATCGTCTAGAGTTCGCGGGCGATGCCCGGCAGGGCGGGCACGAAGCGCACATCGACGAGCGCCTTGCGCCCGAAACCGCCGTCCGTTCGCGTGACCCGCACCAGGGTCTGGGTACCCTGATGCGGTCCGACCGGCGCGATCAGGATACCGCCGGGCTCGAGCCGCAGCAGCAGGCTTTCCGGAATTTGCTCCATCGCCGCGGTGACGATGATGCGGTCGAAATTGCCGGCCCCGGCGGGGACATCGAAGCCGTCGCCGAACATCACCTCGATATTGTGATAGCCGAGATTTTCCAGCCGGTCGCGCGCGCTGTCGGCCAGGGTCCGGTACCGCTCGATGGTCAGGACGTGCTTGCAAAGCCGCGACAGGATCGCGGCCTGGTAACCGGAGCCGGCGCCGATCTCGAGCGCGCGGTGATCCCTGCCCACGTGCAATTGCTCGGTCATGTAGGCGACCACGAAGGGCTGGCTGATGGTTTGCCCGCAGGCGATGCCGAGCGCGCTGTCGCGATAGGCATCGGCGCGGTCGCCCCTCTGCACGAAGGCTTCGCGCGGCACCTCGTCCATGGCGCGCAGGACGTTCTGATCGCTGATCCCGCGCCGCCGCAGGTTGAGCTGAAACATCATCTTTTCGGGCGGTTCTGATGGCACGGCCATATCGCTCTTGTGAAATCTCCAGGCGGCAATCCGGCGTCTATCGGCCCACGGATAGATGCCATCGGAATGCCGCATCAATGGCGAATTTTTTCCGTCTTTTCCCGGTTTCCGCTCTGGAACCGGGGCTCTGTTTCGGTGTTACAACCTGGACGTGTATTCCTCCCATGATCGGTAACGGCGTCCGATCGTAGCCCGGCAGACAGCATATCGCCTAAATGTTTACATTGCGCATGCGGGCGTTATTTGCGAGTTTGGTCTCGGGGGCCGGCAAGGAATCCATCCATGACGGCGAAACGGCCTGAGAGCTGTGCTGTATTTCTTGTCGAAGACGAGATCATGATCCGGATGATGGTCGCCGACATGCTGGAGCAGCTTGGCTGCAGCGTCGTCGCCGAAGTCGGCGAAATCGGCGAGGCAATCAAGCTTGCGCAATTCACCGAGTTCGATCTCGCCATCCTCGACGTCAACGTCAACGGCAAGTTGATTACGCCGGTCGCCGCGTTGATCAGGGCGCGCAACCGCCCTTTCATTTTCGCCACCGGCTATGGCTCGTCGGGGCTGCCGGAAGAATATCGCGATCGCCCCACCCTGCAGAAACCGTTTCAGCTGGAGACGCTGGCTGCGGCGATCGCCAGCACGCTGAAACGCGCGGTGGCTTAAGGTCTTTGAAATCCAATTGACAGTTGACCAATCGACGTCATCCTGAGGTGCGAGCCCTTGCGAGCCTCGAAGGACGACGTCGATGGGTATATATGTATATATGCTTCGTTGCGCCGACGGCTCCTATTATGTTGGAAGCACAACCAGCGATGACCTCGCTAGACGCATTGATCAGCACAACGCTGGTTCCTACAAGGGCTACACCTTCTCGCGGCGGCCAGTCGTACTTGTTTGGTCTGAACATTTCGACCGAATCACTGATGGAATTGCAGCCGAGCGCCAGGTCAAAGGTTGGAGTCGCGCCAAGAAGGAAGCACTGGTGCGCTCCGATTGGGCCAAGGTGACTGAATTGTCCCGTCGCCGCGCAGGGCGGCCAAAACAGAGCTAACCAACCATCCTTCGAGGCTCGCCGAAGTCGGCGTGCACCTCAGGATGACGCCTGTTTTTGCGGCTCGCGTCATTTCAGCGTCGCCGTCAGCGCTTCCGAAAACACTTCATCGGTCCGGTCGAGCCGCAGCGGCGTCACCGAAACGTAACGGGCGGCGAGCGCGGCGAGATCGGTGCCTTCCGCCGGCGTATCGAGCATCGCCGCGCGCTCGAAGCCGATCCAGAAATAGGGATTGCCGCGGCCGTCATGGCGCTTGTCGACCTTGAGAAAACCGAGATTGCGCTTGCCCTGCCGCGTGACGCGCACGCCCTTGACGTCGTCGGGCATGCAGGCAGGAAAATTGACGTTGATCACCGTGTTCCTGGGCACACCGGCGTCGATCACCTTGCGCAGGATCGGCGGTCCGAATTGCAGCGCGGTGTCCCATAACGGCCGGTCGCGGGTCTCGATGGAAAACTCCTGCGACAGCGCGAATGACGGCAATCCCAGAATGGTGCCTTCCAGCGCGCCGGCGATGGTGCCGGAATAGACCACGTCCTCGGCGACGTTGCGGCCCTTGTTGACGCCCGACAGCACGAGGTCCGGCAGCTTCTCGCCCAGGATGTGGCGCGCACCCATGATCACGCAATCGGTCGGCGTGCCGCGCACGGCGAAATGACGCGGACCGACCTCGCGCAGGCGCAGCGGATCGTTCAACGACAGCGAATGCGAGACGCCGGACTGGTCGAGTTCCGGCGCCACGATCCAGACGTCATCCGACAGCGCGCGCGCGATCTCCTCGACGATCTTCAGGCCCGGGGCATGGATGCCGTCGTCGTTGGTGCAGAGAATTCGCATCCGTCAAACTGCCTCCTGGTTCGATCCGGGTTCGTCATTGCGGGGCCGTCTTAACCGGCTATCGCCGCAGAGGCAAACCCGGCCGGTCCTCGTCTACCGCTTCATCCGGACGCGCCAGGGACGCGCGAACCTGGCGCTGCCGGGGATCCAGGCTTGAAATTCCGAAAGCGCCGGTTGCGGCAATTCGACGGGTTCTGGTTTTGCAAGCTCAGGCTTGACCGGCGCTGCCGTCCTTGGCGGCGGCTCGACCCATTCAACCTTCGGGACCCTTGGCGCCTCAGGTTTTGGCGCTTCCGGCGCTGGCGGAACAACGCGCTCGGCCTTCGGCGGCAAGACCGGCGATGGCAGCGGCGGCGGCGCGGTCTTGCGGGGCGGCTCGGGGTAGCGCTTGCGCGCCATCGCAAGCCCTTTTTCGAAATCCTCCGCCTTGAACCATGTTTGCTCGCGCAGGCATTCCGTCAGGCCGTCATCCCACAGCCGCGCCATCTCGATGTCGAATTTGCCGCCGAGCTTCTGATCGATCGCTTGCATCCCGAACCCGGTGACGGCCCATTGCCGACCGATCCAGTGGATGTCGCGATGCAGCGCCATTTCGTCCGGTCACTTTATTCGGTCGCGTTCGACCACCTTCACGCCGCCCATATAGGGCCGCAGCACGTCGGGCACGGCGATCGAGCCGTCCTCTTGCTGATAGGTTTCCATGACCGCGATCAGCGCGCGGCCGACCGCGGTGCCGGAGCCGTTCAGCGTATGCACGAAGCGCGGCTTGCCGTCCGGCCCGCGATAGCGCGCATCCATGCGCCGCGCCTGGAAATCGCCGCACACCGAGCAGCTCGAGATTTCGCGATAGGCGCCGCCGTCGCCCTGGCCGGGCATCCAGACCTCGATGTCGTAGGTTTTTTGCGCGGCAAATCCCATATCGCCGGCGCACAGCGTCATCACCCGATAATGCAGATCGAGCCGCCGCAGCACCTCCTCGGCGCAGGCCAGCATGCGCTCATGCTCATCCTTGCTCGTTTCGGGCGTGGTGATCGAAACCAGCTCGACCTTGGTGAATTGATGCTGCCGGATCATGCCGCGGGTATCGCGACCGGCGGCACCTGCTTCGGCGCGAAAGCACGGCGTCAGCGCCGTCAGCCGCATCGGCAGTTCTTTCGCGTCGAGGATGGATTGGCGAACGAGATTCGTCAGCGACACCTCGGCGGTGGGGATGAGCCAGAGCTTTCGCTGCTCGGATGTGGCGTTCGGCATGCCCGCGCGCCACTCCATGATCTGTTTTCGGCATTCAGCGGACGACAAAAAAGCCTCCCTGCCCCTGGCGTCCTGAAAAACACTTAATTGGTCGGCAACAATGGCTAGCGCGTCGACAAGCGCCAGCGCAGCATCAGGTACCGCGTTCTGCGCTCCGCTTGTCGCCGCAAATTGATCGTCTGCGAATTTCGGCAACTGACCTGTGCCGAACATCACGTCGTCGCGCACGAGCAACGGCGGATTCACCTCGGCATAGCCATGCTCGTTGGTGTGGAGATCGAGCATGAACTGCCCGATCGCGCGCTCGAGCCGCGCCAGTCCCTTCTTCAGCACCACGAAACGCGCGCCGCTCAGCCTGGCGGCGGCCTCGAAATCCATGTAGCCGAGCGCGCCGCCGAGATCGTCATGCGGTTTCGGCGTGAAAGCATAGTTGCGTATCTTGCCGAACACGTGACGCCGCACATTGCCGTGCTCGTCGACGCCTTCGGGCACATCGTCCGCCGGAAAATTCGGGATCGCGGCCAATTCTTTTGCCAGTTGCTCGTCGGCGGCTTTCGCCGCGGCCTCGAGCTCCGGCATCGAGGTCTTGAGTTCAGCGACCTCGGCCATCAGTTTGGCTGCGCGCGCGTCGTCCTTCGCCTTCTTGGCATCGCCGATTTCCTTCGAGGCGGCATTGCGCCGGGCCTGTGCCTGCTCGGAGGCCAGGATCGCCGCGCGGCGCCTTTCGTCGATCGCCAGCAGCGACGCCGACAACGGCGCCAGCCCGCGCCGCTTCAGCGCGGCGTCGAATGCTTGCGGGTTGTCGCGGATCGATTTGATGTCGTGCATGGTCGCTCGGCCCCGGGTGCGAACTTTCCGTCTTTATGCGGAAGGTCAACGGCGGGCGTCCATACCACATCGCGCATCGCCCGCCAAAGCGGGCGATCCGGTATTGCGGAGCAGCAGCGATGGAA
>NZ_JBAVNZ010000434.1:0-3189 GCF_049691595.1 Bradyrhizobium sp.
GCGAATTCGATCTCGGCGACCAGCTCGGGCTTCAGCCAGTGCACGTCGCGGGTCTTGGGCGGCGCGTTCTTGCCGCCGAACGGGCTTTTGCCGGAAGCCACAGCCTTCAGCGCCGGCATGATACGCCGGACCTTGTCCTGGTCAAAGCCGGTGCCGACGAGGCCGACAAAGGCGAGATGATCGCCGCGATGGACGCCGGCCATCAGCGAGCGGAATTTGCCGTGGGTGGTTTTCCAGCCGCCGAGCACGACTTCGTGCCCCGCGCGGCACTTGGCCTTGGTCCAACTCTCCGATCGGCCGGAGCGATAGGGCGCATCGAGCTTCTTGGAGACGATGCCTTCCAGCGACAGCTTGCGCGCCGATTGCAGGATCGCGGCGCCGCCGCCTTCGAAATGCTCGACATAGCGGATCAGCCTGCGCTTGGCTTTGCCCTTCCCTTGCCGCGCCTCGAGCAATTGCTTCAGCCGCGCCTTGCGCTCGCCGAGCGGCAGCGCGCGAAGATCCTTCCCATCGGCAAACAGCAGGTCGAAGGCGAAAAAGATCAGATCATCGGTTTCGCCCTCGGACAACGCCGCCTGCAATGCGGAAAACTCCGGTGCGCCGTTGTCATCCAGCGCTGCGATCTCGCCATCGATCAGCACGTCGGGAAGCGTGCGTGCCTCTTTGGCGATCGCGGCGAACCTGCCGGTCCAATCCAGCCCCTTGCGGGTCTTCAAGGCGGCCGCGCCATCCTCGACGCGCAACTGCACGCGGTAACCGTCGAACTTGATCTCATGGCACCAGCCGTCCGCCGCGGGCGGGCGCTCGACCACACGGCAGAGCTGCGGCGCGACGAAATCCGGTATCGCGGCGACGATTTTCGCCCGGGATGTCCCGGTCGCGGCTTTTGTCTTCTTGCCCGATGGTGCGGGCGCTTGGGCTTTGGCACGGGTGTCCGCGGCTTCGCCCCGGTTCGAATGCCAGACCGCGTCGGCCCTGGTCTTGCCGCCCCTGGCCAGCATGAACGGTTTTGGCGCCCTGCCCTTGCCCTCGGCAATCTGGTCCATGGAGCGGCCGGAGGCGACCGACTTGTCTTCGTCCAGAATGTTGTTGGCCTTGCCTTCTTTGGCGAACTCGTCGCGGTGCTTGATCAGCAGCCAGTTGGTGCGCTTAGCCCCGTCGCGGTCGTGACGCATGCGCACCAGCACCCAGCCGCCATGCAGCTTGTCGCCGTGCAGGGTGAATTTCAGGTCGCCCTTGGTGAAGCCGCGATCGGGATCGTCGGATTCCCAGGTGCCGCGGTCCCAGAGCTGCACGGTGCCGCCGCCATACTGGTCGTCGGGAATGGTGCCTTCGAAATCGCCGTAATCGAGCGGATGGTCCTCGACCTCGACCGCCAGCCGCTTGTCGTGCGGATCGAGCGAGGGACCGCGCGTCACCGCCCAGGACTTGAAGACGCCGTCGAATTCGAGTCTCAGATCGTAGTGCAGCCGGGTGGCGGCGTGCTTCTGGATCACGAACCGCCGCTGTTTTGCGCCCGCCACCTTGACCTCGCCGGAAGGCTCCGCGGTCTTGTCGAAATCGCGCTTCCTCCGGTAGCTGGTCAGGTTCTTCAACGGCACGGGTCAGTCCTCATGCAGCACGTAGCCCGTAGGATGGGTTGAGCCCTTCGCGAAACCCATCACCTTGCCGCGGGACCCCGCGGCCGTTCGCCAAACGCCCCATCGTGATCGGAGACATCGCCCGCCCAATCCTCCGGATAGACTCCGAGTTTCATCATGCGATGGAATGACGAATAGGGCCAGTCTGCGACCCGCGCGACCAACCCATGTTTGACCGGATTGATATGGATGTAATCGATGTGACGGGCGAAGTCGCCCCCGTCGCGAATGGTATGCTCCCAGTAGCGCCGCTGCCAGATGCCGCGTTCGCCCTTGGCGGCGCGGCTGCCGGAAATCCGCTCGCCGGCCGGAAGGCGTCGCGAAAACCCCGATTTGATCAGTCGCCAGCGCGTGGCAAAATCGGCATCGCCTTCGGGCAGCGTCCAGGCTGCGTGGAGATGATCAGGCAGAACGACCATTGCGTCGATCGCGAACGAATGCTGCCGACGTACGTCGCGAAACGCGGCACGGAGTTCGTCGATGTGTTCCGTCAGCAGCCGAAGCCGCCGCTCCGCCAGATTGACGGTGAAGAAGAAGCTGCCTCCGGCAATGAAGTTGCGACGGTAGTCAGTCATGCCGCTCACTCGCCCGCTGACGTGATGGGTATCGCGGAGTTTATCACCGGGCGCGCGTTCGCGCGACCCGTTGGCTCAACCCATCCCACCACTTTCATCGCAATTGATGCGCACCAAGGTGATGGGTTTCGCGAGTGCTCAACCCATCCTACGCATTGCCGATCACTCCGCCGCCGCGCGGATTTCGGCCTTTTCGGCGCGCACGGCGCAGAACTTGAACTCCGGAATCTTGCCGAACGGATCGAGCGCCGGGTTGGTCAACAGGTTCGCCGCGGCTTCGGCGTAGCAGAATGGCATGAACACCATGTTTTCAGGCACGTCGCGATCGGCGCGCACCTTGACCTCGACCGCGCCGCGGCGCGTTGCCAGCCGAACGAGATCGCCCGGCCACACGCCGAGGCGCCGCATGTCCTTCGGCGACATGAACGCCACCGCCTCGGGCTCGATCTGGTCGAGCACGCTGGAGCGCCGGGTCATCGAGCCGGTGTGCCAGTGCTCCAGCACGCGGCCGGTCGACAGCACCATCGGATACTCGTCGTCGGGCACCTCATCGGGCGCGATCACACGCGCCGGCACGATCTTGCCGCGCCCGCTCGCGGTCGGGAAACCCGTGGTGAAGATGATCTCGTTGCCGGGCTTGTCGGGGTCGTCGACCGGATAGGTCACCGCGCCCTCGCGCTTAAGCCGCTCCCAGCTGATGTTCTTCAGCGACGGCATCACCTCTGTCATCTCGGTGAACACGTCGGCCGGGCCGCCATAGTTCCAGGACAGCCCCATCCGCTTGCCGATTTCCTGGATGATCCACAAATCCTGCCGCGCGTCGCCGGGCGGCTTGATCACCTCGCGCGCGAGCTGCACGCGGCGGTCGGTGTTGGTGAAGGTGCCGGATTTTTCCGCGAATGCCGACGCCGGCAGGATCACGTCGGCATGGAACGCGGTTTCGGTCACGAACAGATCCTGCACCACCAGATGAT
>NZ_JBAVNZ010000435.1:0-11544 GCF_049691595.1 Bradyrhizobium sp.
GTAACCAAGCCGATGCAGCAGGAACAAATCGATGGTGGCGGAAATGCCGCCGCCGCAATAGGCGATCACGCGCTTGTCTTTGGCGATCCCCTGCGCGGCAAACTTCGCTTCGGCATCTTCGAGCGGGACGAAGGCCTTGGTCTCGGGATCGAGCAAGGTCGCCGCCGACACATTGCAACTGCCGGGGATGCGCCCGGGCCGGCCGTAGCGGCTGGGCTCCAGGCCTTTGTGGAATTGCGGACCGAGCGCGTTGACGACGATGGTGTTGCGATCGTCCGCGGCGGCGAGAACGTCCTTCTTGCCAACGAAAAATCCGGGCTTTGGCTTCGCCGTGAATTTCGCCGGCGGATACCCTTTCGCGGGTCCGGCTTCGATGGCGCGGCCCTCCGCTTTCCATGTGTCGAGACCGCCGTCGAGCACCAATGCATCGAAGCCGAGCGATTTCAGCATCCACCAGAACCGCGTCGCCCACATCGGCGTGCCGATCGAGTACAGCACCACGCGGCTATTGGCCGATACGCCGTGGCGGCCGAACGCGGCTTCGAGTTGTGCGACCGGGGGCATCATGAAGCGAAGCGTTGTGGTGGAATCGGAGAATTCGCCCTGCAGATCCAGAAAGTCCGCGCCCGGAATATGCCCGGCCTCGAAGCTGTGCCGTCCGGGAACCGCGAGATAGGGAACCTCGCTGCCTTCGGGCGCGGGTTCGAGATAGGTCGTGCAATCGAACAACCGAAGCTCGGGCCGGCCGAGCTGGCCCGAGAGTTCGGCTGACGTGATAAGCCCGTTGTGGCCGGACATGGCGCGCCTCCCTGTTGTTGTTTGGGTCATGCTAGGGTGCGCGATCGCCAATGGAAAGGCGGCCGGCTGGGGGCGGCCGCCCTTTGAATCCCGTAATTGCCGTCCAATATACCGGTCAGCCAACGCGCGGCCCCGCGTCTTGCTCGGGGCCTGAACGACGTAGATAAGATATTGAATAAACAGCAGAATAATTCCGATCCCGGAGCCGCGCACGCGCCTGCCACCGATCCCTTGGTGAATGTCGCCAAAACCTGATATTCGAGACGCCATGAACAAGCCCGAAAAACCGATTCAAAGCGACGCCGCCGGCCCCAGCGCCCGGCATCAAACCACGCAAGTCATGGTCGGCCATGTCGCCGTCGGCGGGGGCGCGCCGATCGTCGTGCAGTCGATGACCAACACCGACACCGCCGATGTCGAAGGCACGGTGGCGCAGGTCGCAGCGCTTTCGCGCGCCGGCTCCGAAATGGTGCGCATCACGGTCGACCGCGAGGAAGCCGCCGCCGCCGTGCCGCATATCCGCGACGGCTTGCGCAAGCGCGGCATCACTACGCCGTTGATCGGCGATTTCCATTACATCGGCCACAAGCTGCTGGCGGATTATCCCGCCTGCGCCGAGGCGCTGGACAAATACCGCATCAATCCCGGCAATGTCGGATTCAAGAACAAGCGCGACACGCAATTCGCCGACATCATCGAGATCGCGAACAAGAACGACAAGCCGGTGCGGATCGGTGCGAACTGGGGCTCGCTCGACCAGGAACTGCTGACCAGGCTGATGGAAGAAAACGCGGTCTCGCCAAACCCGCTCGACGCCCGCGCAGTGACGCGCGAGGCGATGGTGCAGTCGGCGCTGCTGTCGGCCGCGCGGGCGCAAGAACTCGGCATGCCCAAAAACAGGATGATCCTGTCGGCGAAAGTCTCGGCGGTGCAGGACCTGATCGCGGTCTATCAGGAACTTGTGCGCCGTTCGGACTATGCGATCCATCTCGGGCTGACCGAAGCCGGCATGGGATCGAAGGGCATCGTCGCCTCTTCCGCCGCGCTCGGCATCCTGCTGCAGGACGGCATCGGCGACACTATCCGCATTTCGTTGACGCCCGAGCCCGGCGGCGACCGCACGCTGGAAGTCCAGGTCGCACAGGAACTGCTGCAGACCATGGGTTTCCGCACCTTCGTGCCGCTGGTGGCGGCATGCCCCGGCTGCGGCCGCACCACCTCGACCACGTTCCAGGAACTGGCGCGCTCGATCCAGGATTTCATCCGCGAGGAGATGCCGGGCTGGAAGACGCAATATCCCGGCGTCGAGGCGCTCAACGTCGCGGTGATGGGCTGCATCGTCAACGGTCCCGGCGAGTCCAAGCACGCCAATATCGGCATCTCGCTGCCCGGCACCGGAGAAACGCCGGCCGCGCCGGTGTTCGTCGACGGCAAGAAGTTCCGCACCCTGCGGGGTCCTTCCATTGCCGCCGACTTCAAGGCGCTGGTGATCGACTATATCGACCAGCGCTACGGCGCCGGAGCGAAGGCGCCGGTGACCGCGGCGGAGTAAGCTTGTAGCCCGGGTGGCGCGAAGCGAAACCCGGGACGCCCTCACAAGCCGGTAACGTCGGTCCCGGATTGCGCTCCGCTTCATCCGGGCTACGATGGCTGAAAACGATGAGCCATCGGAGGACGCCCATGAGTTCGCTGTCCGGCAAGCAGGGGCCGCGCTACCGGCCCATCGCCGAAGAGAGAGAACCCTACGAGACCATCGCGGTGGAAAAACTCACCCCGATCATCGGCGCGGAGATTTCCGGCGTCGATATCGGCAAGCTGGTCTCCGACGATGCGAGGTCGAACCGTCAGATCGACGAAATTCATCGCGCGCTCGCTGAAAATCTCGTGATCTTCTTCCGCGACCAGCACATCACGCCGCAACAGCATCTCGCCTTCGGCCGCAAATTCGGCGAACTGCATATCCATCCCGCCGCGCCCCATGAGGACGGCGATCCCGCGCTGATGAAGATTTACGCCGACAAGGATTCGCCACGCGCCAATGGCGAGGGCTGGCATTCCGACGTGTCCTGCGATCTCGAGCCGCCGATGGGCTCGATCCTCCATATCAGGCAGTGCCCGCCGCGCGGCGGCGACACGCTGTTCGCCAGCATGTATGCGGCCTATGAAGCACTGTCTGTGCGTATGAAGACCTATCTCGAGGGACTCACCGCGCTGCATGACGGCGAGCAGGCCTATCGCGGGCTCTACGCCAATTACGGCGTCGCCGACCGGCAAAACTATCCGCGCGCCGAGCATCCGGTGGTGCGCACCCATCCGGTGACCGGCAAGAAGGCGCTCTATGTCAACCGCGGCTTTACCCGCCACATCATCGGCATCCCGCGCGACGAGAGCGAGGCCATGCTGGCCTATCTCTACCAGCACGCCGAGAACCCGCTGTTCCAGTGCCGCTTCCGCTGGAGCGAAAACGCCATTGCGTTCTGGGACAACCGCTGCGTCCAGCACCGTGCAATGTGGGACTACTGGCCGCATACGCGTTCCGGCACGCGGGTGACGGTGAAGGGGGAGCGGCCAGTGTGAGGGCGAGATGCGTTGACGCCCCGCCGCGCCCGCGCCAATCTCGGTCCGAAGCAAAACAAAACCTCGGAGGACGCCCATGCTCCGCGCAGAGGACAACAAATTCCTGACCGAAAGCGGCGCGGGCACGGGCATGGGCGAATTGCTGCGGCGCTTCTGGCTGCCGGTGCTGCTGTCCAGGGAACTGCCCGAGGCCGACGGGCCGCCGAAGAAGATCGTGGTGATGGGCGAGGAACTGCTGGCCTTCCGCGATTCGCGCGGCGTGGTCGGCGTGATCGATCAACATTGCCCGCACCGCGGCGCCAATCTCTGGCTCGGCCGCAATGAGGAGTGCGGCATCCGCTGCGTCTATCATGGCTGGAAATTCGACACCGACGGCGCTTGCGTCGACATGCCGACCTCCTACCCCGATCTCAACGCCAAGGACCTGATCCGGATCAAGTCCTATCCGGTGCGCGAATGGGGCGACATGATCTGGGCCTATATGGGTCCGGCGGCGCAAGTTCCGGAGTTGCCGGCGCTGGAGATGGCGCTGGTGCCGGCCTCGCACCGCTATGTCTCGAAGAAATGGCAGGACTGCAACTGGGTGCAGGCGCTGGAAGGCTCGATCGATACCGCGCACTTTACGTTTGCGCATCTGAGCTTCGAGAAAGAGGAACACGAAATCCTCGACATCAGGAAGCACTTTGTGAACCCGCTGACGCGGGTCGCCACCGATCATATGCGCTGGATCGCCGAAGACCCGCGCCCGGTCATCAAAATCAATCCGCATGAAGCCGGCCTGACGGTCGCCGGTGGGCGGCTCACCGGCAGCGACAATATCTACTGGCGCATCGCCCAATTCCTGATGCCGGTGCATGCCTATGCGCCGAGTTCGATGCCCGGCGAGAACATTTTTGGCCAGAGCTTTGTGCCGGTCACCGATACCAGTTGCTGGATCTACACCTATGCCTGGAACCCGGAACGACCGCTGACGCAAGCCGAGCGCGACGGCTATGACCGTGGCAATGGCGTGATGTCGGAAGTCGATGAGAATTACGTTCCGCTGCGCAACAAGTCGAACGATTATCTGATCGATCGCCAGCTGCAGAGGACCAGAAGCTATACCGGCATCAGGGGCGTTTCCGAACAGGACGCAGCCGTGCAGGACAGCCAGGGCCCGATCGCCGACCGCAGCCGCGAACATCTCGGGCCGACGGATCTGGGCATTCTGCATTTCCGCAAACTGGTGATGGACTGCGCCCGCGCGCTGCAGCAGGGTGAGGCACCCTCCCACCTCGCGCATCAGGACCGCTACGCCGTGCGCTCCGGCGCCTGCGTCACCAGCAAGGCCAAGGATCTCACCGCCGTCATGATCGAGCGGTTCGGCGATGCGGCGGGTTATGTCGGGCGTACGGGGCGGAACGCGGCGGCGGAGTAGGGGGCGCGAACGCTATTCCCTCTCGGTCGTCGCATCGATTGAACGGTAGCGATCAAACACAGTTGCGATGGCCTCGTCGCTTGCGAGTTTTCGCTCGCGCATTTCTGCGAGGCCGCGCCGCACGGCCGTTCGCTTATCATTGTTCGGCCGGAAAGGCTTGCCATTGCCACCTTCGTCCATGGATGCAGATTAGCAAATATCTATCCATTCGTCATTGCGAGCGTAGCGAAGCAATCCATCTCTGGGCTCAGCCGGACGATGAGTGGATTGCGTCGTCGCTTTGCTCCTCGCAATGACGGCTCGGGCATCACAACCGCACCCTCCGATACTCCCGGTTGCTGAGGCTCGCTTCCTCCAGATCGAGATCGCGCTCGATGCGGCGCCGGATTTCGTCGGTGATCTTGCCGTCGCGCAGCAGGACGTGGATGAATTTCCGCTCGGCTGCGATCAATTCCCGCGTCAGCGCGGTTCCCGTCGCCGACACATCATGCCTGTCGGGATCGAGCGACTGCGGCAACTGGTTGGCGCGGATCTCGTGGCGGGCGCGCAGCAGCTTGACCGCTTCGTCGGACAATTCACGATCGTCGGTCATGGCGTCGAGCGATTGCAGGGCGGCTGCCAGCGCCTCGCGCCGCGCCGCGATCTCCGAGGCATGCTCGGCGATGTATTCGTCGCGACCGGCCTGCGCGACGCCTAACCATCGCACCACCGGCGGCAGGCCCAGTCCCAGTCCGACCAAAGTGATGAAAATCACCCCGAAGGCGACGAACAGGATCAGGTCGCGATAGGGAAACGCTTCGCCGTTCGGCAGCGCAAGGGGCAGCGCCAGCGCCGCCGCCAGCGAGACCGCGCCGCGCACGCCGGTGAACGCGACCACGAACACCCAGCGCCAGGACGGCGCCGGATCACGCTGGCGCAGGCTTCTGCTCAACATGCGCGGCAGATAGGTCGCGGGATAGACCCAGGCGAAACGCGCGACAATGATGACGAGGGCGACCAAAGCGGTCGCGGCCAGGATATCGTCGAGCGGAAATGTTTTCGATTTCTCCAGCAGCGACCGCATCTGGAATCCGGTCAGGAGAAACAGCATGCCCTCGATCAGGTAGATGACGAGGTCCCAGAAGAAGATGCCCTGCAGGCGGGTCGCGGAAGAAATCCATAGCGGCCCGTTCCAGCTCACATAGAGCCCACAGGCCACGGTTGCGATCACGCCGGAGCCGCCGACATGTTCGGGAATCCAGTAGGCGACATAGGGCGTGAGCAGCGACAGCGTGATCTCGACCTGCGGGTCGCGGGCGCGGTGACGTGCCCTCAGGCTGAGCCAGCCGACGGCCAGGCCGAACAGGATTTCGCCGATCACGATGGCGGCGAACGTGCCGCTTGCCCTTGGCAGCGAGAACAGGCCGGTCGAGATCGCCGCCACCGCGAAGCGGTAGAGGATCAGCGCGGTGGCGTCGTTGGCGAGGCCTTCGCCCTCGAGCACGACCAGGATTCTCCGCGGCATGCCGAGCTTGCGGGCGATTGCCAGCGGCGCCACCACGTCCGGCGGCGCGACGATGGCGCCGAGCAGGAAGCCGACGCCCCAGGGCAGTCCGATCAGATAGTGCGTCGCGGCCGCGACCGCGGAGGCGGTGAAGATCACGCAGCCGACCGAGAGCAGGATGATCGGCCGCAGATTGGATTTGAATTCGCGCCAGCTCATGGCGACGCTGGCCGAATAGATCAGCGGCGGCAGCACCACCAGCAGCACCAGTTCGGGCGGCAATTGCAGCGACGGCATGCCCGGCACGAAGGCCAGCGCGATGCCGGCGAGCAGCAGCAGGATCGCCGGCGCGACATTGATTCGGCGCGCCAATAATGCCGTGCCGGCCAGCACGGCGAGCAGGATCAGGAAGATCTGAAATCTGGCTTCCATGGGCTCGAAATCCTTCCGCCGTCCGATTGGCGCGGAAGCCCGGCGAGGTCAATGCGGTGTCTTCACTCGCGCAGATCGTAGCGATACGATTTCGAGACGATCTGCCAGCCGTCGGCAAGCTTCATCGCCACCAGATAATCGGTGAAATAGCGCGGCGGCAGCTGGCAGCGCACCTTGATGAAAGCGGTGGACTCATCCGATCGGTCGATGGTGACGATGAAATCCTCGCGCGGCTTGCCTTCCGCGCTGGCCGACGGCCGCTTGCGCACGCGGTCGAGCCAGTCCGGCACGGTCAAGACCTGCAACTCGCCCTTCTCGAGCCAGCGCAGATCGGCGCTGGGATGAAAGATCGCCCCGAGCTTGTCGGCATTGCCCTCGTACAGGCCGTCGAAATAATGTTTGACCACGGCTTCGACGGTCGATCGGTCATGGCTCACGGCTGGTTCTCCCCGCTGACTGAAAACAGTTCCGGCAGAATTAAGCCACGGACCGGGCAAACGCGCCATGGGGTGCGTTGCATCATCCAAAATGTGATCGGCAAAGCGGCGAACCGGATCCATGCCCGGCCGACCAAGCAAAGGGGCACCGTGAGCCCCGTCGGCGTATTTCGTGACATAGTTCACAAGGCCCGCCGGGCGCTTCTGTTAGGCCGACCGGTGTGCTAGAAAATGCGAGGTTTCGAGAGCGTCATGACAAAACCGCCTGGATTTCCAGAATTATATCGATGGGTGGTTGCCGCCGCGCTGCTGCTGGTTTGCCAGCCGGCCCTTGCCGACAAGCGCGTGGCGCTGGTGCTCGGCAATTCCGCCTACCGAAACGTCGCGCCGCTGGCCAATCCGGTCAACGACGGCGCGGTCGTGGCGGCGACGCTGAAGGACGCCGGTTTTGACGTCGTTGATTTCCGCCAGGACCTTCCGGCGGCCGAGACCCGCCGCGCGCTGCGCGACTTCGCCGACCGCGCCCGCGATGCCGACATCGCCGTGGTCTATTATGCCGGCCACGGCATCGAGGTGGATGGCGGCAATTATCTGATTCCGGTGGATGCCAGGCTCGAGCGCGATACCGACGTCTATGACGAGGCGCTCTCGCTCGACCGCATCCTGATCGCGATCGAGCCGGCCAAGCGATTGCGGCTCGTGATTCTCGACGCCTGCCGCGACAACCCGTTCGCCAAGCGCATGAAGCGGACGGTGGCGTCGCGCGCGATCGGGCAGGGGCTCGCCAAGGTCGAGCCGACCAGCCCGAACGTCCTGATCGCCTATTCCGCCAAGGCCGGCTCGACGGCGGCGGACGGCGACGGCAAGAACAGCCCGTTCACGGCGGCGTTGTCACAGCACCTGACCACGCCGGGGCTCGACGTGCGCCGGGCGTTCGGATTCGTCCGTGACGACGTGCTCAGGAGCACCGGCAACCGGCAGGAGCCGTTCGTCTACGGGTCGCTTGGCGGCGAAGACGTGCCGCTGGTGCCGGCGCCGGCCAGGGTGGCGCCAGTTCCCGCGCCCGCCCCCAATCCGCAGGCCGAGGCGCGCCGCGACTATGAACTGGCGCTGCAGCTCGGCAACAGGAGTGCGCTGAACGCCTTCCTCGCGCAATATCCCGATGGCTTCTATGCCAACCTTGCAAGACTTCAGCTTGAGAAGATCGCCGCCGAGGAAGCGCGCGTCGCCGCGACCGAGAAGGCGCGGATGGCCGAGCAGGAGCGGGCGCGGCTTGCCGCCGAGGGTGGGCAAAAGGCGCAGCAGGTCAGGGCCGAGTCCGATGCCAGGGCCGCCGAACAGGCGCGGCTTGCGGCCGAGAAGGCCAAGCAGATTGCGCAGGAGCAAGCCGCGGCCGCCGAGCACAAACGCGCCGCCGCCGAACAGGCGCTGGCTGACAAGACCGTTGTCGACAAGGCTGGCGCCGATAAGGCGGCGGCTGCCACGCCGCCGGCCGCTGAAAAGGACAAGGGGACAGGGCTCGCTTCCCTCGATCCAGGCCCTCCGCCATCCGACATCACCAAATCGGTGCAGGCCGAGCTGCGCCGCGTCGGCTGCCTGACCGGCGCCGCCGACGGCGACTGGAACGCGTCCTCGCAGCGTTCGCTGACCTTGTTCAATCGCTACGCCGGAACCAGGCTCGATGCCAAGGTCGCCAGTGTCGATACACTCGATGCCGTCAAGCTGAAATCGTCGCGGGTCTGTCCGCTGGTCTGCGAGCGCGGCTACAAGGCCGATGGCGACCGGTGCAGCAAGATCGCCTGCGCCGAAGGCTCGTTCCTCAACGACGACAAAGAATGCGAGAAGCGGCGCGAGAAGAAGCCGGTCGCCAGGCGCGATTCCGATGAGCGCTCGACGCGCGCGGACCGTCCGGTTCGCGAGCGGCCGCGGCCCGAGGCAACCATTTCCCGGCCGAAAGCTGCCACGGGAAGTGGTCAGATCGTATGCGACTCGGTCGGCTGCCGGCCGGTCGCGCGCGGATGCCACCTCGAATACCGGACCCTCGCGCAGGGCGGCCCGCGGGAGGGCGGCGGCGGCAACGTTCAGATCTGTAATTGACGAAGTCATTCCGGGGCAACGCGCAGCGTTGATCCCGGAATCTCAAGGTTCCGCGTTCGCGCACGCGCGCCTGGGAATGACGGGGGGGTCAAATCGCGCTGGCCGCGATATTGACCATCAGCGCCAGCAGCGCGGTATTGAACACAAAGGAGATAATGCCGTGCACGGTCGCGGTACGGCGGATGGTCCGGTCGGTGATGCCGACGTCGGACACTTGCGCGGTCATGCCGATCACGAACGAAAAATAGACGAAGTCCCAGTAATCGGCCTCGTCATGCGGGTCGCCGCTCGGAAATTGCAGGCCGCCGGGCTTGGCGCCGCGATAATATTCATGCGCGTAGTGCAGCGAAAACTGGGTGTGCACCGCGGCCCATGACAGCGCGATCGTCGCCGTCGCCAGGATCAGTTGCGGCGCGCTGCGGTGTGTCCCGCCGAGTTCGAACACGATCGCGGCGATGCTGGCGAAGGCGCCGAGCGCCGTCAGCATCAGGATGACGAAACGGCCATCGTCCTGCATGATCGCGTTGCGCCTGATATGCGCCAGCCCGCTCCGCAGCATCATGATGTAGATGAGCAGCAGATACAGCGCCACAGAGATATCCCAGCCAAGCAACAGGCGCGTCACCAGCCGCAGCGAGGGCGGCAGCAGGAAAAACGCCACGATCCCGATCGCGATCGAAATGAAGGTGCGCGGCCGCGCATAGACCACGCGGAGCGGCGCCGGCAATTTCCGGAATCGACGAAGATGCTGCTCGAATTCCCCGCCGGCCATCGCGGTCAGTTGCTCCGTTCGGCGACGAACCGCGCGGCGGCGCGCAGCACGTCACCTTTGGCGCCGAAAATCGACAGCGCCGAATCGGCGCGCGCCAACAGGTCGCGCACGCGCTGCCGCGCGCCCTCGATGCCAAGCTGGGTGACGAAGGTGGTCTTGCCCAGCGCGGCATCCTGCCCGGTCTGCTTGCCGAGCGCCGCGGCGTCGCCTTCGACGTCGAGCAGGTCGTCGGCGATCTGGAAGGCCTCGCCGAGCGCGCGGCCGTAATCGTCAAGCGCCCGGTATTGCCTTTGGGTGGACTGGCCGAGGATCGCGCCGGCGATGCAGCCGAAGCGCAAGAGCGCGCCGGTCTTCATCTGCTGCAGGCGCGCGACGTCGACCGGCTCGCGGTCGCCAAAACGGCCCTCGCCGGCAAGGTCGAGGATCTGGCCGCCGGCCATGCCGCCGACGCCGGAAGCGCGCGCTAGCGCGCGGGTGAGCAGAAGGCGCACGTCGGCATCCCTGTGAATCTCGTCGCGGGTGATGACGTCGAAGGCGATCGTGAGCAAGGCGTCGCCGGCGAGGATCGCGGTGGCGTCGTCATAGGCCCTGTGCAGCGTCGGTCGGCCGCGGCGCAGGTCGCTGTTGTCCATCGCCGGCAGATCGTCGTGGATCAACGAATAGCAGTGGATGCATTCGAGCGCGGCGCCGGCCAGCAAGGCGGCCTCGCGGGGCACGCCGAAAACCGCGGCGCTCTCGACCACCAGAAACGGCCGCAGCCGCTTGCCCCCGCCAAGGCTCGAATAGCGCATCGCCCCGATCAGCCGCTTCGGCCGCACGATCTCGTCTGCCACGACGGCGTCGGACAACAGTTTCGCCATCAGCGCCTCGGTATCTTCGGCGGTCTGGTCCAGTCGTTTGGCAAATTCGGCGGTACCGGTCGTCATCAAGAGCAGCTCCAGATCGATTTCGGGCGGACAATCGTTGATGGCATCGGCTTCGTCAATTCCGGCGCCGGGGTCGCCGCGGCTCAAAAGCGCTGGAAAAATGGCGAATGATCGCAGCGATGTCGCTCGAATCGGTCCATTCTGGCCGCGCCCACCGCTTCGAGCCGGAAACATCGCTTTTGCGCATTGTCCGAATTTTGTCGCTGATGGTGCTGCTCGTGCTGCTGCTGCCGTATCTGCTCGTGCCGCTCTATCGCGCCGGCCATCCGGTCTCGACGCTGATGGTCTGGCGCTGGCTGAAAGGCGCGCCGGTGACGCGGCAGTGGATCGATTTCAACGCAATCTCGCCCTCACTGCCGCGCTCGGTGGTCGGTTCCGAGGACGCCAAATTCTGCAGCCATCGCGGCGTCGACTGGGACGCGCTGCAGGGGGTGATCGACGACGCCGAGGACGGAGAGGTGGTGCGCGGGGGCTCGACCATCACCCAGCAGGTCGCCAAAAACCTGTTCCTGTGGCATGGCCGCAGCGTCGTCCGCAAGACGCTTGAACTGCCGCTTTCGCTGTGGGTCGATTTCGTGCTGCCAAAGCAGCGGATCCTCGAAATC
>NZ_JBAVNZ010000436.1:0-2107 GCF_049691595.1 Bradyrhizobium sp.
GCTCGAGCCGGTCAAATCCGAGACCAGGGCGGAGCCGGCAAAGCCGGAAAGCGCGCCGGAGCTGCGCCGTTCGGCGGATTGATCGGGCCGCCGGCTCGGCGATCCCTGTTTCAATCGTTGGCGTCCGTATCCGATATCCCACGCTCGACCCGTGCGGCTTCAATCGGCCATGCGCCATGTTGCCGGCAATCCGGCTTGATCGTCCCGTATTTCTACGGCGCCCGACATTAACCCTAACGAAACGCGCGAAACTTACGGTTCTGACGAGAAAGCGTCACGGCGCTCTTTTGGGCGCAAGCGTGAATCTCGCCTGCCGGCGCGCGCGCTCCCGCGCATGCGCCATTTGAATCCCTGACGTATTCATCCTCGAAGAACCCCTCTTCGAGGTCAGCCCGTTTGCAGAGGTTTGCATGTCCTTCCTGGCTCGTTTCCGCATCCTTACCAAAGTCCTGACGATCATTGTCCTGATATCGGCGATTTCCGCGGGGATGAGCTGGTTTGGCATCCATGCGCTGCGTTCGCTCAATGACGATGCGGTCACGATGGATTCGGCGGCGAGGCGCGCGCTGGAGGCTGCCCGCGCCAACACCAACCTCATCGCCATGAACCAGGCCGAATTCAGCGTCGCCCTCGATCCACGACCTGAGAACCGCGCCGAGGTTCGCAAGGTCATCGACGAACAACTGAAGCTGTTCAATGAACGGATCGGGGAGGCCGGCAAAACCCGCGACGAGCATGTGAAGGCCATGATACCCGCCGTCAGGGATGCGTTCGCGGAATACGTCAAGGATATGGAGAATACGCTTCGGCTGGCTGATGGAGTCAAGGACGTTCAGTTGAACGATGAAACAGAGCGCTTGCGCGCGTCCGCCATGAAGAGCCGTGCGGCGGCCGAGAAGCTGCGGAAAATGGTTCGGACTGTCGCCGAGCGACTGAACGAGCGCGTCGATCATTTTGCCAAGGCCGCGGCCGAGGAATATGAAACCGCATCCCGTTGGCTCGTCATCACGGCCATAGCGGGTGTCCTGCTCGGCTTGCTTGCCGGATTCCTGGTTGGCCAATTCGGTATCGCCATGCCGATGCGCTCGCTTGTCGGCCTGCTGCAGCGGCTGGCCAAGGGTGAGGATATCGAGGTTACCGGCACCGAGCGCGGGGATGAGATCGGCGAAACCGCCCGCGCGGTCGAGGGAATCAAGGTGATGCTCGCCGACAAGGCGCGTCGGGAGGCCGAGGCCAAGATCACGCAGGATCAGGTCGCCGCCCAGCATCGCAAGGCTGAGATGGTCAAGCTCGCCGACAGCTTCGAATCCGCCGTCGGCGAGATCGTCGAGACCGTGTCGTCGGCCTCGACCGAACTGGAAGCCTCCGCCAAAACGCTGACCTCGACCGCCGAGCGGGCGCAGGAGTTGACCACCGCGGTCGCGGCGGCGTCCGAGGAAGCCTCCACCAATGTGCAATCGGTGGCCTCCGCCACCGAGGAACTGACCTCGTCGGTCAACGAGATCAGCCGCCAGGTGCAGGAATCGGCGCGGATGGCCAACGAGGCGGTCGATCAGGCGCGCAGGACCAACGACCGCGTCAGCGAATTGTCGAAGGCGGCGAGCCGCATCGGCGACGTGGTCGAGCTGATCAACACCATCGCCGGCCAGACCAATCTGCTGGCTTTGAACGCGACCATCGAGGCCGCGCGTGCCGGCGAAGCGGGCCGCGGCTTTGCCGTGGTCGCCTCCGAAGTCAAGGCGCTGGCCGAGCAGACCGCGAAAGCGACCGGCGAGATCGGCCAGCAGATTTCCGGCATCCAGGCGGCGACCCATGAGTCGGTCGGCGCCATCAAGGAGATCAGTGGCACCATCGAAAAACTGTCGGAGATCTCGGCGACGATTGCGTCGGCGGTGGAAGAGCAGGGCGCGGCGACCCAGGAGATTTCCCGCAATGTCCAGCAGGCGGCGCAGGGCACCCAGCAGGTTTCGTCGAACATCACCGACGTGCAGCGCGGCGCCAGTGAGACCGGCTCGGCCTCATCGCAGGTGCTGTCGGCGGCGCAGTCGCTGTCCGGCGACTCCAACCGCCTCAAGCTCGAGGTCGGCAAGTTCCTCAACACGGTGAG
>NZ_JBAVNZ010000437.1:0-6750 GCF_049691595.1 Bradyrhizobium sp.
GCGCTGCGCCGCGTCCGGGACACGATCCTGACACTTACGCCGCCGGCACCGGCAGCGCGGTGACCGACTTGATCTTCTCCATCGCGAAGCGCGAGGTGACGTTCTTC
Source organism: Bradyrhizobium sp. (assembly GCF_049691595.1). Taxonomy (GTDB): domain Bacteria; phylum Pseudomonadota; class Alphaproteobacteria; order Rhizobiales; family Xanthobacteraceae; genus Bradyrhizobium. Next base: position 108 of record NZ_JBAVNZ010000437.1, read on the forward strand.
AGCGGCACGGCGCCGATCAGCTTCTTGTAGAACACGTCATAGCTCGCCATGTCGGCGACAACGACGCGCAGCATGTAGTCGACGTCGCCGGCCATCCGGTAAAACTCCATCACCTCGGGCATGGCGCTGACGGCGGCGGCGAAGGTCTTGAGCCAGGCTTCCGAGTGATCGGCGCTCTCCACCGAGACGAACACGGAAATGCCCAGTCCGATCTTGTTCTGGTCGACCAGCGCGACCCGTCGCAGGATCACCCCGTCGGCCTCCAGCCGCTGGATTCGCTTCCAGCACGGCGTCGAAGACAGTCCGACCCGGTCGCCGATCTCGGCCACCGACAGCGAAGCGTCTTCCTGCAGCACGGTCAGGATTTTGCGATCGATCGCGTCGAGGCGGCGGTTGGCCTCATGAAGCTGAACGGCGGCGTCGGACATGAGAAGAATGTTCCATATCTTGGGATCATATCCCTCATATATAGAAAAATCTTCTAAAGCAAGCCGGGCCTGGCGGACTAGGCCGGGTGCACTCCCTGGCCCTGGTTCAAAAGCTGTTCAACTTCAGTACGTTGCGGGGCGGCCAACGCGCCGCCAAACCGGGTGCATTTGAGCGCCGCGGCTGCGGACGCGAACCGCAGCGCCGCGCGGAGCTCCTGCTTTTCGGTGATGGCGAGCGCGAACGCGCCGTGGAACACGTCGCCGGCGCCCAGCGTGTCGAGGGTATGGACCGGGAAAGCAGGGGTCTGCTGCAGGTTCTGGTGTTGGTCCAGCCAGATCGTCCCCCGCGCGCCGCGCGTTCCTGCCAGGAATGACGACGTCAGTCTGGCGATTTTTTTCAGCGCCGCGCCGTCGTCGGTGACGTCGGCCGTCTCCTGCAGCGGTTCGCTCGAGAACACCAGATGCGAAGACGCCGTGAGCAATCCCTCCCGCAACGACATCGCGCGATCGACGTCGACGATGACCGGGATGCCGCGCCGGCGGGCCTCGGCGCAAAGATCCGTGCAGAATTCCGCGCAGCGGCTCTCGGTCAGGATCGCCGCGCAATCCTCAAGCAGCGTCCCGATGGCGGGCAGGCGGACTTTCCACAGCTCCGGATCGCGGAACGTCACGATGGTGCGCTCGCCGCTCGGGTCGAGCATGATGGCGGAGATCGGGGTCACCAGGCCCGGCATCTGCACGAGATGCCTGGTGTCGATGCCCTCCCGCGCGAGCATGTCGAAGATATAGCGGCTCGATGTCTCCCGCGCGTCACCCATCGGTCCGCAGACGGCGGCGCGGCCGCCGAGCCGGACGATGCTGATCGCGGCATTGAGCGCGTTGCCGCCGCAGATCTCCTCGAAATGGCTGGCGTTCTCCTTGGAACCGCGGGCGGGAATGCCCGATACCCGAAATGTCAGGTCGCGCACCGGCATTCCGATGCACAGGATGCGCGGAGGATTTTTTGGCGCGGCAACCTGATCGTTCATGCGGGGATCCGTCATTCCGGTTCCACGTTCTGCCGGAACCCTGGTCCAAAATCCAGTAGCACAAGATCAGTCGCTCGCCATGCGCTCAGCTCGTCGCGTCATGGACCCAGCGCCCCAGCAAATGATGCGCGATCGCGAACGGATGCGGACCCGCAAGACCATCGGGATGTTGCCGCTTGATCATCAGCGTTGCTTCTGCCCTGTCGAACCAGCGCGCATCCTCGAGCTCCGCGCGATCGACGATGATATCTTCGTTGGTGGCACGGGCAGTGCATCCGATCATCAGGGATGATGGATAGGGCCAGGGTTGGGTCATGTAATAATTCACGTCGGTGCAGCGGATGCCCGACTCCTCGAAGATCTCGCGCCGCACCGCATCCTCGATGGTCTCCGCGGCTTCGACGAACCCCGCGAGGCACGAGTACATCCCCGGCAAGAATTGCTTCTGCCGGCCGAGCAGGCACTTGTTGCCCGACGTCACCAGCATGATCACGACGGGATCGGTGCGCGGAAAATGCTCGGCCTTGCAGCTCGGGCATTCGCGCTTCCAGCCGCCGTCCTTCATCGCCGTGCGCGTGCCGCAATTGGCGCAGAAGCCGTGGCGCTGATGCCAGTTCACCATCGATTTCGCCATCGCGATCGCCGAGAGCTGCTCCGGCGGCACCGCGCCCTGCATCGCCATGCCGCGCAGCTCGGTGACGGCGACATCCGCGCGGCCCAGCAGCTTTTCCGCCGCCGCCGCCGCGATGCCCATGCCGAACACCGGCGCGCCGTCGCGCAACCCCAGGAAGATCGTGCCGGGGTTGGCGCCGAATTTCAGCGCCTCGTCGACGCTCAGGAGCGCGCGCGGGCCGCCTGCCTCCTGCATCACCACCAGCGAGTCGCGATACACCACATAGGCGCGGGCATCGCGGTGGCTCTCGAGCGCGAACAGTTTCTCGTCATTGGTGCGCAGATGCGCGGCGCGGTCGAGCACGTTGGTGACGAAAGCCGGCTGCCCCAGCGGAAACTTGTCGAATGCGGACATGTATTCAACCCAGCCAAATCTTGCGGCGAAGCGCGCTGATGAAATTCTGCACTTCCCCGGCGTCGTGTGCCAGCGGCGGCATCACGCCCCAGACCGGGCGCGGCCAGGCGGCGTCATTGGTGCGGCGCGCGATGACATGGATGTGGAGTTGCGGCACCAGATTGCCGAGGGCTGCGATATTCAACTTGTCGCACCGGGTGACCTCCTTGAGGGCACGGGCGACACGGGAAATCTCGGTCATGAGCTGGGACTGCTCGACCTCGTCGAGGTCGATGATTTCGACCGCGCCGTCCCGGCGCGGCACCAGCAACAACCAGGGGTAATGCGCGTCCTTGATGACCAGCACCCTGCACAGCGGCAGGTCGCCGATGTCGATGGTGTCTTTCTTGAGCTGTGAGTGCAGCGACCAGGCGGGAGCGTCAGAAGGCATGTGGGTTCCAGCTGCATCCATCGTTTTTCGCGATGGCTTCGGTGTGAAGCGGCCTGAAATGGACACCGCTCGCAACCTCATATCAAGGCGTCATCATCCGCGAAAGCGGATGATCCAGTATTCCGCGGCGGGGGGATGATCGATGGCGACGCCACGGGCTGCTGGATACCCCCGCTTTCGCGGGGTATGACGAGACCGGAGCCGCTTGCTTTCCGACCCTTTTGGCCCCAAATAAGGGCCGGGAGATTGGCGGTGGACGAGCCACTCGCCAACCGGGTCAGGTCCGGAAGGAAGCAGCCCTAACGAGGTCCGGATCGGGTCGCTCGTCAGTCTCCCACCTGTTTTTCGAGCGAATCGCGCCGGACGCGGCGAGCCCCGCGTTTGACAATCGATTCCGCTCCTTTCCGCAAGCCGGCCTTGAGAGACAACCAATTGCGGATCGACCGATGAACGACGCTGGCGCTCCCCCCGACAAGCCCGACAGCACCGATCAGGGCGGTTTCGATCTCGGCGGTCCACCCGACGCCGCAAAACCCTATCGCGTGCTGGCGCGCAAATACCGCCCCTCCAGTTTCAGCGACCTGATCGGGCAGGAGGCCATGGTCCGCACCGTGTCGAACGCGTTCGAGACCGGGCGGATCCCGCAGGCATGGATTCTGACCGGGGTGCGCGGCGTCGGCAAGACCACCACGGCGCGGATTCTCGCCCGCGCGCTGAACTACGAAATGCCGGACGGCTCGGTGAAGGGACCAAGCATCCAGATGCCGGTGCTCGGCGTGCATTGTCAGGCGATCATGGAAAGCCGGCACATGGACGTGCTGGAGATGGACGCCGCCTCGCACACCGGCGTCGACGACGTGCGCCAGATCAATGACAGCGTGCGCTATGCGCCGGCCAGCGCCCGCTACAAGGTCTACATCATCGATGAAGTCCACATGCTCTCGACCGCGGCCTTCAACGCGTTCCTGAAGACGCTGGAGGAGCCGCCGGAACACGCCAAATTCGTCTTCGCCACCACCGAAATCCGTAAAGTGCCGGTCACGGTGCTGTCGCGCTGCCAGCGTTTCGACCTGCGCCGGGTCGAGGCCGACGTGCTGATGAAGCATCTTTCCGGCATCGCAGCAAAAGAAGGCGTCGAGGTCGAGCCCGAGGCGCTCGGCATCATCGCCCGCGCGGCCGAAGGCTCGGTGCGCGATTCACTGTCGCTGTTCGATCAGGCGATCGCGCATGCCGCGGGCGCCGTGCGCGCCGATGCGGTGCGGCAAATGCTTGGCCTTGCCGATCGCACCCGGGTGATCGATCTGTTTGAGCAACTCGCACGCGGCGATATCGCCAGCGCTTTCGCCGAATTTCGCGCGCAATATGACGTCGGTGCCGACCCGATCGTGGTGCTGTCGGATCTGGCCGAATTCGTCAATTTCGTCACCCGCGTCAAGGTCGTGCCGGCCACCGCCGACAACGTCGCGTTCGGCGAGACCGAGCGGGTGCGCGCGCGCGAATTCGCCTCGAGACTTTCGATGCGGGTGTTGTCGCGGATGTGGCAGATGCTGCTCAAGGGCATCACCGAGGTGCAGACCGCGACGCGGCCGGCCGCGGCCGCCGAAATGGTGCTGGTACGGATCGCCTATGTCGCCGACATGCCGACTCCGGATGAAGCGATCCGGATGCTCGAGCAGAATGGCGGCGCGTCGCCGGTGGTATCAGGCAGCGCGGCACCACCGCGGGCTGCGCCGGCTTCGACCGTGTCTTCCATGCCGCAGGCGCGGGCATCCGCCATGCCGCGAAGCGGCGCCGAGGCATCCGCACGCCCGCAAGTCGTTGCGCAGGCGGCGGATCCGCAATCCGCGCCGGCGCTGCGGATCACGAGCTTTCCGCAGCTCGTCGCGCTCGCCGGTGAGAAGCGCGATCTCCTCACCAAGGGTGCGCTCGAATCCGACGTGCGCCTGGTCCGCATCGAGGATGGGCGGCTCGAACTGGCGCTGGAGCGCCACGCCGCGCGCACGCTGATCAACGACCTTTCGCGCAAGCTCGAGCAATGGACCGGGCGGCGCTGGACCGTGATCGTTTCCAACGAGGCCGGCCAGCCGACCTTGCGCTCGCAAAGCGAACTGGTGAAGAATGCGCGTGAACGCGCCGCCGAGGCCGATCCGCGCGTGCAGGAGGTGCTGGCGCGCTTTCCCGGCGCCAAGGTCGTCGAGGTGCGCAAGCTTGCCCCCGAGCCGCCGGATTCCGATGCCATCGACGATCCATCCGAGAGTTCCGACAGCGACGATTGATCGACATACCAGAGGACGCACCAATGCCTGATTTTCTCGGCATGATGAAGCAGGCAGCCCAGCTGCAATCCAAGATGCAGGCGATGCAGGATGAGCTCGGCAACGTCGAGGTCGAGGGCATTTCCGGCGGCGGACTTGTCGCGGTGCGCATGACCGCGAAGATGGAAGTGAAGGCGGTGAAGATCGATCCGTCGCTGATGAAGGCGGACGAGCGCGAAATTCTGGAAGATTTGCTGGTGACCGCGCATAACGACGCGCGGCGCAAGGCCGAAGCCGCGATGCAGGAAAAGATGCAGGCGCTGACCGGCGGGCTCGGCCTGCCGCCGGGACTTGGTCTCACCTGAAATGGCCGCTGCGGTTGCCGGTCCCGAAATCGAACGCCTGATCCAGCTCCTGGCACGGCTGCCGGGCCTCGGCCCGCGCTCGGCGCGGCGCGCCGCGCTGCATTTGATCAAGAAGCGCGAGGCGCTGATGACGCCGCTCGCCGGCGCGTTGCAGGTCGCGATCGACAAAATCCAGGTCTGCAAGACCTGCGGCAATATCGACACCCAAAATCCCTGCACCGTGTGCACCGATCCGCGCCGCGATCCCGCGATCATCGTCGTGGTCGCCGACGTCGCCGATCTCTGGGCGCTGGAGCGGGCGAACGCGACCAACGGCCGCTATCACGTGCTCGGCGCGACGCTGTCGCCGCTCGACGGCGTAGGTCCCCAGGATCTCACCATCGACGCGCTGGTGGCGCGCGCGCACGATTCGAAGGTGAGCGAGATCATTCTGGCGCTGAATGCAACGGTTGATGGCCAGACCACGGCGCACTACATCACCGATCTCCTGCAGGAGGCGAATGTCAGGGTGACGCGGCTGGCCCATGGCGTGCCGGTCGGCGGCGAGCTTGATTATCTCGACGAAGGTACGTTATCCGCGGCGATGCGGCAGCGAACGCTGTTCTGATCAACATCAACGGAAATCATCGACATGATGAAACGACGATTCGGCAGACGCCTGTGCTGTGCGGCCATCATGGCGGCGGCTTTCACGGCGGCTTCTGCCTCAGCCCAGCAGGCCGGACCGGCGCCGAAGGCCGGCAAGCTGATAAACGCCGGTGACGTGCTGTCGGGGGAGCTCAATGCCGTGCGCGGCCGCGGTGGCAAGAGGGACAAACGCATTGCGTCCTATCAGATCAAGAGCGAGCCACGCCGGCTGCCACCGCCGAACGGCCTTTGCAATCTGGAGACCGGACCGGAAACCTTCCAGCTCATCACCACCAGCGACGCGCAGGCCGCGCAGTTAAAGAATTTTATCGGCAAGGAAATCTCGGTGAAGGTCGACGAAGTTGCCTGCGCCGTCGCTGCCGGCCAGATGAGCGAAGCCGTGGTGACGAAGTGGAGTGTGGTGACGCGGCATTAAACCTTCACCGGTCCCAGCGCTTCAAAATGCCCGCGCCGCTGCAGCCA
>NZ_JBAVNZ010000438.1:0-6971 GCF_049691595.1 Bradyrhizobium sp.
GTTTGGCGCAGGTGATCTGGGGATTGTTGTCATATTTGGTGGTGGCGAATTTGCAGGTCGCGATGCAGGAGGCATCGGTGGCCAGCGAATTGGTCATCAGGATGCTGGCGATCTCCTCGCCCGGCAAGATCATGCAATTGAGCGGCACGGATTCCGCCAGAGCCGGATCCGCGAGCCAGCCAGCGAGAAGCAGGCCGGCGCGGATCGAAGGCGCCGGCAAGAGGTCGGTCAGGCGCCCGCGTGGCGTTGCCGCCGACGCTTCCCTTTCGATCGCATCCGAGCGGAAACTTTCGCTTGCTGTTTGACGCGTTTTCTTCATGCGAGCCGGTATCCATTTCGCTGGAAAACGCGATTGCCTGTTATTTGCCCGTGGCCTTCCGCAGCGCCTGGTTGATGCGGTCCTGCCAGCCGGGGCCGCCTTCCTGGAAATGTTCGAGCACGTCCTGATCGATCCGCAACGAGACCAGCTCTTTCACGCCGGGAAGCGCGGTCTTCTTCGGCGGGGTTTCCGGGACCTTGGTCGTGGTGCGCTTGAACGCGGCCTCGGCCTCGCCGCGCGCGTCGTTCAGGGTTCGCGGGCGTCTCGGTTGGTCCGGCATGGTCAGATTCCTTCGAACAGCGCCGTCGACAGATAGCGCTCGGAGAACGACGGCACGATGGCCACAATGGTCTTGCCCGCGCTCTCGGGGCGCTTGCCGATCTGCAGCGCCGCCGCGATTGCAGCGCCCGAGGAGATGCCGCCGGGAACGCCCTCGTGGCGCGCCAGCGCGCGCGCGGTCTCGATGGCGGTCGCGCTGTTGATCTTGACGATCTCATCGATCACGGAGCGATCCAGGATGTCCGGCACGAACCCGGCGCCGATGCCCTGGATCTTGTGCGGCGAATGCTGCCCGCCCGACAACACCGGACTTTCCTCGGGCTCGACGGCCACTACCCGCAGCGACGGCTTGCGCGGCTTCAGCACCTGACCGACGCCGGTGATGGTGCCGCCAGTGCCGACGCCCGCGACGAAGACATCGATGTTGCCGCCGGTGTCGTTCCAGATTTCTTCCGCGGTGGTGCGGCGGTGGATGTCGGGATTGGCGAGGTTCTTGAACTGCTGCGGCATCGCGGCGTTCGGCGTCGTCCGCACCAGTTCCTCGGCGGTCGCGATCGCGCCCTTCATGCCCTGGGCCGCCGGCGTCAGAACGATCTCGGCGCCGAGAAACGCCAGCATCTTGCGCCGCTCGATCGACATCGATTCCGGCATCACCAGTTTTAGCCGGTAGCCGCGCGAGGCCGCGACGAAGGCGAGCGCAATGCCGGTGTTGCCCGAAGTCGGCTCGATCAGCACGGTATCGGCATTGATCACGCCGGCCTTTTCCATCGCGATGATCATCGCGGCACCGATGCGATCCTTCACGCTGGCTGCGGGATTGAAATATTCCAGCTTGGCGAGGATGGTTGCGTTCACGCCATGCGCCTGCGGCAATTTGCGCAGGCGGACGATCGGCGTATCGCCGATCGCATCGACAATGGAGTCGAAGACACGGCCCCGCCCGGGTCGTTGCACTGCACTCGTTGCTGCCGATGCGTCCATCGCGAGACTCCTGTAAACCAAAATGCGGGGGAAATACGCGCGTCCCTAGTTAGGAGCAGCGCATGGCGGTGTGCAAGTGAGAAACCGGGGGACCGAAAATACGCTGCATCGCAAAAAATCGATGCGATGCCAAAAACGCAAAACCAACACATTTGTTTTGCGACAAGATCAAATAAATTAGTCTATAGTTTCTCTTGTACATTAAACCAGAAAAACCAGAAACCAGGTTTCGGAACGCAGGGGGGTCACGATGCCAGCAATTGCTGAAGTCCGCTCGACCGTTGCACCTAACCCACACCCGCGCGGATCTGCTTTCCCAGCCTGCCCGATTTGCGCGGACTCCATGGTAGCCGCGGAAGCTTCCGCCTATCTGAGCGATCGGGTCATCAGCTATCTCTGGACCTGCGACACCTGCGGTTACGGTTTCGTGACCAAGCACGCGGTCGAGCCCTTCGCCTGTAACTGAGGTTTTCGTTAGATATCACCGAGCGATTTCGACGCCTGCTATACGCGACACGCATTCTGTCACAAAACCCTCGAACGTATCGCCGTCCGGGTTTCGCGCATGGCGCCGAAACCAGGCAGTCTCGAACGCAGGCATCAGCCCTCCCATCCACCGGCATTCAGACTACCCGCGCGATCGCGTTTTCCGAACCCCGCTTCCTTGTTGAGCATTGCCGGAAAAAACACCAATACCCCAACCTGTTCGGGTTTTATTCGATCGCAATCGAGGGAATTCGGAAATGGCCATCGCAATCCTGATCGCAACCGTGGTTTGGTTTGTTGCCGCGTTCGCTCTGTTTTTTAACCCCGTGGTCGACAAGATCTATTCAAGTCAGGAAGGGCATCCGAGCGTCAGGGCGCTTCCAAAGTCGCCGCCGACGATTGTGAAAATTCTGGCCGCAATCGTTGTCCAGTGCACGCTGTGGGCCATCGTCTTTACCTGGATCAAGGCGGCGCTCCCGGTAGACCTCGTTTCCAGGGGGGTGCTGTTCGGCACGATTCTTTCATTCACCAAGCTGATACCGCGCGATATCGATCGCATGCTTCTTACGACCTACCCGGCGAAACGATTGACGATCGAATTCGTGATAGGCGTTGTCTGTGCCTACATCGTGGCGTTCGTGTTTGCCTACCGGATGCCCTAGCAACGATCGCACGCTCGTTGGCTGGGTAGCTCAGCGCGGAGCGATGTCACCGTGAGCCCAGCCGGCGCGCGTGCTCGCGCGGAAATCCTCGAACGTGCCGTTCGAAACCGCATTTCGGATGTCGTGCATCAGCTGCTGGTAATAGGCGATGTTGATTTCCGATAGCAGCATCGCGCCCAGCGTCTCCCCCGACCTGACCAGATGGTGCAGGTAGGCGCGCGAGCAATTGCGCGTCGAGGGCCAGGTGCTTGCTTCATCCAGCGGCCGCGGATCGTCGCCGTGGCGGGCGTTGCGCAGATTGATCTGGCCGAAGCGGGTGAACGCCATGCCGTGACGTCCATTCCGCGTCGGCATCACGCAGTCGAACATATCGATGCCGCGCGCGACCGCTTCCAGAATGTCTCCGGGCGTGCCGACGCCCATCAAATAGCGCGGGCGCCCCTCCGGCAGCTGCGGCGCGGTCGCCTCGATCATGGCAAGCATCACCGATTGCGGCTCGCCGACGGCGAGACCTCCGATCGCGTAGCCGTGAAAGCCGATCCCGACCAGCTCGCGCGCGCTGGTATGGCGCAATTCGGGCACGTCGCCGCCCTGGACGATCCCGAACAGCATGGCGCCCGGGGCCGCGGATTCAAACGCGCGCTTGCTGCGTTCGGCCCAGCGCAGCGAAAGCTGCATCGCGCGCTCGATATCGCTGCGCTCCGCCGGCAACCGCACGCATTCGTCCATCTGCATGGCGATGTCGGCGCCGAGCAGCCGCTGCACCTCGATCGAGCGCTCCGGTGACAGCTCGACCCTGGCGCCGTCGATATGCGAGCGAAAGGTGACGGCGTTCTCGCTCACCTTGCGCAGTTCCGACAGCGACATCACCTGGAAGCCGCCGGAATCGGTCAGCATCGGCCCGTTCCAGCCGGTGAACTTTTGCAAGCCGCCGAGCGCCGCGATGCGTTCCGCCCCCGGCCGCAGCATCAGATGATAGGTATTGCCGAGCACGATATCGGTGCCGGCCTCGCGCACCTCGCGCCAATGCATCCCTTTCATCGCGCCCGCGGTGCCGACCGGCATGAAGGCTGGCGTTCGCACCACGCCATGCGGCGTCGTCAGCCTGCCGGTGCGGGCTGCGCCGTCACGGCCGAGCAGTTCGAAGTGGTTGGCTGTGGTCATGCAGCGGACTTATCACGAAACAGAAATCGCAGGGTGGGCAAAGGCGCTCTCGCGCCGTGCCCACCCTCTCGCCAAATCACTACCGTTGGTGGGCACGCTTTCGCTTTGCCCACCCTACGCTTCAGTCGCGGGCGCGAAACAACAGGCAGGCGTCGCCATAGGAATAGAACCGGTAGCCGCTTGCGATCGCGTGAGCGTAGGCCTGCTTCATGGTGTCGAGGCCGCTGAAGGCCGAAACCAGCATGAACAGCGTCGAGCGCGGCAAATGGAAATTGGTCAGGAGAATATCGACCGCGCGAAAGCGATAGCCCGGCGTGATGAAGATCGCGGTGTCGCCGCGAAACGGCTGGATGGTGCCGTCGTCGGCCGCGGCGCTTTCCAGAAGCCGCAGCGATGTGGTGCCGACGGCGACGATACGGCCGCCCTTGGCCCGCGCTGCATTCAACGCCGCGGCGGTATCAAAGGTGATGCGGCCCCACTCGGCATGCATCCTGTGCGCGGTGGTCTCCTCCGCCTTGACCGGCAGAAAGGTCCCTGCCCCGACATGCAGCGTCAGCCTGACGATGTCGACGCCACGGCCGCGCAACGCCGCCTCGAGATCCGGCGTGAAATGCAACCCCGCCGTCGGGGCCGCCACCGCGCCCTCGTTGGCGGCGAACATGGTCTGGTAGTCGGCGGCATCCCGATCGTCGGGCGCGCGCTTTGAGGCGATGTAAGGCGGCAGCGGCGGCGTGCCGGTTTCGGCGATGGCCTGATCGAGCGCCGGCCCGTGCAACGAAAACGCCAGCGTTAGTTCGCCGTCGTTGCCCCTGGCCTCGACCTCGGCGTCGAGATGGCCGAGCAGGCAGACCTTTCCTTCATTGCCGAAGCGGATCATGTCGCCTTGGGCGAGCTTCTTGGCGGGCTTGACCAGCGCCTGCCAGCGCGAGCCGTCGAGGCGCTTGATCAGCGTTGCCTCGATCTTCGGCTCGGTGTCGCGGCCGATGCGACGGCCGTTCAGCTTGGCGGATATCACCCTGGTGTCGTTCACGACCAGCTGATCGCCGGGCTCGAGCCATTGCGGGAGCTCGGCGACGGTGCGGTCGCGCAGGACGCTATCGGGCTGCACCACCAGCATCCGCGCGGAATCGCGCGGGCTTGAAGGCCGCAGCGCGATGCGCTCGGCAGGAAGTTCGAAGTCGAAGAGGTCGGTGCGCATGGCGCCGTGGCGCTCCAGCTCGGTAGCGTCATTCCGGGGCGCATCGAAGATACGAACCCGGAATCGCGAGATTCCGGATTGCCGCACGTCGTGCGGCCTCCGGAATGACGTTTGCGGCTCACGCCGCGTCGGCGGCCATGTGGGCCTTGACGATCTTGTCGGGGTTCGGCACCGGCTCGCCGCGCTTGATCTTGTCGACGTTTTCCATGCCCGCGGTCACCTTGCCCCAGACCGTGTACTGGCCATTGAGAAAGGAGGCATCGTCGAAGCAGATGAAGAACTGGCTGTCGCCGGAATCCGGACTGGCGGCGCGCGCCATCGAGGCGGTGCCGCGCACATGCGGCTCCTTGTTGAATTCGGCCTTCAGCTTCTTGCCGGAACCGCCGGTGCCGGTGCCGTGCGGGCATCCGGTCTGCGCCATGAAGCCGTCGATCACGCGGTGGAACACGATGCCGTCGTAAAATCCTTCGCGCACCAGCTGCTTGATCCGCGCGACATGGCCCGGCGCGAGATCGGGCCGCATTTCGATGGTGACGGCGCCCTGGGTGGTCTCGAGGATCAAAGTATTTTCTGTATCAGCCATGCTCTTTTCTCGTCGGTTTTGGGTTGAGTTTTCCGGGTTCTGAAGGGAACGGCGAAAGGCCGGCCGGCGCCGCCGCCGCCCAGCCCCTCGGTTAATGGCAACGGCGTGCAGCGCTGCAACGTCTCCATCACGGCGATCCGGTACCGCAGCCGGTCGTTGTCGCTGGCGTGTTCCGATTCATATAGTGGCTCACTTGATGTCGGATGCGACTTGCACTTTCACCATCCTGTCGGGATCGCTCACCGTGCCGCCCGATGAGCCGGGCGGCGCTTTCTTCAGCCTGTCCACCACATCCATTCCGGACACCACCTCGCCGATCACCGTGTACTGGCCGTTCAGGCTCGATCCATCGGCGAACATGATGAAGAACTGGGAATTGGCGGAATCGTTGCTGTCGCCGCGCCGCGCCATGCCGACGATGCCGCGCTTGAACGGCACGCCGGAGAATTCGGCTTTCAGGTTCGGATATTTCGAGCCGCCGGTGCCGTTGAAATTCTGGCCGTCGCCGGTCTGCGCCATGAAGCCGTCGATCACGCGGTGGAACGGCACGTCGTTGTAGTAACCCTCGCGCGCGAGCTGCTTGATGCGCTCGGCATGGCCCGGCGCGATGTCGGTGCGCAGCTTGATGACGATGCGGCCCTTGGCGGTGTCGATCACGATCGCATTCGCCTTGTCGAGATTGGCGGGGAGCGGCTGGGCGATCGCGGGAACCACACACAAGAGCGCGGCGACAAAGGCGAGAACTCGGATCATGAACACTCCGGATCAAGAGGTCGAAAATCACGGCGCGAAAGGGCGCTAGCGGGCGAACTTGGCCTTGAGGCTGGCGGCGACCGACGGCGGCACGAACGCGGATACGTTGCCGCCCATCAGGGCGATTTGCCGGACCAGTGTGGCGGTGATCGGGCGGACGGACGCCGAGGCCGGGACGAAAACCGTATGCACTTGCGGCGCCATGGTCTCGTTCATGCCCGCGATCTGCATCTCGTAATCGAGGTCGGTGCCGTCGCGCAGCCCGCGAATCATGATGGTCGCACCGGCCTTTTGCGCCGCCGTGACGGTGAGATTGTCATAGGTGGTGCAGTCGAAGGCGCAGCCGGCCGTCTGCGCCACCGGGCCGAACACCGCCCGCACCATGTCCAGCCGCTCCTCGACCGAAAACAGCGGCTTTTTGCCGGGGTGAACACCGATGGCGACGACCAGGCGGTCGCAGAGGGCAACGGCATGTTTGACGACGTCCAGATGGCCGTTGGTGACGGGGTCAAATGAGCCGGGATAGAGCGCGATACGGGGCATAGC
>NZ_JBAVNZ010000439.1:0-2371 GCF_049691595.1 Bradyrhizobium sp.
GAGAAAACGCTGGCGTTCGTGCGCACCATCGCCAAACGCGGCGTCCGCGTCGCCAGCGTTTGCTCCGGGGCTTACATTCTGGCGGAGGCGGGCCTGCTCGACGGCCGCCGCGCCACCACGCATTGGCAGCGCACCCGGCATTTCCTCTCAGCCTATCCCAAAGTGAAGCTGGAGCCCGACCGGATCTTCGTCCGCGACGGCAATATCTGGAGTTCGGCCGGCATCACCGCCGGCATCGATCTGGCGCTGGCGATGGTGGCGGAGGATTTTGGCGACGAGATCGCGCAAAAAACCGCGCGGCAGCTCGTGCTCTACCATCGCCGCAACGGCGGTCAGTCGCAATTCTCTTCGCTGCTCGAATTGAAAGCGTCCAACGGCCGCTTCGGAACGCTGCTGGCCTGGGCGCGCGAGCATCTCGACGCGCCGCTGACAGTCGAGGACATGGCCGAGCAGGCCGGCATGAGTGCGCGGCACTTCACCCGCGCCTTCATCGCCGAGACCGGCACCACGCCGTCGAAAGCGGTGGAGCGCTTGCGGATCGAAGTGGCGCGGCAGCGCGTGCAATCCACCAGCGAGGCGATCGAGCGTGTAGCCGAAACCACCGGCTTTCGCGACCCGGAGCGGATGCGCCGCGCCTTCATCCGCGCCTTCGGCCAGCCGCCGCAATCGCTGCGGCGCGCGGCGAGGGCGGGGTAAGGGTGCGGGAATGGCGGCGTGGACCTATTTCGGCGATTGCAGCGCGATACCGTAGCGCCGGTATATTCGCTCGACCGTCCCATCGGCCCGCAGCCGCTCCAGAGCCCGCTCGATAGCGTCGCGCAGGCTGTCGTCCGGGCGCACCATGCCGATGGCGACATTCCAGTTGAGGTTCGCCTCGCTCTCGTCGAGACCCAGGATACGGACCGGGTTGTCCGGATGCGTCAGGTTGAAATAGCTGGCGACGGTCGGCGTGACCGCCGCGGCGTCGATCTCGTGATTGACCAGGGCTTCGAGGCTGTCCACCTCGAACCCGAAGGTCGATGTCGGCACGTGACGCTGACTGATGATCATCGCCGCCATGGACCCGACCTGAACCCCGACCTTGGTATGCTCGTCGAGGCTCTTGAACGAGGTGAGCTTGCTGGCCGAGGGCACGGCGAGCGCGACCCCGGTGCGATAGTAGGGTTTTGTAATCCTCAGATTGGTTTCGCCCTGGGCCTCGCGATCCGCAATGACATCCATGACGATATCGCAGGCGGCGCTGCGCATCTGAACCCCCGTGGTAATCCAGCCAAGCGTCAGCGACACGCCGAGTTCGCGCGCAAGGGCCTGGCCCATCTCGACCTGGAACCCGGGAGGGTCGCCGGCCTTGCTGGAGAAGGGAAGCGAGTTGGGGTGGGCGCACAGCACGATCGCGCCGACTGAGCGAATGGTGTCGAGAGACCGCGCCCGCGCCGGGTCGATCAGGCCGATGACGGCGGCGACGATGAGCGGGAGAATAGCTTTCATGCCGTTTTCTCGGTTGGCGGATGGAACGATCTCACGGCCTCATCCTTCACGCGGTTTCAATGACCGAATGAACTTGACCATGTCGTCGATCTGCGCGTCGGTGAAGGCCGTACCGAACGCGGGCATCGCGCCGTCCTTGCCGTTCTTGATGCGGTTGCGCAGATAGTCGTCGTCGCGGGGCGAATTCATGAGCTGCGGCCCCCTGCCGGCGGCGCGGCCCCCCTCGGAATGACAAAAGCCGCAGATCGATGCGAACAGCTGTTCGACATCGAATGCTCCGCTGTCCGGTGCATTGGCGGCAGGCTGTGCCGTGGCGGGCAGGGCACATGTCAACGAGACGGCCAGCACGGCCGCGAGTAATGCCTTGAAGTCCATGTCCAATTTCATGATGATCTGGTTCTGCAGAGGCGCATCAGCCCCTTTGAATGCACGGGGAGCGAGCAAGCTCGCTCCCCGTCAGGTGATCCGAATCGCTTATTTCAGGCTGTAGACGATCAGCGCGCCGTCATCGCGCGGCATGCTCTTGTAGACGCCGCCGAACGTCGCGGCGTAGTCGTCCGACAGCATGCCGCCGAAGCCGGCGGTCATGGCGATATATTGCTTGCCGCCGACGGAGTAGCTGACGATGCCACCCTGATGGCCGGTGCCGTTGTTACGATTCCACAGCTCGGTCCCGTTTTCGGCATCGTAGGCGTGAACCACGCCGCGCGAATCGGGCACGAACACGAGATTGCCCGCGGTCGACAGCACGCTTGCAATCGGCGGCTCGGGGTAGCGAACCTCCCATTTCTTCGCCCCGGTGATCGGGTCGCGGGCGTCGAGATGACCATAGATCTCGCCGCCCGGAGGAGGTGCGATCTTGAAATCGGCGCCGATATTGAGT
>NZ_JBAVNZ010000440.1:0-3659 GCF_049691595.1 Bradyrhizobium sp.
CCCAGCATCACCGCATAGGTTGAAAATTCCTGCCCAAGCGTCATCGGGACGGCGTCCTGCAATTGCGTGCGGCCCATCTTGACGATGTCCCTGAACTCTTCGGACTTCGCCTCGAAGGCCTGACGCAGGACCGCCATGGCTTCGACCAGCCGCATGATTCCCGAATAGGCCGCGAGCTTGAGTGCCGTCGGGTAAACGTCGTTGGTGCTCTGGCTCATGTTGACGTGTTCGTTGGGGTGCAAAAATTGATACTCGCCCCTGGCGCGGCCCAACAGCTCCAGCGCGCGGTTTGCGATCACCTCGTTGGCATTCATATTGGTCGAGGTGCCCGCGCCGCCCTGAATGACATCGACGACGAATTCCCGATGCAGCCGCCCGGCCCTGATTTCCTCGGCGGCGGCGACGATGGCATCCGCGCGGGTTTTATCCAGCAGCCCGAGCTCGCAGTTGCTTTTCGCCGCCGCCAGCTTGATGGAAGCCAGTGCCGCGATCAGGTCCGGATAGATCGAGATCGGGGTGCCGCTGATCGGAAAGTTCTCGACCGCGCGCAGGGTGTGGATGCCGTAATAGGCCTCCGCCGCAACATCCCGATCGCCCAACAGGTCATGTTCGCGTCGCGTACCCATCTGAGCCTTTCGCGGGGAGTTCCTGGAAGCTTGATAAGATCAGGAAGGGACGGGCATTCCAAGGCTGGTTGCGATCGAGGGGGCGCACCGCGCCGCGCGATTGCGAAGTCGCATCTGATGCATTTCGAACTCGCCGCATCTTCAGTGGTAACAGCGATGTGAAATCAGCCGCTTCAGCGATCGTTGACAATGACTGACCAGTCAGTCATGTTTGATTATGAAGCGAACGCGCCCCGAGACCTCGAACCCTCCAAAACCCGCCGGCAGCCGCGGCGCGGTGAGGCCTGCCCAGGCGAGGGCGCCCAAAAGGGTCTCGCCGAAAGTGCCGTCCGCAAAACCCGCGTCGAACCGTGCCGAACGCGCGGCCGAGCGCCGTTTGGCCATCATCGAGGCGGCGCTGGATGAATTCGTCTCGCGCGGCTTTACCGCCACGCGGATCGACGACATTGCGAGCCGCGCCGGCGTCGCCAAGGGCACGATCTACCTGCACTTCAAGGACAAGGAGTCGATGTTCGAGGAGCTGATCCGCACCGCGCTGGTGCCGCTGACCGGCCGGCTGGCCGCGCCGCCGCCCATCGGCGGATCGGTTCGCGACGTCATCGAGGCATTTGCGCGGATGTTCATCCAGGAGGTGGCGAATACGCGGCGTGGCGACATCGTCCGGCTGATCGTCGCCGAGGGCCCGCGGTTTCCTGCGATCGCCGATTTCTACTACCGCGAAGTGGTCTCGCGGGGACTTGCCGGCATGCGCGGCTTGATCGAGCTCGCGGTGGCGCGCGGCGAGATCAGGCAAAAGGACCTGGCGCGGTTTCCGCAGCTTCTGGTCGCGCCTGCGATCGTGGCGGTGGTCTGGCAGAGCCTGTTCAGCCGCCATGCGCCGCTCGATACCAACGAGATGTTTCGCACCCATCTCGATCTGGTATTCGGCGAACGGAGGACGACATGACCTCGTCGCGAACAACGATAACAATGCTGACGGTGCTGGCGCTGGCGGCGGCGCTCGCCGGCTGCAGCGAGCGCCGCGATCCCGGCTTTCAGGGCTGGGTCGAGGCCGACATGATCTTCGTCAGCCCCGACGAATCCGGGCGCGTGACCAGGCTCAACGTCCGCGAAGGCGACCAGGTCAAGCCCGGCGATCCGCTTTATTCCATCGACGACGA
Source organism: Bradyrhizobium sp. (assembly GCF_049691595.1). Taxonomy (GTDB): domain Bacteria; phylum Pseudomonadota; class Alphaproteobacteria; order Rhizobiales; family Xanthobacteraceae; genus Bradyrhizobium. Next base: position 1,787 of record NZ_JBAVNZ010000440.1, read on the forward strand.
TCTGCAAAAGGCCGATCTCAACCAGACCAACGCCACGCTCGCCAACGCGCAGCAGACCTATGACCGCGCGGCGGCGCTGAGCAAGACCGGCGCGGGCACGCAGGCCAGTCTCGACGCCGCGATTTCGGCGCTGCGGGTCGCGGAAGCCAGGGTCAACACCTCGCAGACCCGGCTGGCGCGGCGCAGCGGGTTTGCGCCGGTCGGCGGCACCGTGCAGCAGATTTATTTCCGCGAGGGCGAGATGGTGCCGGCGCAGCGGCCGGTGCTGTCGATCATGCCGCCCGGCAACATCAAGGTGCGGTTCTTCGTGCCGGAGCCGGAACTGCCGAAACTCGCGATCGGCGACGAGGTGCGCGTCACCTGCGACAACTGCGCCGCCGATCTCACCGCCAAGATCTATTTCATCGCGACCACGGCCGAATACACCCCGCCGGTGATCTACAGCCTCGACGAGCGCAGCAAGCTCGTCTATCTGATCCAGGCGCGGCCGAGCCGGCCGGACAGTCTGCGGGTGGGCCAGCCGGTCAGCGTGTTTTTCAACGCCAAAATTCCAGTGGCGGACAAGCGATGACATCAGCGCCGACCACCGCGCCCGACATCGCGATCGATGTGCACGGCTTGTCGAAGTCGTTCAACGGCCGTGAGGTCGTGCATGACCTCAGCATGCAGGTGAAGCGCGGCTCGATCTACGGCTTCCTCGGCCCGAACGGCAGCGGCAAGACCACGACCATCCGCATGCTGTGCGGCCTGCTGACGCCTGACCGCGGCGAGGGCACCTGTCTCGGCTTCGACATTCGCCGCGACGCCGACAAGATCAAGCGTCGGGTCGGCTACATGACGCAGCGCTTCAGCCTGTATCAGGACCTGTCGGTCAAGGAGAATCTGGAATTCGTCGCGCGGCTCTACGGCCTGCCAGATCCGGGCGGCGCCGCGCGCGACACGATCAGGCGCATCGGCCTGAACGGCCGCGAAGGCCAGCTCGCCGGCGAACTCTCCGGTGGCTGGAAGCAGCGGCTGGCGCTCGGCGCCTGCACGCTGCCCAATCCGAAATTGCTGCTCTTGGACGAGCCGACCGCCGGCGTCGACCCCAAGGCGCGGCGCGATTTCTGGAACGAGATCCATGCGCTCGCCGCTGACGGACTGACGGTATTGGTCTCCACCCACTACATGGACGAGGCCGAGCGCTGCCACGAGATCGCCTATATCGCCTACGGCTATCTGCTGGCGCACGGCACCGTGGACCAGGTGATCGCGAAGTCGGAGCTGTCGACCTACACTGTCACCGGCGGCGATCTCAACAGGCTCGCCGCCGAGCTCGCCGGCAAGCCCGGCATCGACATGGTGGCGCCGTTCGGCACCAGCCTGCACGTCTCCGGCCGCGATCGGGCGGCGCTGGAGACAACCATCGCGCCCTATCGCGATGGCGAGGGCTGGCATTGGCAGCACAGCGAGCCGTCGCTGGAGGACGTGTTCATCGACCTGATGACCCGCTCAAAGGACAATTTCCAGTGACCGACGCCGCCGCCCGAAGTCACGATATCAGCGAGCCGGCCTTCGGGTTCTGGCGGCGCAGCTATGCGATGCTGATCAAGGAATTCATCCAGCTCAGGCGCGACCGCGTTTCCTTCGCCATGATCATCATGCTGCCGGTGATGCAGCTGATGCTGTTCGGCTACGCCATCAATACCACGCCGCGCCACCTGCCGACCGCGGTGCTGCTGCAGGAGGACAGCGATCTCGGGCGCTCGATCCTCAAGGCGCTGGAAAATACCTCCTATTTCCGCTTCACCCGCGAAGTGCACGATGTCGCAGAGTTCGATGATCTCCTGAAGTCCGGCAAGGTGCTGTTCGGCGTGGAAATCCCGCGCGGCTT
>NZ_JBAVNZ010000441.1:0-3761 GCF_049691595.1 Bradyrhizobium sp.
CCGGCCGCGCCGAGGTCAACCACCAGAACGTGCCGGCGGCGATGGTGCTGTTCCGCCCGTTGTGGCGCGGCAGGCTGATCACCGCCGGCGGCTTTACCGGAGAGACCGCGGAAGCCGCGATCGCCGCCGGCCATGCGGATGCCATCGCCTTCGGCCGCATCTTCATCTCCAACCCCGATTTGCCGCGCCGGCTGCGGCACGGGTTTCCGCTGACGCCCTACAACCGCGCGACCTTCTATGGCGGCGATGCGGCGGGGTACACCGATTACCCCGCGCATGAGGAGCTGGCGCGGGCGTGAGATTGCCGTCATTGCGAGCGCAGCGAAGCAATCCATCAAGCCGCAAACAAAGAATGGATTGCTTCGTCGCCTTCGCTCCTCGCAATGACGGCCGAGACAGAAGGCGTAAATGGCAACAGCAGCGGGAATCTCCACCGGCCAATGCCTGTGCGGAAAAGTTTCTTTCGAGATCGACACGCCCGCGCGCTGGGCCTGGCACGATCATTCGCCGGCGAGCCGGCGCGCCCATGGCGCGGCGTACGCGACCTATGTCGGAAGCTGGCGCAAGCGGTTTCGCATCGTCAAAGGCCACACGGCTATCGCGCGCTACGAGGACAAGGCCACGAAAACGGCCCGCAGCTTCTGCGCCCATTGCGGCACGCCGCTGTTTTATGAGCGCGCCCGCTCGCCGCATATGGTCAACATTTCTCGCGCGCTGTTTTCGGGCCGCACCGGCCGCCAGCCGCTCTATCACATCGCGATCGAGGAGCTGCAGGAATGGGCCTATACCGGCGAGCCGTTGGTGCCGTTGAAAGGCTTCCCGGGCGTGGTCTGGCAGCGCTCGAAACGGAAGAAGCGCGCAGGTCATGAGGGAATTTTCTGAAGGAGGAAACATGAAGAATCGCATCACCGGGCGCTCGGCCTTCCTCGCGCTTCTGAAGGACGAGGGCATCACGCATCTGTTCGGCAATCCCGGCACCACCGAATTGCCGATCATGCACGCCCTGAAGGACCATCCCGACCTCACCTATGTGATGGCGATGCAGGAGAGTCTCGTGGTCGCGATGGCCGACGGCTTCAGCCGCGCCTCGGGGAAACTCGTCGCCTGCAACGTCCATGTCGCGCCCGGCCTCGGCAACGCGATGGGCTCGCTCTATAATGCAAGTTTTACCGGCACGCCCTTGATCCTCACCGCCGGCCAGCAGGAGCAGGGCCACGGCCTGACGGAGCCGGTGCTGTATGGGCCGCTGGTGCGGATGGCCGAGCCACTGGTGAAATGGGCGGTCGAGGTGACGCGGCTGGAGGATCTGCCGCGGATCGTGCGCCGCGCCGCCAAGATCGCCACCACGCCGCCGACCGGGCCGGTGTTCATCTCGCTGCCCGGCGATATCTTGAACTCGGAGGCCGGCATCGAGCTCGGCCGCTCCACCCGTGTCGATACCCGCGTCAAACCGTCCGACGAGGCGCTGCAGGCGCTGGTACAGCGCATCCTCAAGGCCGAGCGGCCGGTCATCATCACCGGCGATGAGATCGTCAAGAGCAATGCGCTCCACGAAGCCGCCATGCTCGCGGAAACGCTGGGCTGTCCGGCCTATCAGTCGTCGACGCCCTATGGCGCGAGCTTCCTGTCGGAGAGCCCGTGCTTCATGGGCGCGCTGACGCGGCTGCAAAAACAGGTCCGTGAGACGCTCGCACCTTACGATCTGATGATCGTGCTCGGCGCCGATCCGTTGCGGATGTCGGTTTACAGCGAGGTTGATCCGCTGCCGGATGGAATGTCGATCGTGCAGATCGGCCTGGTCGATTGGGATCTGGCCAAGAACTACGGCGCCGAGGTCGCGCTGAAGGCCGATGTGAGGGAAACCCTGCGGACGCTGATTCCCGCGCTGAAATCCGCCGGCGGCGCTGCGCTCGAGACTCGTGCGAAGCAGGGGCTGACCGCGCTGGCGTCGAACAACTGGACGGCAAAACGCAAGCCGCTGGTCGAGCAAATCGCCAAAGCCGGCAATCGGTCGCCGATCGATCCGGACTGGCTGGCATTGCAGGTGGTCGAGGCGATGCCCGACAATGCCATCCTGGTCGATGAGGGGCTGACGTCGTCGCGGCAGATGCTGGCGCTGCGCCCGCATCGCGACCGCTACGGCTATCATGCACTGGCTTCCGGTGGCATCGGCTGGGGACTGCCGGCTTCCGTTGGCGTCAGCCTCGCCAATCGCGACCGGCCGGTGGTGTGCTACTCCGGCGACGGCTCCTCGATGTATTCGATCCAGTCCTTGTGGACCGCGGCCAACCACAAGCTGCCGCTGACCTTTGTGATCGTCAACAATGGCGGCTATCGCATCATCAAGCAAAGGCTGCTCGCATTCCATGGCGACGATCACTATGTCGGCATGGATTTTATCGACCCGCCGGTCGATTTTGCCGGAGTTGCAAAGTCGCTTGGACTGGAGGCGATCAAGATCACCGATCCGAAGGAGTTGAAGCCGGTGCTGTCGTCGGCATTCCAACGGCCGGGTGCGAAACTGGTCGAGGTGGTGGTCAATAACTCGGTGAATTGATCGCAGCTCATCAACCGGCTGGAGCCGAACAACTTCGAATGATCTGGACTGTGGAGGTGCCGATGGATGCCGTCCTTCCCTACCGTGCCATGGCCTACAACAATGGCTGGGCCAACCATCGTCTGCTCGCGGCCTGTGAGCGGCTGTCGCAGGCTGATTTCGTGGCCCCGCGGGCCGGTTTCTTTCCAAGCCTGCGCGCGACGCTCAACCACATCCTGATCATCGATCTGTTTTACGTGGACGCGATGGAGGGCGGCACGCTTGGGCCGGCAGCCTGGGCGGACCCGGAGCCTTGCGAAACCGCGATCATGCTCCGAAAGGCGCAGAAGCAGGCGGACCGGCGATTGATTGCTGTCGTCGAGCGCTTGGGCACGGCCGATCTCAATCGTGTCGTTGACATCCACCGCGGTGATCGCATTCAACGCGAGCGGATCGATCGGCTGCTGCTTCACCTGTTTCAACATCAGATTCATCATCGGGGTCAGGCTCACGCGATGTTGAGCGCTACCGAAATCTGCCCGCCGCAGCTCGACGAGTTCTTCGCCGCGGGAGAGGCGCCGCTGCGCGCCAGGGAGTTCGAAGAGCTGGGATGGGCAGAGGACACGGTCTGGGCCAACTGAGTTATGGCCGCGCAAGACCGATCGGGATGGTGGTCCATAATTCGGTGAATTGAGTTTGCGATCCATCAACCCGTCATTGCGAGAAGCGAAGCGACGAAGCAATCCATTCTTGCTTTGTGGCCAGATGGATTGCTTCGCTTCGCTCGCAATGACGCTGATAAATCATCGCTTCTATTCCGCCGCCGCAGCCCTCGGCTTAACGCGATACCCCGACGCCGGATGCGGCGCGGCGAGCCGCGCGCGCCCCGCGCCGAACAGTTTTTCGCGCAGCGTCCCCTTGGCATAGGCGTCCTTGTAGCGCCCGCGCCTTGTCAGTTCCGGCACCAGCATGTCGGCGATATCCTCGAAATCACCGGGCGAAACCGCGAACGCGACGTTGAGGCCGTCGACGTCGGTCTGTTCGAACCAGGCCTCGATCTCGTCGGCGACCTTTTCGGGCGTGCCGACCACCACCGGGCCGATGCCGCCGATGCCGACATGTTCGGCGACCTCGCGCACGGTCCAGACCCGGTCCGGATCGGCGCGGGTGATGTTGTCCATCGCGGTGCGGCCGGCATCGTTCTGGACGTGGCGGACCTGCTGGT
>NZ_JBAVNZ010000442.1:0-12967 GCF_049691595.1 Bradyrhizobium sp.
ATCAACGGCCGTGCGGCAAGGCCGATCGCCGGTGGCCACCCGCGCGCTATCAGATGGCGAAGCAAGACGCGACGAATCGATCTACACTGCGGTGACGTTTTGGTCTGGGCGCAGCTTTCCGGCGCGAAATCAGAACTCTTCCGGACAGGGATCGACGATCTTCCAGAGGTCTTCGCCGTTCCTGATCTTCTTCATCTCGGGGGTGAGCCCGCCATTCCTGCGGATCCAGTCCTTCACCGTGTCGGGATAATAGGACATCAGGTCCGAGGTGCCGTCGCGGCTGGTGACCTTGATGCCGAAGGTGAAGGCCTTGTCGTAATAGGCCTGGTGGAAGCCGATGCTCGCCTTCGGCGTCACGCAGATCTTGTTGATCGGCACGATGCCGAACACCAGCGTGCAGGCCGAATTGCAGATGCCGTCGATGATGACGCGTTCCTTGCGCTCGCGGACGCGCTGGTACTTGGCCTTGTATTCCTCGACATAACCGCCGTGGTCGCGGGTGATGTGCAGGTCGGCGCGCGCGGGCGTCACGGCCAGAATGACAGGGAATAACAAGGCAAGCGGCGTGATGCGCATGGATCGGTCGGAAACCGGATAGCCAGATCGGGACTCGGGACCGCAGGTCCGTCAAGTGGACCAAGCCCCAAAACTCTGGCGGGACTGTGTTGGGATTTCGTTAAGCATCGCTTAAGGCCAAAAATTGGCGCCGTGTGGCTGAATTCCCGCAGCTTTTCGCCCGATTCGGCGTTAAATGACACCCGGATCGGCCGAAATTGGCTGCATCAAGCGGAATTTCCGGAGATTCGAGATGAGCAAACAAAGGTTACTCGTTGCCGCCGCGGTACTTTCAGCCGTAGCGATCGCACCCAGCCTGGCCGAAGCCCGCCATCATCGCCACTACCACCGCCACACCTGGCCGCTGCCCTACCAGATCAGCTATCTCCATAATTACGGGCCCGGGCCCCTGCCCGGCAGCTTCGCCTATTATGATGGCCCCTCGACCAACCACTGCGCCCAGGGCGCCGCCGGCTATCTCGGCCAGGACCGCCGCCGCCACCCCTGCCACTGATCCACGTCTGGTCCGGTCCAGCCAAGTCTGGTAATCGGGCAAGCCGCAGGCGCTCGTAGCTCAGCTGGATAGAGCATCGGATTTCGATTCCGAGGGTCGGGAGTTCGAATCTCTCCGAGCGCGCCAAATACTCCAATAATATCAATAAGTTATGTGAACGATCGTTTGCCGCTTCCCCGTCGTTCCTCGCGAAGGTGCGCGTCAGGGCGCTCACAGGCGCATTGGGGCGCGCGCCGCTAACCCGCATTTCTCACGCTGTTTGGTGGAGTGCTGGGTCGGGTTGACTTCAACGGAACCACAACCAACGTCGGTCATTTGGGCATAGGTTCTCGTCCGCTTGGGCGGGTCGGTCGCATTGGTTCGGGGTCATGTGGTGTGGATGTTCTCCGGTGGGCCGAGGGTTCAGAGGGCCGCGCTGTCGAGCGCGGCCCAGGCTGTTCGAAAGACATCGGTGTAGGGAAAGGCTGATGCCATCGAGAACTTGATCCGGCGGACGCTGATGCGGACCTGGGCGCCGATTTTGAGCAGCTTCAGGCGGATGGTGCCGCATGTGGCGTCGGCGAAGCGGGTCGTGGCCAGGGCGATGCGGCGCAGCGCGCTGATAAGGACATAGGCCATCGAGGACATCCAAAGCCGCAACTGGTTGGCGCGCATGGTGTGGGTAGAGGTCCTGTCGGCGAACAGATCGAGCTGACATTCCTTGATGCGGTTTTCCATCTCGCCGCGCGCGCAATAGAGCTTCTCGTAGAGCGCGCGGGCCTGGTGCTGGTCGGCCGACAGCGAGGTGACGACGAAGCGCGGATTGGCCCGGCCTTCCAACGTGGCCAGGTCGATATCGCCGACCATGACGGATTTCTTCTTCTTGCGCCGTGGCTTCGTCGCGCTCTCACTCTCGGCGACGGAGGGAAGCATCCATTCGGCCTTTCCCACCACGCGCCGCTCCCGGCTCCAGCTCTTGCGCGTCCTGTAGCGGAAGTCCTTGAAGCGCCGGGCTGGCTTGCCGCTCCGGCGGTTCTCCTCGGCCGCCTCGGCAAGCTCGGCTGCGATCTCGGTGATCAGTCTGTCGTTCTTGGCCAGTCCGAACAGATAATCGACGTCGTTGTGTTCGCACCATGTCATCAGCTCGTCGCGTGTGAACCCCGAATCCGCCCGCAGCAGAATGCGCACCCTGGGCCAGCGCCCGCGGATCTGCGCAACGATCCGCGCCACCTCTTCAACCGAGCCCGCGCTGGCGTCGATGTTGGCCCGGCGCAGCTTGGCGCAGAGCAGGTGCCGCCCGCAAAAAATATACAGCGGCAGGTAACAATAGGATTTGTAGTAGCCATGAAAGAAGCGCCCTTCCTGCTCGCCATGCAACGGATCATCGGTGGCATCGAGGTCGAGCGTAATCTGGCGCGGCGCCGTCCGATGCGCCTCGAGAAACAGATCGACGAACAGCCGGTCCACCGCCTGCGCATCATAGCTGATCTTGTGGTAGCGCGACGGCTCCGGCTTCGACAATTCCAGCCGGTTCAACGTCGACTTGCCGGCCACCGCGGCGCAGTCCGCGCGCCGCGCCTCGAGCTTCCCCGCCAGCACCGCCATCAACGGATCGTGGCGCAGCGTCTCATGGTCGTTGAGGTCCTCGTAGCCGAGCGCGATGGCGAATATCCGCTGCCCGACCAGCGTCGCCACCGAATGTTCGACCTGCGCCTGGGACCGCCGATCGACAAAGCACGATGCCAGCCGATCCACCATTCCGATCGCCCGATCCGTCGCGCCGAGCAGCAGCGCGCCCGCGTCCGACGTGATCGCCCCACCGTCAAACGCCGCGACCACCTGACGGCCTTCGACGGCTTCAAATCCAAAAATATCCGGGGTACACTCTGTCTGCATCGGGGCTCTCCTCGAATCATCACGAAGTCGTTCTCGCAAAACAACTTTCGCTGATTCGGAGCCCCGATGCGCTTAAATCCGTGAGATATGCGGGCTAAGGGTGTGCGCCTGTCGAAGCGTTCTAAGCGCTGTACGAGTGCTCAATTGAATCTTGAACGATCCTATCGGCGTTTGCAGAGCGCCGTTCACGAGCATCGGGTGAAGATAGAACCGCAAGCATCCCACAATGAGGCGGGTGATGGATGCTTTTGCGTGAGGATACGTGGGAACACTCAACTACAACGCGATTGACAAAGGACGGGCGTGCTAGATTGGTGATCTGATTCGCTGAGGAGCCTGTAATGCCTGTCCAGTTGCCATACTTGAGCAGTTATAAGAACGTCCAGATGCTATTTGACAAGATTGCCACCGCTAGAATTCCGGAGACCTTCAACCATCAGTTTTTGCAGGATACGATCGGTTTAAAATCAACGAGCGACCGTCCGCTTATCCCATTTCTGCGCAACCTTGGTTTTATCGACGCCGCCAACAAGCCGACGCCTAAGTACAGCCTCCTAAAGGGCTCGGGGGATCAGCGCAAGACCGCGATTGCCGAGGGCGTGCGAAAGGCATATGGCCCGCTCTTTGATAGTGACGAAAAGGCGTGGGAACACACGGGAGATAAGCTGCGTAGTCTCGTGTCTCAAGTTGCCGGGACCGATGAGGATATGTCGGCTCGTATAGCGAACACGTTCGTAGCTGTGGCGAAGCTCGGCGATTTCAAGTCTGTTCCAAAGGAGGACCAGAAGAAGGATGTCAGGGAAAGTCCCGAGGCAGAGGGCGAGGATCACGGCATTGGCCGGAAGGTAAAGGGCTTACGCACGGAATTTCACTACAACATCCAAGTCGTGTTGCCGTCCAATGGCACCGAGGAAACCTACCTCAACATCTTCAACGCCGTTCGCAAGACGTTCCAATGAGCCTCGATTCCACCGCCTCGCTGTTCGTCATGCTCGGGCAAACGGCAGAAGACAATTACCAAAATCGACACTGTAGTGCCCAAGGAGTCGTTGCTCATCTCGAAAGAGATCGACCTGGCTACATTGGCGCCTGATGTCGTTCGCAAGGCGGTCGAAGCGTCCGAGCCGTATAAGCTCTTCTTCGCTTTTGAGGCGTATCTGCGCGATATGGTCGTCGAGGTGCTATCGAAACAAGGGCAATTGACAAACTGGTATGAAAAAGTGCCCAAGGACGTGCAGGATGAAATCGCCAAGCTCGAAGCGACGGAGGAAATGAAGAGCTGGATGTCGCTCGGCTCGCGTGACAAGTCTGCGCTCATGACCCTTCCACAGCTCCTCAGAGTGATTGATCAAAACTGGAAAGAGGGCTTTGACGATCTGATCCGTGACAAGGGCCTCATCCAAGAGGCACGACTTCTGGTGCATCTGCGCAATACCATCTGCCACATGAGCACCATCCCGGTCGAAGAGCTTGAGCGCATCAAGCAGACCATGCGAGACTGGTTTAGGGTCGTGGCACCGTAGGTTGCGGATGGCACGACGGTTTTTCGGGAGCAGAATGGCGATGTGTCATACGAGGTGGCTTTTGAATCGTCGCCGCTTGATCGCGCACCCGACGCGTCAGTCAAGGTTCCACCCGACCAGTTCTTCGTCATGGGCGACAATCGGCTCGACGCACGCGACAGCAGGTATTTTGGTCCGATTTCATTCAGTTCGATCATCGGCAGGAAGCTATGACGACAGCGCGATCCAACCATGCGTGGTCGATGCCACCCCAGCGGAGGCCATAGCTTTTCTCCGTGCCGTTGCAGGCGCTGGCCGATAAATTGCGCGCGTAGCATCGGTGGTCGTTGCGATCAAGGTCCTCTTGCGCAAGGTCGTTTCACTGCGCATGATGCGGAAACAATCGTGGCGTATTCGCCATATACCCTGTTTTCCTTCAGGTCGTTGCGCATGAACAACGCTGGCCAGGCTCACTTCGAGATCGCTCGTGTCTTTGAAATTTCGAGCAGTGACGTGGTGTTGGCGGGGCAGATACGCTCAGGAGTCGTGCGCCCGGGGCATGCGAGCGCGGCTTCCCCTCAACAGCGGACGTGATCTCGTGGCGAGCGTGAAATTGGTCGAGTTCGTCGACTATCCCGGCGGCAAGGCCGACACAGGATTGATACTCGACGAGGAATATCCCGAATGTCGTTCTCTTTGGCTACGGTCATGCAAGGCTGGCGACGTCATCTCGATTTGTGACCCAGCCACCTGATGTCGGCCGTGCCGCAATGTGCTTCGGCCTCTGGGCGACCAGCCTTGTGCCTGCCCAGGGCATCTGGAGCCAAGGTGGAGGCCCCCCTCATGCCGCCTCATAAAGGGTTGCCGCCGCCATGGCAGATCAGCTAAATCGGCACTCACCATCAAGGACTTGGGCTGGTTTCAACATGCAAGGCCCCGTGTTGCGACCGCGAGAACGAAAGCACACGACATGAGAAAGATGATCCTGGCGCTGGCGGTCCTGTATCCGGCCGCAGCCCTCGCCCAAACCGCGCCGCCTCTGGTCGGCGGCAACCCGCTGGTTCAGGTCAAACCGAAGGGCACGGCCGAGAAGAAGCCGGCCGCACCCGCCAAGCCGCAATCGGTGGCGCAGAAGCTGCAGGCCTGCCTCGAGATCGATGACGCGACCAAGGAACGGCTGAACTGTTACGACGCGATCTTTGCGCCGCAGCCGAAGCCCAAGGCGCCGGCGGCCAAGGGCGTCAACGATTGCCGCTTCGTCAAGGAGGAGGACGAGCGGTTGACCTGCTACAACGGCTTCGCGGACAAGATCCCGAAACTGCCGCAATAGCCGAGCGCCGCGCCCCCTTGCAGGCACGCGCGTTGACCCGGACGATCCGGTCTTACCAGGCGTTGTTCCAGGTCGGCGCACCGAAAAAGCCAAAATGCGATTGCTGCGCAACGCGGATCGGCGGGTTCGAATGGGTCTTGGCGATCTTGCGCTTTCGCGGCGGTTGCGGCTCGGGCTTCTTGACCCCGTTCCTGGGCTCTGCGGGAACGAACTGGGCAAAGCTGTCGCGCGCGCGGGCCTGCGCCGTGACCTCGGCAGCCTGCGGTGGCGCCACGGCGGCCTGGACGGTCGCGGCCGGCGGAACGATGGTGGGAAGGCTGGTGTCATAGACCACGCGCTCCGGCCATTTCTGGTCGGACGCGATGCGTACCGTCGACTTGCTGATCGAGGGGGCGGCATGGTCGGCTACCGCCATTTGCTGCGGCGCAAAGGCATCGATGAGAAACAGCAGCGCGAGCAGAACACCGCCGACCAACAGGAAATATCGCGCCACGGGCATTGGTATCGCTTCCTGCCGCGCATTGGCGCGGCTCATTCGCCCAACGGGCGATCTGGCAATTGGTTCCCGAGGCAGATGCCAAGGTTCAACCGCGGCAATCACATTTCCGGGTACGAACGGGACTTTTTGGTCCTGACACGGATTCGGTCGCACCAACCGGCATCCCCCACGCAATCGGGGTGCAGGGCGGGCTTTCGCCCGAAAACGCTCTAGCTCCGGTTAGCCGCCACCACCGAGCATTTCGCCTTGCTGGCATTGACGTTGACGAATCCGATCAGCATGCGGGCGTAGGTCTTCCTGCTCTTCATGCCGATGGTGTCGCCGATCACGCGGCTTCGAGCGGTCAGGTGGCTGCCGTCGCGGCGGGCAAAGGCGCAGGCGATTTCGATATCCTTGACCGCATACTCGTTGCCGTTGCGAAGCGTCAGGGTGACCAGCGCCTTTGAGCCCAGCCCGCCCCGCCGCCACGACTGCGAGGAAATCTTCAGGCCATCGATCGGCAACTTCTCGGCTGCCGCTGGTTCGGGAGGCGTCGTTGCCGCCGTCGCGACCGCAGCAGGCGTAGCAGTACCGCCGGGAGTAGCCGGCTGCGCCGGGCTGACAAGGGATGGAGGGGTGGCTTGGTCCTCGGCACCGCCCGGCTCCGAAACCATCAGCCATGCCGCGCCGCCGATGGCGGTCAAAGCGACGGCAGGCCACCCTGCGAGGCGCGCCTTGGACGCTACAACCGAACCCCCGCCGATCGTCATCCCGGTATCCTCCGCCGGCCGCCACCCATTCCGGCTGCGCGGCCAACAAACCCGACCACGAAAAAAGCCGCTCCGGCGATACACCGTACGGCTTCCGTCACGACTGCCGCGGCACGGTACCGCCATTCCGTCTCTATTCGCCCCACCGAAATGGTTTCATGCGGCTCTGGCGAGATTGCGGCGGTGGCAGCCACGACAGGATGGAATTTTGGATATTCGCTCGGCTAGACTGCCGCCGCCGATAACGCCGCAACAGCAGAAATCGAGGGGAGACCAAGATGCCGACAGTGACCTGGGACCATATCCATCTGCGCAGCCCCGACCCCGAGGCGACGGCGGCCTGGCTGGAAGATATTCTGGGCGGCGAGATCGTCCGCGGCCCGGACCGGATCGACGTCAAGCTCGGCGGCGCCAATGTGTTCATCGCCCCGGTCACACCAGGCGATGGCGTCAACACGCCACCGGTGACGCCCTACCAGGGGCTCGATCATTTCGGCCTGACGGTGAAGGACATCGATGTGGTGGCCGCCGAGATCAAGGCCAAGGGCGTCGAGTTCACACGGGAGCCGACCACGATCCGGCCCGGCGTGCGCATCTGCTTCATCCGCGGGCCGCAGGATATCTCGGTCGAGCTGTTGGAGCGCGACAAGAAATATGCGTGAGGGCGTCACCGCGACAAGCAGGTAGCACAACGTCATGCTGCAGCGGATGGTCGGACCGGGATAGCCGCGGATCGGCGCCATGGCCAACCTGCCGCGTTGCGCGGGGTGCCGAGCTTTGGCATAACGAAGGACCGGTTTCCGCAGGCGCGGAGGCCCGGCATCGGGACGTCATGAAGAACGGACTGTATTCGATCCACGTCACCCTGCTGGATGGACGCGTCGGCAAGGGCAGCGGCGTAATTCTGTTCCGGGACGGCCAGATCCTCGGCGGCGACGCCTATCTGTTCTACACCGGCACCTACACCGTGAAGGACAACACCTTCAAGGGCGAGGTTCTGGTCCAGCGCCACACCTCGAGCCCCGATGCCAACCCGCTGTTCGGCGGGCCGAGCCCGGTCGGCATCGGCGTCACCGGCACCTTCACCGATACGCAGGCGACCATGAACGGCACCGCGCTGGTCGGCAAGGCCAGCCAGATCTTTGGTGCGACGTTACGGAAATTGGCGGACACTAACTGATTAAATGACCCTTGGTTTTGACGCGTTTTCTTCACGCGAACCGGTCTCCACTTCGCTCGAAAACGCTATGGCTACTCCGCCGCCTGCTCCAGCGGCGCGACGCGCGGCAGGATCATCTGGATCCGGGTGCCGCCGCCCGGCTGGGAATCGAGGTCGAGACGACCGCCGAGACGCGTGGTGACGATGCTGTAGACGATGTGCAGGCCGAGCCCGGTGCCGCCCTGGTCGCGTCGCGTCGTGAAGAACGGATCGAAGGCGCGGCGGCGCACGTCGAGGCTCATGCCGCAGCCGTTGTCGGAAAAGATGATCTCGACATTGTCCGTGCCCGACGCCCGCACCTGGATATCGACCGTGCCGGGCTTGCCATCCGGAAAGGCATGCGCGACCGCATTGAGGAACAGGTTCGTCAGCACCTGTCCATAGGGCCCGGGATAGGAGTTCATCATCAGGTTGGGCTGGCAGTCGACGTTGAGCGTCAGATTGTGTTTTCGCAAACCGGGCCGCAGGCTCATCACCACCTGCTCGGTGAGATCGCCGAGATCGAAGCTGCGCTGATCGGAATAGTTGCGATCGGCGGCAACCTGCTTGAACGAGGTGATCAGCTCGGCCGCGCGATTGAGATTGGCGACGAGCTGCGACGACGCATCGCGGCTGGTCTCCAGATACTCGTTCAGACGGGACCGCCGGAGATCGCCGCGCGCGACCTCGGCGGCGAAGATCGCGGTCTTGCGCTCCAGCGCCGAGGCCACGGTCAGGCTGATGCCGACGGGATTGTTGACCTCATGGGCGACGCCCGCGACCAGCCGGCCGAGCGCGGCGAGCTTTTCCGCCTCGATCAGCGAATTCTGCGTCTCCCGCAGATTGCGCAGCGCCGCTTCGGCGGCATCGCGCGCTTTGCGCATCTCCAGTTCGCCGCGCTTGCGGTCGCCGATGTCGAGCGCAACGGTGACGATGTTTTCGATCTCGCCGTCGGCATCCAGGATCGGCTGCTTGTTGACCAGCCATTGCCGCATCTGGCCTGATGCATCGATATATTCCTCTTCGTAGAATCCGAGTTGCTTGCGGCTCGCCAGCACCCGCTTGTCGTTGTCGTCGGTTTTTTGCGCGCCGTAGCGCGACATCAGTTCCGACGTGGTGCGGCCGATCGCGTCGCCGGGTTGGACGCCGAAAATGCCGGCCATGTAGCGGTTCATCAGCACATATCGCAGCTCCCTGTCCTTGACGTTGATGACCGCGGGCACCGTATCGATCACCATCTGCAGCAGCCGGCGGCCTTCGGCGATGGCGTCCTCGGCGCGCTTCTGGTCGGTGATATCGCGCACCGTGCCTTCGTAGCGGATCATCTCGCCGGCGTCGTTGCGCACGGCGGTTGCGCTGTCCGACAGCCAGAGTAGCGCACCGTCGCGCGCCCGCACCTGGTATTCGAACTCGCGGACCATGCCGTCGCGCTGCATCCGCGACCGATATTCAGCTCGCGCCGCCGGATGCACATAGAGATTCTCGCCGACGTCGCCGATGCCGTCGATCAGGTCCTGCGGGGTGGCATAACCCATCATCCGCGCCAGCGCCGGGTTGGCGTTGAGCAGCGCCCCGGCCGGCGTCGTCACATAGATTCCGTCGACCGAGGCTTCGAACAGTTTTCGATAGCTCTCCTCGGCGAGGCGTTGTTCCGCCAGGGCATGCACCGCGGCCTCGCGCGCGGCGTCGGCGTCGAACAAGGTCTGCCGGAACACTTCGGCGGCGCGCGCGATATCGCCGATCTCGTTATCGACGTCGGTCGCCGGGATCGGCGCATTCTTGTCCCCGCCCGCCACCGTACGGATCGAGCTCGCGATCGCTGCCAGCGGCCGCACCGTCCGACGCACCACCAGCAGCGCCGCGAAAAGCCCGATCAGCACGCCGGCGGTGCCGAGCACGATGCTCTGCCATTTCGCCTCCGTCAGCGTCCTGGCAAAATCGCTGGAGAGAATATGGCCGCGGCGCGCGCTGACGTCGCGCAGCAGTTCGGTGACGCGCTGGATCAGGCGTCCCTCGGCGCCGAGAACCTCCTTGTCGATATCGGCGATCTGCCGTTCGCCGAGAGAGATCGCGTTGATGGCGTCGGCGTAGGCATCGACCGCGTCGCGCAGCCTGGAATCCGAAATCGTCATCCTGCGCATGCTTTGCGCGGCCTGCTCGGCGGCGGACGGATTATGCGCGAGTAGCGCCGTGGTGATGCGGCTCTGGATCTCCGACAGCGTCGAGGCAACGACCGGGTCAGGACTGTCGGCAACCGCCTGGTTGAACCGGCCGCGCAGCGGCGGCAGCGCCACGATCAGATCGGCGCGGCGATTGAGCAGCGCGGAAATGCGCTCGATACCGCCGCGGTAGGTCGACAGGCGCTCGGTGACGCCGTCGATCATGTCCCGCTGCTCGGGCGCAAGCCCAAGCCGGGTCTTCTTCAGCACCTCGCTCAAGGCGGTGGCGGCCTCGCCGACCTGGATCGACTGGCTGCCTGGTTCGGTGACGAAATCGCGGGCCGCGAGCCGCAATTCGTTCATCCGACGGTCGATGTCCTCGGCGAGGTCGCCGACGGCCTGCAGCCGCTGCAGCTCCGCGAAGGTCGAATCGATATGGCGGATGGCGATGACGCTGGCCGTCGAGGTGAAGATGATCACCGCCAGCACCAGCAGAAAGCTGCCGAACGTCAACTGCCCGATCGAAAGCGAGAACGATCGGGTCATCTTTGGATTCGGCGGCGATTCAGAGGTCATATTGCTTAAGGCCAGGCTGCAAACCGCCGCAATATACGACGTATTCCGGGTCTGGGGGAACATACCGAAAATCATGACCGTGCGGTCCGGTGACCAAATTGGGCGGCCATTGCCGCCAAACTCGAAATCGCTGAAGTGTCGCCTGCGGGGGCTCAGTCGGCGGTGATGCCGGCCTCCCTGACGACCCTGGCCCATACCGCGACGTCGGCCTTGATGATATCGGAGAACTGGCCGAGCGGCGCGCTGATGGCCTCGCAGCCGGCCACGTCGAGCTTCTGCCGGATATCGGGCGTCGCCAGCGCCGCTTCCAGCGCCTTGCTGATGCGCTCGACAACCGGCTGCGGGGTCGCCGCCGGCACCACGACGCCGAACCACGGCGTCACCTGCGCCTCGGCAAACCCCTGCTCGGCCATGGTCGGTACATCGGGAAAATATTTCGAGCGCCCATCGCTGATCGCCCCGATGATCCGGATCGCGCCGGTCTGCACCTGCGCCAACGCCTGGTTGGCGGACAGGAAGGTCGAGGTGATCAGGCCGCTGGTGATATCCGGCACCATCTGCGGATACCCGCGATAGCCGATGCCGGTGACGTCGATTCCGGCGAGCCGCTTGAACAGTTCGAAGCCAAGGTGGCCGGTCGAACCCTTGCCCGGGTGGCTGTAATTCAGCGCGCCCGGCTTTGCCCTGGCGAGCGCGACATATTCGGCGACGGTCTTCACCGGCAGCGTGGTGGGGACGATGAAAAAGTTCGGGGCACGGCATATCTGCCCGACCGCGATGAAATCCCGAACAGGGTCCCAGCGCAGCTGGGCGTTCAGCGCTGGACTTGCGGCAAAGAATGTCGTCACCAGCAGCCATGTGTAGCCGTCGGGCGCTGCGCGCGCGACTTCCTCGGCGGCGATCGAGCCGTTGGCGCCGGATTTGGATTCGACAACAATCGATCCCTTCCACTGCTCGGCCATGTTCTGCGCGATGATGCGCGCGAACACGTCGGCGACGCTGCCCGGCGAATAGGGAATGACGATGCGGATCGGTCGGTTCGGGAAGTTTTCCTGCGCGAGCGCCGCGTGCGGTACGGCGAGAAATGCAAGCCACGCGCCGACGATCGCGCCGATACCCAATTTCATGGTTTCGTCCCGCCCTGACCGCTTCTTGCGGGCCTGGAAAGCCCGAGATCGGACCGCAGGATGCCGACAATCTCCAGCCACAGCAAGGGATGTTCCGCAGCGTCCGAGGAACATCAACCCAGCGCACCGACCTCGAACACCTCGCCGTCATAGCCGGCTTCGCGCGGGATACGAAGCTGACGGCCGCCATTGGCCCTGGTCATCACCGGCATCACGGTGACGACCGGCTTGCCCCGGCTGTCGTCGAGCGCGGCCGTCACGTCCGGTTGCTTGCCGAGCTTGATCAGGTTGCGGGTGGTCGGGAACGGCAGCTTGAAGCGGCCGGTCTCGCCGCCCTCCAGCGCCTCGCGCGGCGACAGCCAGATCGAGTCGGTGGATTCCTTGCCGTCATGGGCGCCGAGCTGCTCGGGTGGTGCCGCGGCGAGGAAGAACCAGGTGTCAAAGCGCTTCGGCATGCCTTCCGGCGTGATCCAGTGCGCATAGGGAACGAGTTCGTCCAGCGCCAG
Organism: Bradyrhizobium sp.; assembly: GCF_049691595.1. Taxonomy (GTDB): domain Bacteria; phylum Pseudomonadota; class Alphaproteobacteria; order Rhizobiales; family Xanthobacteraceae; genus Bradyrhizobium. The sequence continues at coordinate 12,591 of NZ_JBAVNZ010000442.1, forward strand.
CAGCAGGCCGTTATCGGTCAGAACCGTCAGGAAGCTGGTCTTGCCCTCGCACAGCGCGGCGCGATGGGCCGTCTCGATCTCGCCGGCCCGCCTGGCATCGATCAGCGACTTCGATCCCTGCGGCCGCGCCAGCAAGATTCCGCTTTCCTCAAAAGTTTCGCGGATCGCGGCGATGCGGAAACTCAAGGAGCTCTCGTCGAGTCCCTCGCCGCCCGAATAAAGCTCCGACCTCGCGATGATCTCCTTGTCGCCCGTGTCGACGCTGCCGCCGGGAAACACCAGCGCGCCGGAATTGAAATCGATCTCATAATGGCGGACCATCATGAACACTTCGATCTCGCGAACGGCCGCGGCATCGCGCAACAGCAGGATGGTGG
>NZ_JBAVNZ010000443.1:0-5427 GCF_049691595.1 Bradyrhizobium sp.
GCGAATGCGCTCGGGTTGGCTCGACGATGCGACGCAGAACGGAATATCGAGCGCGTCGAGCGTGTCGGCGACATGGGGGATCGGCTTCAGTTGTCGTCGAAACCGGTCGTAGAGCCTTTCGCGCATGATTTTGAGCGCATCATCGCCGATCGTCTTGCCGAGGGTGTCGGCCAGAATCGATGACATCGACACCAGACTGCGTCCCAGAAATCGCTCATAGACCTCTTCCAGGCGGATTGTGATGCCTGCCTCGCCGAGCGTCTCGATACAGACCTCGGCCGAAATCAGCTCGCTATCAACCAGCACGCCGTCGCAATCGAAAATAATCAGTTTCGGCTTCACGAACATCCCGGCGCCGGCCACCCGACCCGGATCACCAGCACGTATATCCACCGTCGACGGACACGATCGCACCCGTCATCAGGCTTGCGGCATCCGAGGCAAGGAAGTGCACCACCGAGGCGACCTCTTCCGGCTGCCCAACGCGACCCATCGGCGTCATCTCGAGCCATACCTTGTACATGTCCGGATTCTCCTTGATGCCGAAAGAAGTCAGGGGCGTTTCGATATAGGTCGGAGCGACTGCGTTGACGCGTACGCCGCGCTGACCCCACTCCGCCGCCAGCGATCGCGTGAGCTGATGGACGGCGGCCTTCGAGGCATTGTAGAACGATTGCGGTTGCGGCTTGTTGACGATAAGTCCTGACATCGAACCGATATTGACGATCGAGCCGCCGCCTCTCGCAAGCATCTTGCGCCCGAATGCGCGGCAGCACCAGAACAGGCCGTCGATATTGACATCCATGTGGAGCCGCCAATGTTCGTCGCTGGTGTCTTCGGCGCGCACGTCGCTGATGGCGACGCCGGCGTTGTTGACAAGGATGTCGACGCGTCCATGGCGGCCGACGATTTCATCCGCGACGCGGTCGACATCTTTCGATTTCGTCACGTCGAGCGTGATGCCGTGCGCGTCGATCTGCAACCGGCGGAGCGAGTCAACGCTTGCCTCGATCCGTTCCGGCAGAAGCTCGGCGACCATGACCGTGGCGCCGGCTTCGCCCAATGCGCGCGCACAGGCGGCGCCAATGCCCTGACCGCCGCCAGTAACGACGGCGACGCGCCCGTCGAGCCTCAGCTTTTCGAGATACATCATTTCATCCTTTCAGCTCATCCAATTGCCGCCGTCGACATTGTAGGTCTGGGCGACGATGTAATCGCTCTCGGCACTGGCGAGGAAAATGGCCATGCCCGATAGATCCTCCGCGCGGCCGATGCGACCATAGGGAACGGCTTCGCCGACCAGGCGCTTCTTCTCGCCGCGGGGGCGATTCTCGTATTTGGCGAACAGGGCGTCGACGCTATCCCAGTGTTCGCCATCGACGACGCCGGGCGCGATGGCGTTCACATTGATGCGATGGCGAACAAGATCCAGCCCGGCGGATTGAGTGAGACTGATGACGGCCGCCTTGGTCGCGCAGTAGACCGCGACCAGCGCCTCGCCGCGGCGACCGGCCTGACTGGCCATATTGATTATCTTACCGCCCTTGCCGCGCGCGATCATGGATTTCGCGACCGCCTGCAACATGAACAGCACCCCGCCGACATTGATCGCGAACAGGCGGTCGAAACTTGCTCTGGAAATATCGACGATCGGAGCCGCGTCGAACAGGGCGGCGTTGTTGACGAGAATATCGATCCCTCCTGCCTTGGCCTCGACCGCGGCGACCGCGGCATCGATTGAACCCTGGTTCGTCACATCGAGATGCACCGCATAGGCGGAAGCGCCGATGGCGCCGGCGGTGGTCGTCGCGCGCGCAAGGTCGATGTCGGCGATCGCCACGGCGGCGCCTTCCCGCACATAGGCCTCGGCGAAGGCGCGGCCGATGCCGCGCGCAGAACCGGTGATCAGCGCGGACTTGCCTTCAAGGCGTCTCATGGAATGGCCTTGCCGGTGACGTCGAAGCGGTGGAGCTTCGTCTGGTCGGGCGTGAGAAAAATCGGTGCGCCCCTTTCGGCCGAGAACTCGCCGGTGGTTCGCGCGGTGATCCGGCCGATTCCGGAGACATCGATATGCAGGAAGGTGTCTGAACCGAGATGCTCGGACAGGTCCACCTTGCCGCGCCAGGAGCCTTCCGTTGGCGACAGATGAAGATGCTCCGGCCTGACGCCGATCGCTGCGGCGCCATGCTTTTGCGCCTCGGCGCCGTCGATGAAATTCATGCGTGGCGATCCGATGAAGCCCGCGACGAATCTGTTGGCAGGTGCCCGATATAGATCGAGCGGCGAGCCGACCTGTTCGATGTTGCCCTTGTTCAGAACCACGATCTTGTCGGCCATCGTCATGGCTTCGACCTGATCGTGCGTGACGTAGATCATCGTCGTCTTCAGCGACTGATGCAGTTCGCTGATCTCGAGCCGCATGTTCACGCGCAGCGCCGCGTCGAGATTCGAGAGCGGCTCGTCAAACAGGAACGCCTTGGGCTCGCGGACGATCGCGCGCCCGATCGCGACACGCTGGCGTTGACCGCCGGAGAGCTGCCGCGGCTTGCGCTCGAGATAGTCGGTGAGGTTGAGGGTGGCCGCCGCGTCGCGTACCTTCCTGTCGATCGAAGCCTTGTCACGGCCGGCCATCCGGAGTGGAAATGCGATGTTGCCGTAAACGCTCATGTGCGGGTAGAGCGCATAGGACTGGAAAACCATCGACAACTGGCGTTGCGACGGCGGCGTGCGAGTCATGTCGGCGCCATCTATCAGAATGCGTCCGCCGCTGGTGTCTTCCAGCCCCGCGATCAGGCGCAGCAGCGTCGACTTCCCGCAACCGGACGGTCCGACGAAAACCACGAACTCGCCATCGGAAATCGCAAGATCGAGGCCGGGAATGACGGTGATGCCGCCGAATTCCTTGGAAACGCTTTCGAGTGCGATGCTGCCCATGTTTTCTCGCGACTATTTGACGGCGCCGAACGTCAACCCGCGCACGAGCTGGCGCTGCGAGAACCAGCCAAGAAGCAGGATCGGCGCGATGGCGAGGGTGGATGCGGCCGAGAGTTTGGCCCAGAACAGTCCTTCGGGACTCGAATAGGAGGCGATGAAGGCGGTGAGCGGCGCCGCATTCGCCGCCGTAAGGTTGAGCGTCCAGAAGGCCTCGTTCCAGGCGAGTATGATGTTGAGCAGCAATGTCGAGGCAATGCCCGGCAAGGCCATCGGCGCGAGGACATAGATGATTTCCTTCCCGAGCGAGGCGCCGTCCATCCGCGCCGCTTCGAGAATGTCGCCGGGAATTTCCCTGAAATAAGTATAAAGCATCCAAACCACGATCGGCAGATTGATCAGCATCAGCACGCAGACCAGGCCAGGCAGCGAATCGAGTAGGCCCCCGTCGCGAAACAGCAGATAGATCGGGATCAAGGCGCCGACCGGCGGCATCATCTTGGTCGACAGCATCCACATCAGAATGTCCCGCGTCCGCTTCGTCGGTGCGAAGGCCATCGCCCAGGCAGCGGGCACGGCGACGAGGATTGCCAGAAATGTCGATCCGAATGCGACCGTCACCGAATTGAGGACATGCTTGAGATAGTTCGAGCGGCTCTGCACTTCCGCGTAGTTCTCGAGCGTCCAGTCGAAGAACAGAAATGTCGGCGGCGAGGCGATGGCGTCGCCCTCGGCCTTGAAGCTGGTCAGGAACGTCCACAGGATCGGAAAGAAGATCAACAGGCCGACGGTCCAGCCAACGATCGTGACGAGCGCGCGGCGGCGGTTCGAGGGTCTACGGGCCATCTCAGGCGTCCAGATTCTTGCCGATGAGGCGAACGAGGAACAAGGCGACGACATTGGCGATCACGACGGCGACGATGCCCCCCGCCGACGCGCCGCCAATATCGTATTGCAGCAGCGCCTGGGCGTAGACGAGATAGGTGATATTGGTGCTCTGCGTGCCGGGACCGCCGCCCGTCGTAATCAGGATCTCCGCGAACACCGACAGCAGGTAGATCGTTTCGATCAGGATGACGACGGCGATCGCGCGCGCCAGATGCGGCAGGATGATGTTGACGAACAGCGATACGCCGCGCGCGCCGTCCATCTCCGCGGCCTCCTTCTGCTCCTCGTCGAGCGACTGCAGCGCGGTCAGAAGGATCAGCGTCGCGAACGGCAGCCACTGCCATGCGACGATCAAAACGATCGAGAACAAGGGAAGATGCGCAAACCAGTCGATCGGTTCGAGCCCCAACCCGCGCGCGATCCACGCGAACAGGCCGTAGACCGGATGCATGAACATGTTCTTCCACACCAGCGCCGTCACGGTCGGCATGACGAAGAACGGCGCGATCACGAGCAGGCGAACGACGCCTTGCCCTGCAAACGGCTGGTCAAGCAGCAGTGCGAGAAGGATTCCGCCGATCACGGTAATCAGCAGGACGCCGCCGACAAGCGCGAGCGTATTGCCGATTGCTTCGAGGAACGCCGGGTCGGTCAGGAAGTAGAAATAATTCTGAAGCCCGATGAAACTCTCGGTGCCGGGCATCAGGAGATTGTAGTGCAGCAGCGAGAAATAGAGGGTCATCGCCAGCGGCACGATCATCCACACGAAGAGCAGGATGACCGAGGGCGCCATCATCAAACGCGCCGCGGCGCGGGTATGGAGCGTCGCCATGACGAAATCCTCGAAAACGCATTCTGCGATCGCGCGAGGCGGCCGCCCGCGGAAAACGGGCGACCGCCGACTGGGCTACTTGACGTAGCCGGCCTTGGTCATCTCGCGCATCGTCAGCGCCTGCGCGCTCTTGAGCGCCTGATCGGCCGTCGAAGTCCCGGCCAGAGCGGCCGCGAACTGCTGCCCGACCGCGGTTCCCAGGCCCTGAAACTCGGGAATGGCGGCGAACTGGACGCCGACATAGGGCTTCGGCTTGTCGTTGCCATTGACGCTCGGATCCGCGGAGTCGATGGCTTGAAGCGTCATCGCGGCGAAAGGCGCGGCCTTCTTGTAGTCGGGATTGGCGTAGAGCGACTTGCGGGTGCCTGGCGGTACGTTGGCCCAGCCTTCCTTCGATGCGACCAGGGCGGTGTATTCCTTGCTGGTCGCCCAGGCGATGAACTTCGCCGCGGCGTCCGCCTTCTTGGAGCCGGCGGGGATGCCGAGGGACCAGGCCCAGAGCCAGTTGGCATTCTTGCAGGTCGAACCGCAGGGCGCCGGCGCGTAAGCGACCTTGTCGGCGACTTTCGACGCTTTCGGATCCGAAACGAACGACGCCGCGACCGTTGCGTCGATCCACATGCCGCACTTGCCCGACTGGAACAAGGCAAGGTTCTCATTGAATCCGTTGGACGAGGCGCCCGGAGGACCGGATGTTTTCATCAGGTCGAGATAGGTGTCGAGCGTCTTTTTCCATTCGGGACCGTCGAATGTCGGGCGCCATTTTTCGTCGAACC
>NZ_JBAVNZ010000444.1:0-2116 GCF_049691595.1 Bradyrhizobium sp.
GGCCAAAGCCCCACAAGCTACGCCCTGGGCGGCAGTGTCATCTATGCCGTCAGCCGGGACTTTAATTTCATGCTCGAAGGTCTCGAAGAGTGGAACGAAAGCGTCAATGGGCTCGGGCAAATCGAAAACAGTTCTGCCTTCACGATTTCTCCCGGCGCACGCTTTGCCCTCAATCTAGAGGGTGGCACCCAAGTTGTGATCGGCGGAGCCGCTCCCATCCGCTTTGAGAACGGCAATACCGATTACGGCGTGTTTCTTTATCTCTCATTTGAACACGACGCGCCGTTCTTGCCTCATTGAATTTATCAGTTCCCCACTGGCAGCCCACGTCAGCGACAGCGCTGGTACAGTTTCGTCCGCTTCTCAAGAATGCTGCCGTGCCTTGAACCCTGGCATTGCCTTGGACCTTCGTCTCCTCTGGGTCTTGGTTGCGTGAAAACGCTACGGGGTGGTGTTAGCCGGGCATCTGGAGCCGACTTAGCGGGAAAGTAGCATATTTTTTCCGCTGGCGGTTCTTTGATTGCGTGCAAAGGCATCCTGAGACGCCGCGATCAATGCGATGTAGCCGAAAACGCGTGCGCAATTACGCACTGCCTCATGTCTTCATCGCCGCGATGAGCGGCTGCACGCCCATGATGTTCATGACGCGCGTGAGATTATAGGCAAGCACGTGCAGCGCCATCTCGGTGGCGACCTTCGGCAGACGCTTCATGAGGAAGTGCGTCGCGCCCATGCGCATCTTCAATGTTCCGAACGGATGCTCGACTGTCTCTCGGCGGCGGCGCATCGCCTGAGGATCGGCGTCGAGCCGCCTCTGGGCATCATCCATGACGTGCTCGTGCTCCCAACGGGAGATGACGCGGTTCTTGGCCGTGGTGCAGCGCGCCTTCAGTGGGCAGCTTCCACATGCTTTCGTGGCGTAGCGCCGAATGGTGCGTTCGCCATCTACCGTCGTAAGCCAATACGCCAGCAGCTGGCCAGCCGGGCAGCGATACACATCCTGGTCGGCCAAGTATGCGAAGTCGTGCTTGCCGAACTTGCCCTTCGCCTCCATGCCTGTCGTGTTCGGCTTCGGCAGTGTCACAGCGATATTGGCATCGGCGCAGGCCTTGATCTCCTCGCCCGTGTAGTAGCCGCGATCCGCGACGGCTTCGAGTTTGTCGATACAGAGCACGGCCTTGGCCTGCTTGCCCATGTTGGCGAGTTGTGCCCGATCAGAGCCGCTATTCGTCACTTCGTGCGCGATGATGAGATGATGCTCAGTGTCGACGACAGTCTGGACGTTGTAGCCTACAACGCCTGAGCCGCGCCCGCTTGTCGCCATGGACCGGCTGTCGGGATCGGTCAGCGAGATCTGCTGATCCGGTGACGCGAGCATCGCCTGTTCGTGGACTTCGAGTTTCTGCATCTCGCTCGCGAGCTTGGCTAGTTTTTCCTTCAGATGCGTCGCCTTTGCAGCGAGCGCCTCGGACGGCTCCTGCAGGTCCGCGGTGTCGAGCTGCGCGAGATAACGCGACACGCTCTCCTCCAACTGCTGGCGACGGCGCTCCACCTTGCCCTTGGTGAAGTTCTTGTCGCGCGTGTTGACTGCCTTGAACTTTGATCCGTCGATGGCGACGCTCGCCTTCGTCAGCAAGCCCATCTGCCGGCACAGCTCTACGAACTTCGCGCACACCTTCTTGATGGCGGAGCCGTTGTCGCGGCGAAAGTCGGCGATCGTCTTGTCGTCGGGCGAAAGCCGCCGGAGAAGCCAGATCACTTCGAGGTTGCGGCGCGCTTCGCGCTCCAGGCGTCGGCTCGACTGGATGCGATTGAGATAGCCGTAGATGTAGAGCTTGAGCAGCGCTGAGGGATGATAACCGGGCCGCCCGGTGACGGCCGGCTCAACATCCGCGAAGCCCAATTCGACGAGCTTGAGCTCATTCACGAAGGCATCGACCACCCGAACAGGATTGCTCTCATCGATCCAATCGTCGAGGCTTTCCGGCAACAACGTGGACTGACTACGATCAGCCCCTTCGATAAACCGCTTCATTGATTGCCCCCGCAAATCGCGAGGCAAATCATAGCAGACTCGTTCTTTTCACGCAGCCAGGGTCAGAAAGAGATGCGTCGG
>NZ_JBAVNZ010000445.1:0-11748 GCF_049691595.1 Bradyrhizobium sp.
AGCGTGGTGGCGCCGCGGGTGCCGTTGAGGCGGGCATAGGATTCGTTGCCGGGACGGATCGCGGTGCGCGCGATCAGTTCGATCACCGTCGAAAGCGCGAATTCGCGGGTAGGCTGGTCGCCCGACAGATGCATCGAAACGTTACGCCGGATCTTTGGCAGCGCCGCGACCAGTTTCGCCAGGCGATGCGCCTTGCGGTGCTCACGGACCTTCTCCCAGTCGGCGTGATAGCGGTATTGCAGCCGGCCCGCGGCATCGCGGCCGACCGCCTGCAAATGCGAATTCGGGTCGGGCGAGTAGCGGACTTCCTGATAGGCCGGCGGCACCGCCATCGCGTTCAGGCGCCGGATGGTACCGGCATGGCGGATCGACGTGCCATTGGCGCGAACAAATGAATAGGCTTTGCCGCGCTTGATCCGGCGGATCGTCAGTTCGTTCTGATCGCCGAGCGTCAGGCCGTGTTCGCTGGCGAGAGATTCGACGGAGGTCCTGGCGGCGATATTTGGCTTTGCGGCGGGGCGGCCCTTGGGCAATTGACCCAAAGCTTCCGCCAGGGCAACGGCCGGATCGGCGGAAACGGGCCGCGGAGCCTCATAATTCTGCTGATCCATCATGACTATCGACGCCTTGCTCCGCTGTTATCGGCTAATGCCGTCTCTTGGGCGCGGTTCCGGAAGGGCCATACCGCCTCCGGGGTGGCCATTTAGGGGGTAACCGAGTCCTTTGCGAGTCCGGAATCGAAGCTTGATGGTTTCCAGATACCGTTCATGGCTCCCATTCGCCCGATAACGTTGATTTTGAGATGCGTCAAAACGCCTTCGTGATCGGCGGGTCAGGAGAAAGGGGGCCGGGCGGGCCGGGCCGACAAGGGACCCGGTCGACGGAACCGACCAAGGTCCAAGGTGCTTGCGCTTGTCCGGGCGCGGTCGGGCGACGCATAATCGCGGCAACAATCAGGACGGCTTGCGGGCCGTGTACGCGGTTCCGCAGCGAGTGGAGGGGACGATGTCCGAGAAAATCTATGACGTATCCGCGGAATGGGCCAAGCGGGCCTTCGTCGATGACGCCAAATACCGCGAGATGTATGCGCGCTCGGTCCGCGACCCCAACGGATTCTGGGGCGAACAGGCGAGGCGCGTCGACTGGATCAAGCCCTTCACCAAGGTCGAGAACGCCTCCTTTGCCCCCGGCAACATCTCGATCAAATGGTTCGAGGACGGCGAGCTGAACGTCGCCTGGAACTGCATCGACCGGCATCTCGCCAGGCGCGGCGACCAGACCGCCATCATCTGGGAGGGCGACGATCCCTCGCAATCGAAGCACATCACCTATCGCCAGTTGCATGACGAGGTGTGCAAGATGGCCAACATCCTGCGCACCCGCAACGTCAAAAAGGGCGACCGCGTCACGATCTATCTGCCGATGATCCCGGAGGCCGCCTATGCGATGCTGGCCTGCGCGCGGATCGGCGCGATTCATTCGGTGGTGTTCGCCGGCTTCTCGCCGGACAGTCTCGCCCAGCGCATCACCGACTGCCAGTCCAAGGTGGTCATCACCGCCGACGAGGGGCTGCGCGGCGGCAGGAAAGTGCCCCTGAAAGCCAATGTCGATGCGGCGATCGCCAAGAGCGGCGGCGTCGACTGGGTGGTCGTGGTCAAGCGCACCGGCGCCGCCGTCGACATGAATCCCAGCCGCGACTTCTGGTATCACGACGCCGCGAAGATGGTGACGACGGAATGTCCGTGCGAGCACATGCACGCGGAGGATCCGCTGTTCATCCTCTACACCTCGGGTTCGACCGGCCAGCCGAAAGGCGTGCTGCACACCTCGGGCGGCTATCTGGTGTTCGCCGCGATGACGCATCAATACGTGTTCGACTATCACGACGGTGACATCTACTGGTGCACCGCCGACGTCGGCTGGGTCACCGGCCACAGCTATATTCTCTATGGGCCGCTGGCCAACGGCGCCACCACCCTGATGTTCGAAGGCGTGCCGAATTATCCCGACAATTCGCGGTTCTGGAACGTGGTCGACAAGCACAAGGTCAACATCTTCTATACCGCGCCGACCGCGATCCGCGCGCTGATGCAGGGTGGCGACGCGCCGGTGAAGAAGACCTCGCGCACGTCGCTGCGGCTGCTCGGCAGCGTCGGCGAGCCGATCAATCCGGAAGCGTGGGAATGGTATTATCGCGTGGTCGGCGACCAGCGCTGCCCGATCGTCGACACCTGGTGGCAGACCGAGACCGGCGGCATCCTGATCACGCCGCTGCCGGGCGCCACCAAACTCAAGCCGGGCTCGGCGACGCGGCCGTTCTTCGGCGTGGTCCCCGAAATCGTCGACGCCGATGGCACGGTGCTGGAAGGCGAATGCACCGGCAATCTGTGCATCGCCAGATCCTGGCCGGGCCAGATGCGCACGGTCTATGGCGACCACGCCCGCTTCGAGCAGACCTATTTCACCACCTACAAGGGAAAATACTTCACCGGCGACGGCTGCCGCCGCGACGCCGACGGCTATTACTGGATCACCGGGCGGGTCGACGACGTCATCAACGTCTCCGGCCACCGCATGGGCACCGCCGAGGTCGAGAGTTCGCTGGTGGCGCATGAGGCCGTGTCGGAAGCGGCCGTGGTCGGCTATCCCCACGACATCAAGGGCCAGGGCATCTATGCCTATGTCACGCTGATGGCGGGCAAGGAGCCGAGCGAGGCGCTGCGCAAGGAGCTGGTGGCGTGGGTGCGCAAGGACATCGGCCCGATCGCTTCCCCCGACCTGATCCAGTTCGCGCCCGGCCTGCCCAAGACGCGATCCGGCAAGATCATGCGCCGTATCCTGCGCAAGATCGCCGAGGACGAACCGTCGAGCCTCGGCGACACCTCGACGCTGGCCGATCCCGCGGTGGTCGACGATCTGGTGCAGCACCGGCAGAACAAGAAGGACGCCGCGGTCTAGCTCCCGGCAGCGATCTCAGGCATGGCAGCCCGCGGCGCCCGCCGCGGGGCTTGGGCGGGGCTGCCTGCCGCCCGCCCGGATGACAGCGCTTCACGACATCTTCAGCGCTTCGGCAGCGTCCCGCGCACGTTTCCTGACGAGTGTTGTTTTCCGGGCATTTACTTTGGTTCGAACATTTTCTCTGTTCCCGCCGCTGAGATGAGTCGCGGCCCGACTCTGGAAACCGCCTGGTTAATGCGCGCGGTTAAAATGCGTGGGCAGGGACCGTAAACCACCGGTTTTGCAGGGTTTACGCGGGCATTTGACAGCTCCGAAAGGGGCGGCTGGGAAGCTGGAGAGATTGATGTCGATGAGGATTGCGGTGGCGCTGGCCGCCGCCTTTGGGATAGGCGTGTCGACGGCGGCCGAGGCGGCCCCGGATATTGTCGGTTTCCACGGCGACTATTCACCGGGCACGATTGTGGTGAAGACCAATGAGCGACGGCTCTATCTCGTGGTCGAACAGGGCCGGGCGGTCCGCTATCCCGTCGGCGTCGGCAGGTCCGGCAAGCAGTGGGCCGGCACGACCCGGATCGACGGCAAGTATCTCAACCCGGCCTGGTCGCCGCCGAGCGAGGTGAAGCGCGACAAGCCGTCGATGCCGGATATCATTCCCGGCGGCTCGCCCCGCAACCCGATGGGCGTCGCGGCAATGACGCTGGCCGGCGGCGAATACGCCATCCACGGCACCAACATGCCGGGCTCGGTCGGCGGCTTCGTATCCTATGGCTGCATCCGGATGCTCAACGATGACATCTCCGATCTCTATCAGCGCGTGTCGGTCGGCACCACCGTGGTCGTGACGCGCTGATCGCTGGACGCGAATTTTGAACGACGGGAAGCCGCGCATCTGCGCGGCTTTTTTTTGCGACGGGGTTACCCTCCGGCGTTCGCGCACCAGCCGCCGCGGCGGCCGCCATGATAGCTTCGCGCGTGGCCGGCCGCGAGCAGCGCCGCCGAAACGCTTTCGGTCCGCCGGGTCGCGACATCGGCAACGACACGTCCGCTATATTTGTCCGGACCGATATTGAAGATCGCAACATCGCCTTCAGAGAGCAGGCCGCGCAAGGCATCGCTCGCGGTCTCGGCCATCTGCAATTCCGCGGGACAGGACGCCTTCAACTCCGGCGCGTCGATGCCGCGCAGGCGAACCCGCGTCGTGATGTCGAGGCCGGGCCACAGGTGCACCCGCGCCTCGAACGTATCGCCGTCGATCGTTCTGATGACATCGACGGGATGCCGCAGGTCGGGCTTTCCGGCGCGCCGCCAGATCATGTCGCTGTCCCGCGCCGCCGGGCTGTCCGTCGCCGGATGCGAAGTCGGCCAGTGGACCCAATGCCTTACCGGCAGCATCGCCCCCGCCGCCACGCCGAGAACGAACACCCAGGGCAAGGCCGCCGGGAAACGCCAGCCCCAGCGGCCTCGAAACGGCGCCCGATAAGTATTTATTCTCTCATGTGGGTACATATTCCTATTCTAGGGCTGAGTCGGGGTCGCCGGCAAGCTCCCGCAGCCTTAGAAATCCGAAGCGATGCCCTTGCGCTCCCAGTCGCCATAGCGCGTCGGCTCAGGGCCCTTCGGGCCCTGCAACTCCTTCTGCTTCTGCGCCGGGCTGGCGCTTGCCTCGGCGGCCTTCCGGCGCGCCTCGGCTTCGGCGAGCGCGCGCTGCGCTGCCGGCGACAGCGGCTTGCGTGCCGGAGCAGGAGGCGGGGAGGGATCGTCGGTCATCGCAAACTTTCCGAGGGATACCGCAGCCATCTCACGACTTTGCGTCCGGCGGACATCACAATCGTGCAATCATCGGGGCGATACTTACATTTGGCATATTCACATGCCACATATGTCCTGCATTGCGATGGCATGCGCCGAAACCCTGTTCAGCACCTTTCGAGAACCTTTCGCTCCATGCCTCCTTCAAGATTCGCAGTTCCAGCCGAAGTGCCCGGTCTCGCGGCGCGGCGGATCGCAGCCGATATTCTCGACGGCGTGCTGCACAAGCAGCGCACCCTCGACGACCAGCTCGATGGCCCCGGCGCGCATCCCGGACTGAAGGCACTTGCCGATCGCGACCGCGCGCTGATGCGGCGGCTGGTGTCGACCATCCTGCGGCGGCTCGGCACGCTCGGCCATCTCCTGTCACGGCTGCTCGATCGCGGCGTCCCGACCGACGCGCCGCGCGCGCAAAGCGCGCTGCTGATCGGAGCTGCGCAGATTCTCTGGATGGATGTGCCGGACCATGCCGCCGTCGATCTGTCGGTGCGGCTGGTGCAATCGGACCGGCGGGCCTCGAAATATGCCGGGCTCGTCAATGCGGTGCTGCGCCGCTGCGCGCGCGAGGGGCAGCCGCTGATCGACGAGGTCAAATCGCAGTCGCTGGATATTCCGCCGTGGCTTTCGAAGCGCTGGATCGCCCATTATGGCGAGGCCACCGCCAGGGAGATGGCGCTCGCGATCGGCCACGAGCCGTCGCTCGATCTCACCGTCAAGTCCGACGCGCCGCAATGGGCGACCCGCCTGCACGGCGAGGTGCTGCCGAGCGGGACCGTGCGTACGCTGCTGCAGGGTTCCGTGACCATGCTGCCGGGATTTTCCGAAGGCCAATGGTGGGTGCAGGATGCCGCCGCCGCGTTGCCGGCGCGGTTGTTCGGCGAGGTCAAGGGCAAGACCATCGCCGACCTCTGCGCCGCGCCCGGCGGCAAGACCGCGCAGCTTGCGCACGCAGGCGCCCGCGTCACCGCGGTCGACCGTTCGCCGGCGCGCATGATGCGGCTGCGCGACAATCTCGCACGGCTGGGGCTTCAGGCGGAGAGCGTGGTGACCGACGCCACGGAATGGCCGGGCGGCGGCGCAGGTTTCGACGGTGTCCTCGTCGACGCGCCCTGCACCTCGACCGGCACCATCCGGCGGCACCCAGACGTCGCCTGGCTGCGGCAGGAAACCGAGATCGCCGCGCTGGCGGCGCTGCAGCAACGATTGCTGCAAAAGGCGGTCACGCTGCTCCGACCGGGCGGGACGCTGGTCTATTGCACCTGTTCGCTGGAACCGGAGGAGGGCGAGCAGCAGATCGCGGCGCTGCTTGCCGCCGAACCGAACCTGCGCCGCGCCCCGGTCGAGGCGAGCGAGGTCGCGGGCCTTGCCGAAATCATCACCGCCGACGGCGATTTGCGCACCCTGCCCTGCCACCTGCCGCACGCCGACCCAAGGCTCGGCGGGCTCGACGGATTTTACGCGGCGCGGCTGGTTAAATCCTGATTTTGAAGCCGAATTTCGCGGCCGGCGGCTGATTCGCGCGCTTTCAAGAGGGTGTCTTGGCGGCGTTTCCGGATTAATAAGGATTCGCCGAAGGATCCTCCTCCCATCAAGGACAGGCGTGTCGGTCGCTCAACGCAGACAAATCTCGACGCTGATCGCAGGCCGCTTTGCGCGGAACCTGGTGGCGCGTGCCGGCGGCGGCACGGTGGCACTGTCGTGGCTGTGGCCGGGCCGGACCGATCGTCTGATCATCGCCCCGCACGATTTGCGCACCGCCGATGCCACCCGCGCCGCGGAAATCTATGCCGGCCGCTTCGTGTTCGCCGGCAAGATCGTGACCTGCCACGGCCGGTCCATCTTCGATCTCGAGCCGCCGTCGGAGGATTGGGAGGCGGCGCTGCTCGGCTTCGGCTGGCTGCGGCACCTGCGCGCGGCCGATACCGCGCTGACCCGCGCCAATGCCCGTTCGCTGATCGACGACTGGATTTCAAATCCGACGCGCAAGCGGCCGCTGGAACGCCGCGCCGATGTGCTGGCACGCCGCGTGATCTCGCTGTTGTCGCAGGCGCCGCTGGTGCTCGGCGATACCGACGGCAAATTCTATCGAAAATACCTCCGGGCGCTGACCCGCGAGATTCGCTATATGCGCTACGCGATGCTCGATATCGCCGACGGCGTGCCGCGCCTGCAGATCTTGATCGCGCTCTGCTACGCCTCGCTGTGCCTGGCGAATCAGGCGGGGCACATCCGCTCCGCGACGCGACGGCTTGCCGATGAATTGCAGCGCCAGATCCTTCCCGACGGCGGGCATATCTCGCGCAATCCCGGCGCGCTGCTGGAATTGCTCAGCGACCTGTTGCCGTTGCGGCAGACTTTCGCCGCCCGCAATATTCCGCCGCCGGCGGCGCTGTTGAACGCGATCGACCGCATGATGCCGATGCTGCGCTTCTTCCGCCACGGCGATGGCAGCTTTGCCCTGTTCAACGGCATGAGCAGCGCGCCATCCGACCTGGTCGCCACCCTGCTCGCCTATGACGACACCCACGGCGTACCGACCACGAACATGCCGCATACCGGTTTCCAGCGGCTCGATGCCGGCGCGATGACCGTGATCATCGACACCGGCCCGCCGCCGCCGCCGGGCGTGAGCCAGGATGCCCATGCCGGCTGCCTGTCGTTCGAGCTGTCCTCCGGGCCAAGCCGGATCGTCATCAATTGCGGGATGCCCGCGACCGGCCGCGACAATTGGCGGCCCTTCGCGCGCAGTACAGCGGCGCATTCGACCCTGACCTATCACGGCACCTCGTCATGCCAGTTCGTCGAGCTGTCGGCGATGAAGCGGCTGTTGCAGGGTGCGCCGATCATCGACGGCCCGGACCATGTCGAAATCTATCGCGAGATGGTGACGAATGGCGAACTCCTGACCGCCTCGCATGACGGCTACCTCGCCCGGTTCGGCGTCGTGCACCGCCGGGTGCTGATGGCCAGCCATGACGGCGCGCGACTGGACGGCGAAGACACCGTGGCGACGGCACCCGGCGCGCGAATCAAGGGCAACGAGACCGACTTTGCGCTGCGGTTTCATCTGCATCCGCTGGTGAAGGCCAGCCGTCTCAGCGACGCCCGCGGCGTGATGCTGGTGCTGCCCAACCGCGACGTCTGGACCTTCGAGGCGCTCGACGACAAGGTCGGCCTCGAGGACAGCGTGTTTCTGGCCGGCAATGACGGGCCCCGACGCACCGCCCAGATCGTGATCCGGCAGGATCTGCGGCACGCCGCGTCGATCCGCTGGAGCTTTGTGCGCTCGGCGGCTTCTCCTTCGGCCACGACGTCGCGGCGCAACGCCCGCAGCGAGCCGGAGCTGCCGCTGTAAGCGAGTCGCTGAGAGCCGACGGCCCAAGGTTCATTGCTTGACAAATGTAAGCGATTAGCTTACGTTCTCTCACGAGATCCGGACCTTCAAAAGCAAAGCCCTTTCGGAGCTGTGGACGGAGGGCCGGAGTTCGAAGATCGATGCGAAAATGCATAAGCGCATTTTCGCGAGGCTCGACCGTCTCGACGTTGCTGTCCGTGCTGAGGAGATGAACATCCCGGGCTTCGATTTTCATGCTTTGCATGGGTTCAATCCGAAGCGCTATTCGGTCCATGTCAACGGACCGTGGTGCATCACGTTCGAATTCGAGGATGGCGACGCCTGCCGCGTCGATTTCGAGCAATACCATTAGAGGAACTGACATGGTCTATGCAGCCAGGCGCGGCAAGAGCCGTTGCCCTACTCACCCCGGCGCGCTGCTTCGCGATGACATCATTCCGGCCACCGGCCGGACCAAGGCGGAAATCGCCGGATTGCTCGGAATTTCGCGCCAGCACCTCTACGACATCCTGCGGGAAAGAAAGCCGGTGTCGGCGACCATCGCGGTACGCCTCGGCAAGCTTTTTGGCGACGGCCCGGGGATCTGGACCCGGATGCAGGGCGCTTACGATACCTGGCATGCCGAACAGACCGAGGATGTCAGTCGCATCCCGACGATCAGGGCAAAGGCCGCCTAGAACGAAGGCCCCGCGAGATTCGCGCGACAATATCCCCTGCAAATTCGAAGCGGCCGGCGGCGGCCGCGGTTTCATGCCGTATCAAATCGTGCTACCCGGCGGCCTGTCATCTGGGACCGAGACATGACCGACCATCCGCGCCGCGTGACCCGCGCCTTGCTGTCCGTTTCCGACAAGACCGGCCTGATCGAACTTGCGCGCGCGCTGGCCGGCCATGGCGTCGAACTCGTCTCCACCGGCGGCACCGCGAAAGCGATCGCCGCCGCGGGGCTGCAAGTGAAAGACGTCTCCGAGCTCACCGGCTTCCCCGAAATGATGGATGGACGGGTCAAGACCCTGCATCCCAGGGTGCATGGCGGCCTGCTCGCGATCCGCGACAACAGGGAACATGCCGATGCCATGAAATCGCACGGCATCGCGCCGATCGATCTGCTGGTGGTCAATCTCTACCCGTTCGAAGCGACGGTCGACAGGGGCGCCGGCTTCGAGGAATGCATCGAGAATATCGATATCGGCGGCCCGGCGATGATCCGGGCGGCTGCGAAGAATCATGACGATGTCGCCGTCGTCGTCGAGCCGCAGGACTATAAGGCCGTGCTCGACGAACTCGCCGCCAACAAGGGCGCGACCACGCTGGCACTCCGCCGCCGCCTCGCCGCCAAGGCCTATGCCCGCACCGCGGCCTACGACGCGGCGATCTCGAACTGGTTTGCCGTCGAGCTCAAGACCGACGCGCCGGACTACCGCGCCTTCGGCGGCCGGCTGATCCAGTCGCTGCGCTATGGCGAGAACCCGCACCAGATGGCGGCGTTCTATTCGACGCCGGACAGGCGGCCGGGCGTGACGACGATGCGGCAACTGCAGGGCAAGGAACTGTCCTACAATAACATCAACGATACCGACGCCGCTTACGAATGTGTCGCGGAGTTCGATGCCAGGCGCACCGCCGCTTGCGTCATCGTCAAGCACGCCAATCCCTGCGGCGTCGCCGAAGGCGCCGATCTCGTCAGCGCCTACCGCAAGGCGCTGGCCTGCGATTCGACCTCCGCCTCCGGCGGCATTGTTGCGGTCAACCGCGCGCTCGACGCGGATGCCGCGCGCGCCATCATTGAAATCTTCACCGAGGTGATTATCGCGCCGGATGCAACCGAGGAGGCCATCGCCCTCATCGCCGCAAGGAAGAATTTGCGGCTTTTGCTCGCGGGCTCGTTGCCCGATCCGCGCGCGGCGGGCCTTACCGCCAAGACCGTCGCAGGTGGTTTGCTGGTGCAGGGCCGCGACAACGCCGTGGTCGACGACATGACGCTGAAGGTTGCGACCAGGCGCGCACCCACCGAGGCCGAACTGCGTGATCTCAAATTCGCTTTCCGCGTCGCCAAACACGTCAAGTCGAACACCATCGTCTACGCCAGGGACCTTGCGACCGTTGGCATCGGCGCCGGGCAGATGAGCCGGGTCGATGCCGCGCGCATCGCGGCGCGCAAGGCGCAGGATGCCGCGGATCAACTGAAGCTGGCCGCGCCGATGACCAAAGGCTCCGTGGTGGCCTCCGACGCATTTATTCCCTTTGCCGACGGACTGCTGGTCGCGATCGAGGCTGGTGCGACCGCCGTGATCCAGCCGGGCGGATCGATCCGCGATCCCGAGATCATCAAGGCCGCCGACGACCACGGCATCGCCATGGTGTTCACCGGCGTCCGGCATTTCAGGCATTGATTGCGGTCGTCCCGGCGAACGCCGGGACCCATACCGCGTGATTTATCTTTTTTGCGCTGGGGCCAGTTGCTTCTCACCACCCACGACCTGTGGTTATGGGTCCCGGCGTTCGCCGGGACGACGGGGAGAGAGTCGCCCGGACGACACTCACGCCTCCCGCACCCTAGCCAGCAACGCCAGTCCGGCGACGAAAAACAGCACCAGCACCGCCATCCCCGCCTTCTGGCTTGCGGTGGCGGCGGTGATCGTGCCGATCAGCAGCGGGCCGATGAACGAGGTGACCTTTCCGGTCAGCGCGAACAAGCCGAAATATTGCGCGATGCGATCCTTTGGCGCGAGGCGAATGAGCAGCGTGCGCGAGGCGGCCTGCAGCGGCCCCCCGGCGGCACCGATCAGACAGCCGAGCAGGAGATAGGCACGCTCCGCCGCGCCGGAAAACAAGGCGCCGCCCGGCGCGGGCGGTGCGACCTTGACGAACAGGATCGAATCCCTGTCGACCAGCAGGATCGCGATGATGGCGAGCAGCAGGAGCAGCATGCTGGCTGATATCACCCGTTTCGGCCCCAGTTTGTCATCGAGCTTGCCGCCGAGCCACGCTCCGAACGTCCCGGCAATGGCGAGGATAATTCCAAAGCTGCCGATCTGGATCGTCTGCCAGCCAAAGCTGCCGGCGGCGTAGATGCCGCCGAACGCGAACAGCGACACCAGCCCGTCGGTGTAGATCATGTTGGCGAGCAGGAAGACCGCCATCGATTTTTGCCTCGGCAGTTCGCCGAGCGTTTGCTTCAGCACGGTCAGGCCTTCGCGCATCGCCTGGCGCACCGGAAGTTTTGCGGGATAATCCGGCGTCAGCCAAAACATCGGCAGCACGAAGAGGACGAACCAGAGGCCGGTGAGCGGGCCGGTGATGCGGTCGCCCTGATGCGTGGCCGGATCGAGCCCGAACAGCGGCGTCAATCCGAACAGCGTGCGGCCGCTTTCCGGATCGGCGGCGAGGAAGCCGAGCACCAGAATCAGGCTGAGGATGCCGCCGGCATAGCCGGTGGCCCAGCCGGTGCCGGACAGCCGCCCGATCCGGTGCGGCGGCACCAGCGTCGGCATCATCGCGTTGTTGAAGACGGTGGCGAATTCGGCGCCGACGCTGGCGATCCCGTAAGCGAGCAGCAGCGGGGGGATGATGCCGGGGTCGCCGGGCTTGCCGATCCACATCAGGCACGAGCCGATCACCAGCAG
>NZ_JBAVNZ010000446.1:0-2418 GCF_049691595.1 Bradyrhizobium sp.
CAACCAGGCCGGCATCGAGCCCGACGCGCTGCGTCCGGCCGATGTCGATGAGACGCCGCGGCGCGGCGAGCTGCCGCGCGCCTGCGCCAATCGGCTCGCCCGCGCCAAGGCCGACGCCGCGCTGAAATCCATTCAGCTCGATGACGATCTGCGCGGCGCCTTCATCCTGGCCGCCGACACCGTGGTCGCGGTCGGCCGGCGCATCCTGCCCAAGGCCAATCTGGTCGACGAAGCCGCGCAATGCCTGCGGATGCTGTCGGGGCGCAATCATCGCGTCTACACCGCGATCTGCCTGGTGACGCCGAAGGAGACCTTTCGCCAGCGGCTGATCGAAACCCGCGTGCGCTTCAAGCGGCTCAGCGAGGACGACATCCAGGCCTATATCGGCTCCGGCGAATGGCGCGGCAAGGCCGGCGGCTATGCGGTGCAGGGCATCGCCGGATCGTTCGTCGTCAAGATGGTGGGCTCCTACAGCAACGTGGTCGGGTTGCCGCTCTACGAAGTGGTCACGCTGCTCGGCGGGGAAGGTTTTCCCGTCCGCTTCGGCTGGCTGAATGCCAGCTAAGCCGCCAGACGATGGCGGCTCCGGCAAGGCGGCCGCGAACAAGGCGGCCGTAAAACGCTGCCCGATCTGCCGCAGGCCCGCCTCCGGGCCGACGCTGCCATTTTGTTCCCCGCGCTGCCGCGACGTCGATCTGAACCGCTGGCTGAAAGGCTCCTACGTCATTCCCGCCGCCGAGGACGACGAGGACGACGCGGAATAGAGCGACATGCGCGCGTTCGCATGCGTGTGCACCTCGCCGCGGCTGGCTGGGCCGAGATGACGCACATCCCCTATCGCGGGCGGCGCGCTCGCGGTGACGACCCGACAGCGCGTGCCGATCGTGACCGAATAAGCGCGATTTCCCAGCAATTTAGCAGTGAAGGCGAAGCGGGGCCGCGCCCAGCATAGCCGTCTGTCGTCGCCCTTCGGGCTATGCCGGGCAGGCAGGCGAAGCGGGGCCGCGCCCGGCGTAGCCTTCCGTCTTCGCCCTTCGGGCTACGCCGGACAGGTCGGCGAAGCCGGGTGGACAGCGCCGCCCCGCCTGACTATAAACCGGCGCTCCCGGGCCTTGAGGCTAGGGCAGTGCCCAGGTAGCTCAGTTGGTAGAGCATGCGACTGAAAATCGCAGTGTCGGTGGTTCGATTCCGCCCCTGGGCACCATTAGGTGCCATTCAGAATAAAACGGCGAACCCTGAGCGGATTTCGTTCGCGGTTTAACCCGATGCGGCGAAGGTCAGCGGCGCTGAAAGCATTCGCGGCGGAAGGATATCTGGCCGTCCAAGCCAGGCTTCGGACGTCGCGTCGGGTAGCTATCGGTTACAAGATACTCGGTACGTGCGACTTGCATCGCTCTCACGCCGCGTCGTAAGACGCGATCTTCTTGATCTGCGGCGCGAGCACGTCTTCGGCCGTTTCGAGATCGAAGCGCGCCTGAATGTTCATCCAGAATGCGGCGCCGGTCTTGAAGAACTTGCCGAGCCGCAGCGCGGTGTCGGCCGTAACGGGCTTTTCTTCGCGCGCGATGCGTTCGATCCGGGTGCGCGGCACGTCCAGCGCGGCCGCGACCGCGTAGGGTGTCAGCTTGAGCGGAACGAGAAATTCGTCCCGCAGGATTTCGCCGGGATGAATCGGCGGAAGTTTCTTTGCCATGCGCGAACTCCTGTTCGGTGGCCACATTCGGGCCGGTCTGACTAGTGATAGCCGATTATCTCCACGTCTTCGGGACCCGGATCGGTCCATCTGAACACGATCCGCCACTGATCGTTGATGCGGATCGAGTGCTTACCCGCTAAATCGCCTTTAAGAGCTTCAAGGCGGTTGCCGGGAGGCGAGTTCAAGGCCTCAAGAAAGGCGGCGGCGTCCACCATAATCAGCTTTCGGCGAGCTACCTTGGCGAGATTTGCCGGGAAACCCTTCGGGACCATCCGGCCCTGAAGGATCGGCTCGGCAAATTTCCCCCTGAAGCTCCTGATCATGAGCAATACGTATCCCATTGGGATACGTATTGCAAAGCTTTCGTATCCCGATGAGATACCACTGGCGAATGCTTCGCGCATCACGCGGTCAGGTATGTACCAACGCCCATCCAGGACGAGCCATCCTTGCCTGGCAGGGCATGGGGTGTCTTGCGGGTCGCGGGATGATGGAGGAGTGCCGCTGATTTGCCCGACGAGTCAAATGTTTTCGCGCCATCGCTCAAGGCATCATGCCAACAACTGCTACTTTGCATGGGGTTGTTTTTCATATTTTGAGGTGGGCGCAGCCAATCCAAAGCATGATCCCGAAAAGTGCGCCTTAACCTAACCGGTCAACCTTACCTGTCCGGGTCGTTCGCGCGCGGCGCCGTTGTGGCGCCGTCTAACCGACCGTCGCAG
>NZ_JBAVNZ010000447.1:0-6595 GCF_049691595.1 Bradyrhizobium sp.
GTCTTGTCGTCGTCGTTGGCGGCCGCCGCGGCGACGCAGGGCGCGGGGTCGGCCTGCAATTCCCTGGCCGGCTCGCCGGCCGCGAACCCGCCGTGCGCGAGCCCGCTCCACAGCATGGACGCGACGACGGCGCTTCGGATATCGAGACAACCTCGCATCGATCTGCCCGGCAGAAGTTTTTATCCGCACAACCATCCTAGCAAGCGAAGCGCGGTTCGGACAGCGGCGGATTTTGCTACAAGCGCCCAGAGGTGGTGAATGCATCCGTGTCCCGGACGCGGTGCAGCGCGCTCGCGCTGCTCCGCAGAGCCGGGACCCATAGGCTCGTGATGCCAACAGAGACCCCGGATCAGCAGCGCACCACGCCGCAAGGGCGGCGCGCTGCGCAGCATCCGGGGCACGCCGCACCGTTGTAGCGGCTAACTCACCTTCAGCGTCACGCCGCCGTCGACCACCAGCTCGATGCCGGTGACATATTTCGATTCGTCGGAGGCGAGATACAGCGCCGCGTTGGCGACGTCCCAGGCGTCGCCCATGTGCCCCATCGGCACCTGCGCGTCGCGCGCCCGCCACATCGCCTCGACATCGCCGGCCGCGTAGCTCGCCGCCAGCCCGGCGGAGTGCTCGACCATCGGCGTTTTCATCAGGCCGGGCAGAATCGCGTTCACCCGGATATGTTTCGGCGCGAACTCGACCGCCGTGGTGCGCGTCATCTGGTTCATCGCCGCCTTGCTGGCGGCATAGCTGACATAGGATACGCCGGTGTGGCGGATCGAGGCGATCGACGAGATATTGATGATCGAGCCGCCGCCCTGCTTTCCCATCACGGGGATGACGTGCTTCATGGCGAGGTACGCGCTTTTCAGATTGACCGCGAACACGCGGTCCCATTCCGCCTCGCTGACCTCGACCACGCTGCCCATTTCGGCGATCCCGACATTGTTGTCGAGCACGTCGATGCGGCCATAGGCCTTCAGGCATGCCGCCACCATCGCCTCGACCTCGCCGGCGCGCGAGACATCGGCGGTGAACGCCGCCGCCTTGCCGCCTTCGCCGGCGATGATCTTGACCGTCTCCTCCGCCGCGGCCGGGTTGCGATCGACGCAAAACACCTGCGCGCCCTCGCGGGCAAAGGTCACGGCGGTCGCCTTGCCATTGCCCCAGCCGGGGCCGATCGAGCCGGCGCCAACCACCATCGCCGTCTTGCCCTTGAGCCGTTCCATCGGTCTCTCCCGTTCATTTTTCGGTGCCGCATTCGTAGCCCGGATCGAGCCCTTGCGAAATCCGGGAGTCCGGTCCCGGATTTCGCTTCGCTTTTCGAAAACCGGCTCCCTTTTATCCGGATCATGCTCTAGGATCGCATAATCGGCCCGTCAGAGGCCGGCTCTATCGGGGAGGGACGTCATGATGCATTTCAATCGCGCGGTCGGGTTATCGCTGGGAGCGGCCATGCTGCTGTGCGGCGCCAGCTTCCATCACGCTGATGCCAAGCCATTCATGATTGTCGGCAACGACGAGAAGGTCTGGTGGGACGACGATGGCAAGATCGTGCTGTCGGCACCGGGCAAGGACTCGGTGCTGATCGTCGATCTAGCCGATCCCGAAAGCCCCAAAATCGTCGCCACGCTGCCGCTGAAGAATTCGATCGTCGGGCCGCCGGTCAATCTCGACATCGACCCGACCGGGTCGATCGCGCTGGTGGCCGATTCGGTCGACGTGACCAAGGACGGCGACGCATTGAAGCAGGTGCCGGACAACAAGATCTACGTCATCGATCTCAAGGCGAGCCCGCCGAAACTGGCGGCAACCGTCACCGGCGGCAAGCAGCCTTCGGGCTTGAGCATCAGCCCGTCCGGCAAGATGGCGCTGGTCGCCAACCGCGGCGACAATTCGGTCAGCGTGCTCTCGATCAACGGCACCGACGTCAAGGTCACCGATACCATCACCTTCCCCGACAGCGTCGCGCATGTGCTGTTCACGCCGGACGGCAAGCGCGCGCTGGCGGTGCGATTTCCCGCGCACAAGGTCTCGGTGCTCGACATCGCCGGCGACAAGGTCACCTACAACAAGGTCGATCTGCCGACCGGCCAGTGGCCCTACAATGTCGTGGTGACGCCGAACGGCAAGATCGCGCTGACCGCCGACAATGGCGGCTCGGGCTCGTCGGACGGCAGCGTCGACACGACAAGCGTGATCGACCTCGAAGCGAGCCCGCCGCGCATCATCGACCGCGTGGTGGTCGGCGACGGCCCCGAGGGACTGGCGATGTCGCCGAAGGGCGATCTCGCGGTCGCCGCCATCCTGCGCGGCTCCAACATGAAGAAAGCCTTCTACTATCAGAAAAACGGCAGCATCTCGGTGCTGAAGATCGACGGCAAGAAGGTGACCAAGACCCAGGATATCGAGGTCGGCGGCTTGCCCGAGGCCGCGATGTTCACCCCTGATGGCAAGTACATCCTGGTCGGCAACTACATGACCCAGGATTTCTCGATCCTGAAGGTCAACGGCACCAGGGTCACCGATACCGGCAAGCGCTTCAAGGTGCCGGGGCATCCGGCCTCGGCGCGCATGAGCCGCTGAGGCCGCGCGGAGCCGAACCGCGGAGAACTTGTGACAGGCGTGGACTGCGCTCGAATGGCCGCAGCGCGTCGCCGCGGGCGCGACGGGCTCACGCCTGCGCGGTCCTCACTGGAACGTCATGTCGAGACATTTCGAGATGTCGGAGCCGAGGCCGGACGCGATCGTGATGCAGCCGCGGATCTTCTGCGCGTGGTCGTCGCTGGCCCAGATCGCGTAGCCGCCGGGACCGAAGAACGAATTGGTGTTCGGCGGCTCGGTCTCGGTGGCGTCGAACGAATAGCTGCCATCGGTCTCGAAGATGCGGGGCTTCCTGGCGCAGCCGCCGTCGGTCTGCACGTTGATGACTTCCTTGTTGTCGCGCGTCAGCGCCAGCGAGACCTGGCAGCGGAAATATTCCGAGGTTTTGGCGTTGAACAGATAGGCGTAGGACTTGCACGTCGCCGTGTTGAGTTTGCCGGGGCTCAAGCCGCGGCTGCAGGAAATCCGCTGGTTGCTGCTGAGCCTGAATTCGTCGGCCCGCGCCGCGGAACAAAGCGTCATGAACGACAGCGCCAGACCAAGACCGATCTTCATGACGTGACTCATCCGAATCATCCCTGTGAGGTTCTGGGCAATGCGCCGCTTGCAGACGGAAAGGGGAACATAGTCGCGATGCGGGACGCGGGAAATCACAAAGTCGCAAGGCGAAACGTAATGACAAAGGTGATGCCGCGCGTGATGCGGCGAAGCTGCCATTGACGGAATATCGTCGTTCGTGATTTGTTCAAAAGCATGGGCATGGAGCCGCTTCGGCCGCCGGGAGGACGACGATGTCGCGATTGACGACCACGGGCTTTTTCAGGACCTTTTTGCTGGCCGCCGCGCTGACCGCGCTGACCACCTCGGCATTGGCGCAGGCGGCGGCGCCGACGCCATGGGAATTGAAGCCGGACATGGGTTACGGCTACGATAAGGACGGCAAGACCTTCTCCTACAAGATGGGCACCAACAATGCAGGCCAGCTCCTGAAAGGCGCCAGGAAGGTGCCGAAGGGCACGTTGTTCTTCATCGGCCAGAACGGCCAGCTCTATATGCGCCCCGGCCCCTATCTCGAGGGCGACGGCAAGTTCATGTTCGGGACCAATTGAGGAGGCGCCGAGCCTCACCGCGTGTCGTCCCGGCTCGCGCTTCGCTTGGCCGGGACGACGAGTAACTAAAACGACGCCGCCAGTTCCCTTGCGCCGGGCTGGTTGCTGCTGGAGTCCATCCGGCTGTCGGTGACCGCCAGCAGTTTTGCGACCGTGTTGTTGCGGATCGCGACCGGATTGCGCTCATAGCCGCCGCGCTGGAAGAAATTCGAGGTCGGCACCTGCTCGCGCGTCGCCCGCGGCATGGTCACCATGTCGAGGCCGGTGCTGTCGCCGGTCAGGTTCATCATCTCGAGCTCGGCGGCGGTCAGCGGGCGGGTGTAGCCCTTGGCGCGCGCGAACAGGACCGAGGTGAGGAGCTTGTGGGTCTGCAGCAGCGGCCCGACGTCGATGTCCAGCACCATGGCGTGGACCGCCCAGCCCTGCGGCGTGTCGGCGAGCTTCTCATGCGCCGACCAGTCGTCGGGCACCGTGCGCGTGAACGCCACCATCTTCTTCAGGGCCGCGATCTTGTGATCCATCGCCTTGCGCGCCGCGCCCGCCAGCGAGGCGGCCTTCTCGGTCAGCGCGTGCACGAATTCATGGCCCTGCTCGGCCAGCAGTTCGACGCTGTTGGTGGTGAGCAGCTGGTTGTAGCCGATCGCGGTCGAGATCGCGCGCGAGCCCGGCCGCGAGGCGCTCAATCCGGATTGCATGTCGTGATTGCCGTTGCCGCCGGTCTCGAACGCATACACCCGCACCGCCTGCTCGCGCGTCAGCCCCGCGGCCAGCGCCGTGCGGGCATAGGCGCGCTTGAACTCGGCTTCGGCGGCGGGCCGTTGCGGCGTGAACTGGAAATGCTCGGCGGCGGCTTTGACGAGATCGGCGACGACCGGGATGATCTTGCGCGGCGGCTTTTCCTCCTCGAGGGCTGACGGATCGACCGGCCGCTTCGGCCCGGCATAGACCGGCGGCTGCGTCAGCACATAATCGTCGAGCGTGATCGGCTGGCGCTCGCGCCGCCTGGCGTTGCGGCCCTTTCGTTTCTCCGAGATCGCGCTCCAATAGGCGCCGGCTTCCGCTTCGAATGCGGCGCGCGCCTCCTGATACTCCTTCAGCTTGCGGCGATATTCGGCGATCGCCTGCGGCGAGGCCGCCTGCGCCATCGCGCCCGATGTTGTCGGCGATAGCGCGCCTGCCTCGATCGCCACGGCCGGCGGCGCGCCCGCCGGCAGCACGAGCGTGGCAAGACCGAAACAAAGGCGAATCAAGTGCGGACGCATGGCCCGTTGTAGCAACCGCGCCGGCCAAGTCAGCCCCGAATCGGCGCGATCACTCCGGCTCGACGCCGCTGGCCTTGACCAGTTGCGACCATTTCTTCTCATCCCTGTCGATCAGCGCGGCATAGTCTTCCGGCGTGCCCGGCGTGATCTCGGTGCCGTCATTGCCCAACTGCTTTCTCACCTCGTCGGAGGCGAGCGCATCGCGCAGCGCCTTGTTGAGCCGGTCGACGATCGGCCGCGGCGTGCCGGCCGGCGCCACCAGCCCGTAATAGAGCGAGGCGTCGAATCCACTCAGGCCGGACTCGGCAATGGTCGGCACGTCCGGCAACAGGCCGGAGCGCGCCAGGCTCGTCACCGCGAGCGCGCGCAGCGTGCCGGCCGCGACATTGGCGTGCGACGCCGGGATCGGCGCGAACGCCATCGGGATATGTCCGCCCAACAGATCGGTCAACGCCGGACCGGTGCCCTTGTAGGGGATATGCACCAGCGTGATGCCGGCGCTGCGGGCGAAATACTCGCCGGTGACGTGGCTGGCGGTGCCGGCGCCGGCGGAGCCGAAATTGACCTTGCCGGGATTGGCCTTGGCATAGGCGATCAGCTCGGCGAGCGTTTTGGCCGGGAACGAGGGATGCACCACCAGCGAATTCGGCGCGTTGCCGATCAGCCCGATCGGCGAAAAATCCTGGCGCGGATCGTAGCCGACATTCTTGTACAGCGATGGTCCGATCGCGAGCGTACCGGTATAGCCGAGCAGAAGCGTGTAGCCGTCGGGCGCGCTCTTCGCCACCGCTTTGGTGCCGACGGTGCCGCCGGCGCCGGGGCGGTTGTCGATCACGATCTTCTCGCCGAGCAGTTCGCCCATCTTGTCGGCGACGCCGCGGCCGACGATCGAGGTTGAGCCGCCGGGCGCGAACGGAATCACCAGCGTGATCGCCCGGTTCGGAAAGTTTTGCGCCTGGGCTGCGTTCGATACCGCGCTGAGGGCCACGGCGGCAACCGCGACGCAAAGCCATTTGTTCCAAGTGGACATATTGAGCGAACTCCCGGGACACCTGCTTGTGGGGCCACATCGTCATCCAAAGAACCGGTGTTCGCAACCGGCTTCCGGGGGATCCGCCCACACCGTCATTGCGAGGAGCGAAGCGACGAAGCAATCCATTCTTTCTTTCCGTGGCAGCATGGATTGCTTCGCTACGCTCGCAATGACGGGTGAAACGCCGTGCTCACCTTACTACTTCCACGCGAATACCGGCTGTTCAAGCTCGGCGACGCGGGTGTCGCGGCCGGCCAGCACTTCGCGGAATTGATAGATCAGCGCCGCCGTCGGGGCGTGGATGTGCTGGCCGGCAAGGCGAAAGCGGACCACGCGCCTTGTGCTTTCGGGAATGGTGGTGAAGCTGAAGGCATCTTCCGCTTCAATCGCCTCGAGCGCGATGCGATGCACGGAAGCGACCTCCGCCGGGTTCGGCGCGATCGCCGCATGGGTGCTCACCCACACCACCACCGGCGTGATGAGATAGCCGGACCGGGTCGGATAATCGTCGAGCAGGCCGAGCACGTCGGCCTCATCGAGCGCAAGACCGAGTTCCTCGTGCAGCTCCCGCAGCGCCGCCCGGGCTTGCGTCT
>NZ_JBAVNZ010000448.1:0-1849 GCF_049691595.1 Bradyrhizobium sp.
ACGTTTGCTACTATCGGCGCCGTATTCTCAAGGCCGTCCGTCAACAGCAGGATCGCTCTCGGATTGGCCCCGGCGACCGGAAACTGCGCGTGCGCAGCATCGAGACCGCCGCCGATCGTGGTGGCTCCCCCTGGCGTCAAGCCCCCGACGATGCCGCCTGAATAAGGTGCCGGGCCGATCAACGCCGTCTTCGTGCCGCCGGCGCCGTCGGTGACGTTGGCGATGGCGAAATCCGCCGGCGAACTGGCCGTCGTGCTGAAGGAGACGAGTCCCGCGCGGTTCCCGGTCCCGGCCTTCACCAATTGCACGAACAGCGACACCGCGTCGCGTGCCGCTTCGATCTTGGAACGCCCCGTGCCATCGTCCATCGACATGCTGCCGGAGCGGTCGAACACCAACATCACGTCGCGGGTCACCGGTGGCGGCGGCGCGGGCGCGAGGTCCGCGATGATATTCTTTGTCGGGCAATAGACGAGCGCCGACGGGCCGCCGACGTGGCCGCAGGGATCGCCCCTGGACAGCACACCCGCGATTCGCCCCGCCGCATCGAACACACCCGATCCCGAGCTGCCCCCGGAAACGTGATAGTTCGACGGCACGGTAATGACCAAGCCGCTCCCCCACACCGAGCTGTTCCCGATCACCGCGGCAAATCCTTCCGCTTGCGGAAAGGAGAGCTTCTTCACCGCGCCATTCGGATGATGCACGCCGAACACCTTCTCGGGGGCGACGGGAAGATCAGGCCTCATCTGAATCGCAGGAATTCCCGCAGGCGCCTCCGCAAGCTGCAGCAGGCTGTAGTCCAGGGATGCGTCGATGTTCTTGTGCCCCAGAACAGCCTTTACTTTGTAGAATCGCGGGTTGTAGCCGGGGGGCCTGGTGGCGTCGTTCAGCGTTTGATAGTCGAACGTCACCGAGCTGGTCAGCGCCTCCTCAGGCGTGTGGCAGTGTCCGGCTGTTATTACCTTGTCCGAGTCTACCAGTGTCACTGAGCAGGTGGAGAGTCCCCGGACCCCATTCTGGGTGTCGACCGTGACGATCATGCCCACGCTACGCGCCACCCGGGCGCGCACGTCAGTGAGAGGAGTAGCGTCAGCGGCATTCTCCCAATTGGGCGGTTCCACACAATACCACCAGGGATCGTAGGTCGGCTCGGCATAGGCGGGCGCTTGGTAGAACGGATCGCAATTGGAAAAACTGGGATGACCGGTCAGGCCAGCATGCCGTTCGCCCCGCCCGTATTCGAACAGTTGAACGCTTCCGGTCGGTGGGCCGGCCGGAATGTAGTCGATCTGCACACCACCGGGAAAGGCATAGACATTGATAGGCCTGGTCCAGAATGCTGGCCCGTCGGCAGCGGTGAAGGTGTCCACAGCATAGCCCAGTTGCACCTGCAACTGGTCGCCGGGCTGGAAGTTGGGATTTTGGAAATGCAGCATCAGCAGCTTGGTACCGCCGGGCGCCGACGACGGCGGAGGATTAAAAATGGTTGTTCCAGGCCCGATGGTGAGTGGCGCGGCGAGAACTTGAATCGTCCCGGTCACGTGCGACATCGCAGCTATCCTTTGCTGAATGACGGTTGCTACAGCCGTCGGCCGACAATCTGCTCAACCGTCAGGGAAATTCCGCCGGACTTCGGATCGCTGGCGGTGTAGACCGCCGTGACCGCGATCTCGTAGCTTGCGGTGAGCTCAAGAAAACCGATGGTCAGGGGAATAGGCGATGACGCCTGGCCGCCCAAGAGCAGCTCCGCAATGCGGCAGCAGTCGTCCATGGTGGCGGTTTGAGGAGGCAGAACGATCTTGTCTTCCGCGCGAATGCCGGCGACACGCGGCTCGCGCCCGATGGG
>NZ_JBAVNZ010000449.1:0-23492 GCF_049691595.1 Bradyrhizobium sp.
GTCGAAGCGGCGGCCGTCAGCGCCGTCGTTGCCGGCATGCCGGATCCGGCGGTGCTGCTCGACCGCGCCGGCCGCGTCATCCATCTCAACGCCGCCGCCGCCCAGCTCGCGCCGGCGCTGCGCAAGAACGAGCTCGCCCAGTTCGCGTTGCGCTCGCCCGAAATCATCACCGCGTTGCGCGAGGCGATTGCGACCACGGAACCACGCCGCACCACCTATCTCGACCATGTGCCGGTCGATCGCTGGATGGAACTGATCATCACGCCGGTGCCGGTGCCGACCCTGTTCGGCGGCACCGACAAATGCATGCTGATGACGTTCCACGACCAGACGCCACTGCGCCGGGTCGAGGAAATGCGCGCCGACTTCGTCGCCAATGCCAGCCATGAGCTGCGCACGCCGCTCGCGGCCTTGTCGGGCTTCATCGATACGCTGCAAGGCCCGGCCAGGGACGATGCCAAGGCGCGCGAGCGCTTTCTCGGCATCATGCATATCCAGGCGACGCGGATGGCGCGGCTGATCGACGACCTGTTGTCGCTGTCGCGGGTCGAATTGTCGGCTCACGTTCGCCCCGATACCTCGGTCGATATCGTGCCGATCATCCGCCAGGTCGCGGACGGGCTGGAGCCGCTGGCGCGCGAACGGCAGGTCGCGATCGAGATCGACCTGCCCGAGATGCCGGTGACGATCGCGGGCGATCGCGAGGAGTTGCTGCGGCTGTTCGAGAACCTGATCGAGAACGCCCTGAAATACGGCGCCTCCGGCGGCCGGGTCATCGTCTCCCTGAGCCGGACCGCCTCCAGCGAAGGCGCGCCGGAAGTCCGGGTGATGGTGCGCGATTTCGGCCCCGGCATCGCCCCGGAACACCTCCCGCGCCTGACCGAAAGGTTTTATCGGGTGGATGTCGGCGACAGCCGCGCCCAGGGCGGGACGGGGCTCGGTCTATCCCTGGTGAAACATATTCTTAACCGTCATCGCGGCCGGCTGTTGATCGAAAGCGTGCCCAAAAATGGCGCGACTTTTACCGCCTGTTTTCCCCAGACCAAGACCCCGATACCAGCTCAAAGCTGAGTGATTTCAGTCGTATAACGCTGTCATCCAACTGTCATCAAACCTTCGTAAAAGCAGCATTGACCGCTCCTAAACGGACCGCGTGAGCGCGATCGGAGATGATCGAGCGCCCCGCTCAAAATGGAGAAAGCCAGTGAATTTCCTCAAAACGCTCGTTGCTGCCGGCCTTGTGGCCGCTTCGACTCTGCCCGTCCGCGCCTTGGACATTTCCGGCGCGGGCGCAACGTTCCCGTACCCGATCTACGCCAAATGGGCCGATGCCTATAAGAAAGAAACCGGCAACGGCATGAACTATCAGTCGATTGGTTCCGGCGGCGGGATTAAGCAAATCCAGTCCAAAACCGTCACCTTCGGTGCTTCCGACATGCCGCTAAAGCCGGAAGAGCTGGCCAAGTCAGGACTGGTTCAGTTTCCGACGGTCGTCGGCGGAGACGTCCCGGTGGTCAATCTCGAAGGTGTGAAGTCTGGCGATCTCAAGCTCGACGGCGCGACCTTGGCGAAGATCTTCCTTGGCGAGATCAAATCATGGGATGATGAGGCGATCGCCAAGCTCAATCCCTCGGCCAGGCTCCCCAAGCAGGCGATCGTCGTCGTCCACCGTTCCGACGGGTCAGGCACGACGTTCATCTGGACCGACTATCTCTCGAAGGTCAGTGCCGACTGGAAGTCGAAGGTTGGCGCAAATACCTCGGTTGAGTGGCCGGCGGGCATCGGCGCAAAGGGCAACGAAGGCGTTGCCAACAACGTCGCGAACACCAAGGGCGCAATCGGATACGTCGAATTCGCCTATGCCAAGCAGAACAAGATGGCCTCGGTCAACATGATCAACAAGGACGGAAAAGCCATTGAACCGAGCGCGGCAGCGTTTCAGGCCGCGGCGGCAAGCGCCGATTGGGAAAAGGCGGACCACTACCACGTTATCCTGACAGATCAGCCGGGTGCTGCATCCTGGCCGATCGCTGGCGCCACCTTTATCCTGATCCACACGCAACCCCAGGATCCGGCGGCGGCCGCCGAAGCGCTGAAGTTCTTCGCATGGGCCTACAAGAAGGGCGACAAGATGGCCGAGGAACTCGACTACGTTCCGATGCCCGACAAGGTCGTAACCTCGATCCAGAAAATGTGGTCGTCCGAAATCAAGGATGCCAGTGGCAAGCCTCTGTTTGTCGCGGCGAACTGATGTGAATGAACGCGGGGAAGCGTTTGCGTCCCCGCGTTCGTTCTCGGAAGCTGTATTTCCGGACACACCTGATCTCTGTTGAGTACACCAAGAGGTGGCGCCATGGTCGATGCTACGTGGCAGGGGACTGGTTTGGCTGCGCAGGATATTGAAGAGCGGGCGCGGGTCCTGAACAGGCTCAGGATCGGTGATATTCTCTTTCACCAAATTACGAAAACCGCGGCGATTTTCGTTCTGGTCGTTCTGGGCGGCGTCATCGTCTCGCTCTTCCTTGGAGCGATGCCAGCCTTCAGCGAATTTGGGTTCAGCTTCATCACCGCACAGAGCTGGAACCCCGTCACTGAAAAGTTCGGAGCACTCGCGCCGATCTACGGCACGATAGTCACATCCTTGATCGCTATGCTGATCGCGGTGCCGTTTGGGCTCATGATCGCAATGTTTCTTACCGAGCTTTGTCCGATGTGGTTGCGCCGTCCAATCGGTATCGCCATCGAATTGCTGGCCGGCATCCCCAGTATCATCTACGGAATTTGGGGCCTGTTCGTATTTGCCCCCTTCTTGCAGCAATATGTGCAGCCGCCGGTGATCGCAGCTTTCGAAAACGTACCGGTACTTTCCACGCTGTTCGCGGGTCCTCCTTTCGGCATCGGGATCCTGACTGCGAGTCTCATTCTGGCCATCATGGTGTTGCCGTTCATTACCTCGATTTCGCGCGACGTTTTCGATGCAGTTCCACCGGTGCTGAAGGAAGCGGCATATGGGCTCGGTTGGACCCAATGGGAAGTCTGGCGTTATGTTGTGCTCCCTTATACGCGCATCGGCGTCATTGGCGGCGTGATGCTGGGCCTCGGGCGTGCACTCGGCGAAACGATGGCAGTCACTTTCGTGATTGGAAACGCGCACAGGATTACGGCGTCCCTGCTTGCGCCCGGTACGACGATATCGGCGACGATTGCAAACGAATTCACCGAGGCCGTCGGCGATCTCTATACATCATCTCTGATTGCACTCGGTCTCATTCTCTTCGTCATTACCTTCATTGTTCTTGCGGTAGCGCGGTATTTACTGCTGCGCATCGAGCGGAGGGTGGGCTGATGGACGCCTCAATTTATGCCTGGCGTCGTCGCCGCAATGTACTCGCTTCCGCCGCGTCCTATGGGGCCACGTTTGTTGGCCTCAGCTGGTTGGCGTTGATCCTTGGAGTATTATTTTGGCAAGGGTTTAGCGGCCTGTCGCTTCGTGTCTTTACCGAAATGACCCCCCCGCCGGGAGCAGTGGGTGGGCTACTCAACGCTATCGTCGGCAGCCTGATCATGACGGCGTTGGCTCTGGTGATCGGTGCACCGATCGGCGTCCTCGCGGGAACCTACATGGCTGAGTATGGCCGGCACAGCCGGCTGACCAGCATCGTTCGCTTCATCAATGACATCCTGCTCAGCGCGCCGTCGATTGTGGTCGGACTTTTCATCTATGAGGTGATGGTTCGTCCGATGGGGCATTTCTCGGGGATGGCGGGTGCCGTCGTGCTGGGCGTTCTGGTGATCCCCGTGATGGTTCGCACCACCGAAGATATGCTGACGCTTGTGCCGGATACCTTGCGGGAGGCGGCGGCCTCGATAGGATTGCCTCGATCGCTGATGATCGCACAAATCGCTTACCGCGCGGCGAGAGCCGGCATCGTTACGGGTCTCCTGCTTGCTGTCGCTCGCATCAGCGGCGAAACCGCGCCACTGTTGTTTACCGCGCTCAATAACCAATTTTATAGCACGAATCTCAATGCGCCGATGGCGAGTTTGCCGTCTGTCATTTTTCAGTTTGCGCTAAGTCCCTACAAGGACTGGCAGGATCTGGCCTGGACGGGAGCGCTCATCATTACGCTTGCAGTCCTTGCAATGAGCATCATGGCCCGCGCGCTGACAGCAACGAGGAAAGCATCATGAACATGGCAACGGCTACGCCGGCGCCTTTCGCTGCGCCGCATTTGACGGATGGCTCTGTGCTCAAGACCAAGATAGCCATTCGAAACCTGGACTTCTATTACGGGGAGTCCAAGGCGCTCAAGGGCATCAGCCTTTCGCTCTATGCGAACATGGCCACGGCCTTCATCGGCCCGTCAGGCTGCGGAAAGTCGACGCTGCTTCGTGTTCTCAATCGAATGTACGATCTTTATCCTGGCCAGCGTGCCGAGGGTCAGGTGCTCTTCGATGGCAAAGACATTCTCGAACCCGGGCTGGATCTGAACTTGCTGAGGGCCAGAATCGGAATGGTGTTCCAAAAGCCAACGCCATTTCCGATGACGATCTATGAAAATATAGCCTTCGGAATCCGTCTTTATGAAAAACTTCCCAAGAGCGAATTGGACGGCCGGGTTGAACAGGCCCTTCAGCGCGGTGCTTTGTGGGCCGAGGTCAAGGACAAGCTGAACGCAAATGGTCTCAGCCTCTCGGGCGGCCAGCAACAACGCCTGTGCATCGCTCGCACGGTCGCGGTGCGGCCAGAAGTGATCCTGTTCGACGAACCATGCTCGGCGCTCGACCCGATTTCGACTGCCAAGATCGAGGAGTTGATCGACGAATTGAAAACTGATTACACGATCGTAATCGTCACCCATAACATGCAGCAGGCCGCCCGCGTTTCCGACAAGACCGCCTTCATGTATCTCGGCGAACTGATCGAGTTCGACGATACCAACAAGATTTTCACCTCGCCGAGCGATCGACGCACCCAGGACTACATCACCGGCCGGTTCGGCTGAGGAGATCAAGCATGGCTTCTGAGCATACCGCCAAGGCGTTCGACAGCGACCTGCAGGAATTGACCCGGCTGGTCGCGGAGATGGGCGGTCTCGTCGAACGCATGATTACCGAGTCGGTCGATGCGCTGGTCCGGCGCGATATCGCGCTCGGCAAGCGCGTCGTCACCGCCGATATCGAAGTCGACAGCCTGCAGCACGTGATCGAGGAGCGCGCGGTATTGACCATCGCGCGGCGCCAGCCGATGGCGGTCGACCTGCGCGAAATCGTCGGCGCCATGCGCGTCGCCATCGATCTGGAGCGGATCGGCGACCTCGCCAAGAACATGGGCAAGCGCGTCGCGGCGCTGGAGAGCGATTTTCGTCCGCTGAAGCTGATCCGCGGGTTCGAGCACATGACCGACCTGGTGCAGTCGCAGGTCAAGTCGGTGCTCGATGCCTACGCGGCGCACGATCTGCCGGCGGCGATGAAGGTCTGGAAGGGCGACGAGGAAGTCGACGCCATCTGCACCTCGCTGTTTCGCGAACTCCTGACCTACATGATGGAGGACCCGCGCAACATCTCGTTCTGCATCCACCTGATGTTCTGTGCCAAGAACATCGAACGGATCGGCGACCACGCGACCAATATCGCCGAAACCGTGTTCTACATGATCGAGGGCCAGCAGATCATGGACAAGCGTCCGAAGGGCGACGTGACCGATTTTGCGACCACCGTACCCGGTAACTGAAACCGCGTTTTCGTGCGAAAGTCCGTCCCGGACTTGATCCGGGGTGGAACCCGGTTCGCGTGAAGAGAACAGGTCGAAACCAAGGAGAAGATTACGCAATGAGCGCGCGCATTCTGGTGGTGGAGGACGAGGAAGCGCTGACCACGCTGTTGCGCTACAATCTCGACGCCGAAGGCTACGAGGTCGAAACCGTGGGTCGCGGCGATGACGCCGACACCAGGTTGAAGGAGCGCATTCCCGACCTGATCGTGCTGGACTGGATGCTGCCGGGCCTGTCCGGTATCGAGTTGTGCCGGCGCCTGCGCGCGCGGCCGGAGACCAGGCAGTTGCCGATCATCATGCTGACCGCGCGCGGCGAGGAAAGCGAACGCGTGCGGGGCCTTGCGACCGGCGCCGACGACTATATCGTCAAGCCGTTCTCGGTGCCGGAATTGCTGGCGCGGGTGAAGGGCCTGTTGCGGCGCGCGAGCCCGGAGCGCCTCGCCACCGTGCTGACCTATGGCGATATCGAACTCGACCGCGAAAAGCGCCGCGTTGCCCGCTCGGGCCGTCCGATCGATCTCGGCCCGACCGAATATCGGCTGCTGGAGTTTTTCCTCGAGCATCCCGGCCGGGTGTTCAGCCGCGAGCAGTTGCTCGACAGCGTCTGGGGCCGCGACATCTATATCGACGAGCGCACCGTCGACGTGCATATCGGCCGCCTGCGCAAACTGCTCAATCCCGGCCGCGAGCAGGATCCGATCCGCACCGTGCGTGGCGCCGGCTATGCGCTGGATGACCGGTTCGCGAAGGCCGGGTAGAAACTCTCCACTCGTCGTCCCCGCGAACGCGGGGACCCATAACCACAAATATTGATTTTCGAAATGAGCTGGAGCCCCAGCTCGGCATAACCACGAGCACCTGTGGTTATGGGTCCCTGCGTTCGCAGGGACGACAGCGTTTGGATGTCGTACCTTACCTCGTCGGCTTCGGCGGCTGGCGGCGGCGATCGGCGGCGGGCTGGTAGGCGACGCGCGAGTGATGGGCGCAATAGGGCAGGCTGGTGAGCGCCTTGCCGCCGCAGAAGAAGAAGTCCGGACTGGAGGGATCGCCGACCGGCCAGTGGCAGGTGGCCTCGTTCAGTTCGAGCAGCGACAGCCGCTGGCTCATCGGCACTACATTGTCATAGGCGATCGGATCGGGCTCCATCTCCACTTCAAAGGCGTGGGCGAGCGCGGTGTTGCCGCGCGAGGCCGGACGCGCCACCCGCATCATGTGCTGGGCGGGGCGGGCCTTGCGCGGACGCGGGGCCGCCGAGGAGGGGCTCTTGGCGCGGCCGGACAGGCCCAGCCGGTGAACCTTGCCGATCACGGCATTTCGCGTCACACTTCCGAGTTCGGCGGCGATCTGGCTGGCTGAATGCCCGGCCTCCCAGAGTTTCTTCAATTGCTCGACGCGATCGTCGGACCAGGTCAATACCGTCATCGCATTGTTCCCTTCGCGTCGCGCCGGCCAGTCCTGGGCGGCGCTGCGATGCCAAATCTGTCAAAAATCCCTGCGGGCGGAATCCCTTAACCCTCGCCGAACGCCAATGGCGCGCCCGAACGTTTACGCCGAACCGTGGGACTTAGAGGATCGCAACCGCCGCACGAGATGTCGTACCCGACAGCCCAAACGCTACAATATGGCGTGACTCCC
Source organism: Bradyrhizobium sp. (assembly GCF_049691595.1). Taxonomy (GTDB): domain Bacteria; phylum Pseudomonadota; class Alphaproteobacteria; order Rhizobiales; family Xanthobacteraceae; genus Bradyrhizobium. The sequence continues at coordinate 7,412 of NZ_JBAVNZ010000449.1, forward strand.
GCGCAAGAGTCCGCATCAGTGCGTCCACATGTTCCGACATCCAGGCATTGCAAGGAGTTTTCCACTGCACCGGAAACTTACGGATTGCCTTAATCTCGCAGTGCAGGAAGGCCGCTTCGTGGCGAGTTGACAGTTATCGCCGCCAGCATAGAATGCCGATCACGTGCCGCCCTGAAAAGGCGGCACGTTTTGTTTTCCGAGACTTTAGCTTCCACGAGATCCGGCCGATGCTGCGCCCCGCGCCAATGCAGGCACCGCGGCCAATCTCAAACCTTCAGTGATGGCCATGACCAATAGCGCCACGTCGCATCTGCTTCCTGTTTTCGCCAGGGTCGATCTCGGCTTCGAGCGCGGTGAAGGCGCGTGGCTGATCTCGACCACCGGCGAGCGTTATCTCGACTTCACCTCCGGCGTCGCCGTCAATGCGCTCGGCCATTGCCATCCGCATCTGGTCGCAGCCCTGCAGGCGCAGGCGACAAAACTGTGGCACATGTCCAACCTGTTCAAGAGCCCCGATGGCGAGCGGCTGGCGGCGCGGCTGTGCGAACAGAGCTTCGCCGATTTCGTGTTCTTCGCCAATTCCGGCGCCGAGGCGATGGAAGCCGCGATCAAGATCACGCGGCGATATCACGCCGCCAAGGGCCATCCGGAGCGTTTTCGCCTCGTCACCTTCGAGGGCGCGTTCCACGGCCGCACGCTGGCGACGCTGGCCGCGACCGGCTCGGCCAAATATCTCGAAGGCTTTGGGCCGCCGCTGGACGGCTTCGACCAGGTGCCGCATGGCGATCTCGAGGCCGTCAGACGCGCGATCGGGCCGCACACCGCGGGCATCCTGATCGAGCCGGTGCAGGGCGAAGGCGGCGTCCGATCGGCGCCGCATGCGTTCTTCAGGGCGTTGCGGCAATTGTGCGACGACCATGGCTTGCTGCTTGTGTTCGACGAGGTGCAGACCGGCATCGGCCGCACCGGCGATCTTTTTGCCTATAGGCGCCTTGGCGTCACCCCGGACGTGATGTCGCTGGCGAAAGCGCTCGGCGGCGGCTTTCCGATCGGCGCGTGTCTCGCAACCGCGGCGGCGGCTTCCGGCATGACGCCGGGTTCGCACGGCTCGACCTTCGGCGGCAATCCGCTGGCGGTCGCCGCCGCCAACGCCGTGCTCGACGTCATGCTCAAGCCCGGCTTTTTCGATCACGTGCAGAAGATGTCGCTGCTCCTGAAGCAGAAGCTGGCCTCGGTGGTCGATCGCTATCCCGCCGTGCTTTCGGAAGTGCGCGGCGAGGGACTGTTGGTCGGCGTCAAGGCCGTGCTGCCCTCCGGCGATCTCGTCACGGCGCTGCGCGACCAGAAATTGCTCACGGTCGGCGCCGGCGACAATGTGGTTCGGTTCCTGCCGCCCTTGATCGTCACCGAAGCCGAGATCGAGCATTCCGTGGCCTGCCTCGAGCGCGCCTGCGACGCGTTGTCCACCGACCGGTTGAAGAAGGCGGCGGGGTGATGAGCAAGGCGCTGCGTCATTTCCTCGACATCAGCGAGCTGCCGCAAAACGAGCTGCGCAACATGCTGGCCCTGAGCGTCGCCATGAAGGCGAAGCTGAAGGCGCATGAGAAGGGCGGCAAGCCGCTCGAGGGCAAGACGCTGGCGATGATTTTTGAGCGGCCTTCGACCCGCACGCGGGTGTCGTTCGACGTCGGCATGCGCCAGCTCGGCGGTGAGTCGATCATGCTGACCGGCGCGGAAATGCAGCTCGGCCGCGGCGAGACCATCGCCGACACCGCGCGCGTGCTGTCGCGCTACGTCGACGCCATCATGATCCGCATCCTCAACCACGATGCGCTGCTGGAGCTTGCCGCCCACGCCACCGTGCCCGTGATCAACGGGCTGACGCGGCGCTCGCATCCCTGCCAGGTGATGGCGGACCTGATGACGTTCGAGGAGCATCGCGGGCCGATCCAGGGCCGCATTGTTGCCTGGACCGGCGACGACAACAACGTGCTGGCATCCTGGGCGCATGCGGCCGAGCGGTTCAAATTCACCCTCAACGTCGCCACCCCGCCGCAGCTCGCGCCGAACAGGACGATGAAGGAGTGGATCAAGGCGACGCAGGCGCCGATCGTGCTCGGCGCCGATCCGGAAGCCGCCGTGCGCGGCGCCGATTGCGTCGTCACCGACACCTGGGTGTCGATGGGCGACAAGGATGGCGAGCACCGGCACAACGTGCTGAAACCCTATCAGGTCAACGCCAAGCTGATGGCGCTGGCGAAGCCCGATGCGCTGTTCATGCATTGCCTGCCCGCCCATCGCGGCGAGGAGGTCACCGATGAAGTCATTGACGGCCCGCAATCGGTGGTGTTCGACGAGGCCGAAAATCGCCTGCACGCGCAAAAGGGCATTTTGGCCTGGTGTTTTGACGCGGCGGGGTAGACCTCGATATCACCGTCGTCCCGGCGAATGCCGGGACTCATACCGCGAGGTATTTCTGTTTTGTGCGATGGTGGATACTCTTCGTGACAATGAATGCCGGTAGTTGTGGGTCCCGGCGTTCCGCCGGGACGACGGAGAATGTGTGCCCCTTTCGATTTCCACCTTCCGACCCCAGATAGAGTGCCATGGTTTCACAATTCCCCGACATGAAAATCACCGCCAAGGCGCCGATCCGCGCGCCGTCGGCCATTCCCGTCGATGACGCCGTGCTGCCGTTCGAGGTCGACGCGCTCGATCTGCGCGGCCGGCTGACCCGGCTCGGCCCCGCGCTGGACGACGTCCTGACCAGGCACGATTATCCCCCTCCGGTCGGCAAGCTGCTCGGCGAGGCGATCGTGCTCACGACGCTGCTCGGCTCCTCCCTGAAATTCGACGGCCGCTTCATCCTGCAGACGCAGACCGACGGGCCGGTCTCGTTCATGATCGTGGACTTTCAGGCCCCGGACCGGTTGCGCGCCTATGCGCGCTACGATCTGAGCCGAATTCGCGACGGTCTTGAATCCGGCGCGCTGCTCGGCAAAGGCCATCTCGCCATGACCATCGACCAGGGCCCGGACATGAGCCGCTATCAGGGCCTGGTGGCGCTCGACGGCGGCAGCCTCGAGGACGCCGCCCATGAATATTTCCTGCGCTCGGAACAGATTCCGACCCGGGTGCGGCTTGCGGTCGGCGAGGAATGGCGCGGCGGCGACGGCCCGAGACATCGCTGGCGCGCCGGCGGCATGCTGCTGCAGTTCTTGCCGAAGGCGCCGGAGCGGGCGCGGCAGGCCGACCTGCATCCCGGCGACGCGCCGGAAGGCGCGGTCGCGCATGAGGTCAGGGAGGACGACGCCTGGGTCGAGGGCCAGTCGCTGATCCGAACGGTCGAGGACATCGAACTGATCGATCCGGATTTGTCGGGCGAGCGGCTGCTCTATCGCCTGTTTCACGAGCGCGGCGTGCGGGTGTTCGCGCCGCTGTCCCTGCACGCGCAATGCTCCTGCTCGCGCGATGCGGTCTCGTCGATGCTGAAAAGTTTTGCGCCGCAGGACCGCGCCGGGATGGTCAAGGACGGCAAGGTGGTCGTGACCTGCGAGTTCTGCTCGTCGGTCTATCAGTTCACGCCGGACGAGGCGGGGGTGGAGCAGGGGCAAGGTTGTGATGGGGAGGTGGAAGCATCGCCTGCTATGGATTCCGGTTTGGCTGACGACTGAACGGATCGAAGACCGCGACCCCGGTGGGCTCGAAATCCGATACGTTGCGCGTCACGACGGTGAGCCCGTGTTCCAGCGCGGTGGCGGCGATCATGAGATCGGCGCTGTCATTGCCGCGCGCGGCGCTCAGGGTGCCCCAACGCCGCGCCGTTCCCAGGTCGAACGGCACGACCCGCTCGCCATAGAGGGCCAGTACCCGGTCCAGCCAGGCTGCGAGCGCGCCGGAAAAGCCCGGATCAGCCGCGCGCTGCAGCGCAATGCCGCGCTCTATTTCACCAATGCTGATGACGCTGAGGAAAAGATCGGTCGTGCGCTGCCGTTCGAACCACGCCACGACCATCGGATCGCGCTCTCGCCGGCGCAGTTCGGATAGCGTGACGGTATCGATCAGGAACATCAGCGCTCAAGATCGCGCATCCGCACCATACGGCGCGGGAATTCGCCGTTATCCTGCGGCATGGCGAGCAGAACAGCGGCAAAGGATGGCGCCTGCGCGTGTTCCAGGCGCCGCATGCGCTCGTACTCCACCGCGTCCACCACGACGACCGCGGGCTTGCCGTGCTTGGTGACCATCTGCGGGGTGCGCCGCGCGGCCTCGACGACCTCGCTGAACCGGTTCTTGGCATCCTGTACTGACCAACTTCGCTTCGCCATTGGCTTGGTTCCACTAGCTAGAATTTCTAGCTAGAATAGGGCGACGATCGCCTGCCGTCAAGCCGTTCGAAGTCGTTCAAAGCCGACCGGGCCCTCTCCGCTCGGTTGCGCGCCCAGTTCTGCCCGTCGGTCTATCAATTCGCGCCGCACGAGGCGGGGGTGGAGCAGGGGATGGTGCATGTCCGGCTATCGCAGTCGGCCTTGCGCGGACCGCCCGATCTTCTCCGCGCTGCCGGGTCGCCGATTACTTGACAAAGCTGAGGTAGGAGGCGAGAGCCTCGATTTCGTTCGGGCCCAACGCGCGCGCGACCAAAGGCATCGGAGATGCGGTGCCCGAATGATATCCCTGACCCCACTGCTCGAGCCGGCCTTTCAGGTAAGAATAGGCCATGCCTCCGAGGCGAGGGATGTCCCTGATGCCCTCGGCGTTGGGGCCATGACAGGCATAGCAGGACGCGATATTGGCTTCCGGAATTCCGTCCAGATAGATCGTTCGCCCCTTGGCCGCGAGATTCCGATCGCCGTCATTGGCAGCCTTGGGAGCCAGCCCGGCAAAATAATTGGCCAGATCACGCGTTTCATGAGGACGCAGAGCACCTGCCGCTCCCCACATATATTGCTTCGAAAACGGATTGTCTCGCGTGTGTTCGGCAAAGCTGCGAAGCTGGCTCTCGATGTATTGCGCCCTCTGTCCGGCCAATCGCGGCGCGACCATGAAACCTTGTCCCGATGTTCCGTGGCACCAGGTGCAATTGCGAACGCCGGCGCTTTCTCCGTCGCCTGCCCAGGCCGGAAAGGTTGAGGCAACGATCGCCAGGATCGCTGTTGTTAACCCGATGCGCTTCATGACCTCACGCCTTCGCGCCTTATGCACTGGTCGGTGAAAAATGAAATCGACACGGCACTCACTGCAGGTAACTCACATAAGCGGCGACGGCTTCAACCTGCGACCTCGTCAGATTGTGCGCCGTCGGTGCCATGATCGCGGAAGTGTCAACCGCTGATCCCTGACCTCGCACCTTCTTCCAGCCCGTCAACTGGCCGACGGTATAGGCATAGAGCTGACCGGCCAGCCGCGGAATTTCATTTTGGCCCTTGCCTTCCATGCCGTGACAGGCCGAGCAAGCAGGAACGTTGGCTTCAGGGAGTCCTTCCTCGTAAATTCTTTGCCCGGTAGCTATCGATCCCCTCGGCGCTCCGCCAAAAGGTTTCGGATCGAGATTTCTGAAATGCGCGGCCAGGGCCGTCATCATCGACGGGCTGAGGACATGCGCAACATTGAACATGATCGGGTTCGTGCGCCTGCGTTCAATGAAGGCCCGCAACTGGGCTTCGATGTACTCGGGTTGCTGTCCCGCCAGTCGCGGCATTGGAAAATATCCAAGATATCCCTGCCCCGACAGCCCGTGACAGGTCTTGCAATATTCCAGCTTGGCCTGCAGGCCTTGCCTTGCGGGCGCGCCCCTATCCTGTGCGTGACCGGCCGCCGAGAACGCCACCGCCAGCATCGCTGTTTGCCATGCCAGCCGCAAACAGACGCGATTCATAGGCCGTCTCCGCGCCTACCGACTGACTCGATGCGCTCCATTTCATTGCAGCGACTTCGGGGCATCACCAGCCTGCCCCCCAGATGTGAAAGTTCAGCCCGGCCTTGACGACCTGGATGTTCTGCCTGACGTCGACATTGCCGAGCAAGACGTTGGTCGGATCTGACATCGCAATCGTGCTGTGGCCGAACTGATAATAATCGTATTCGATGCTGGCGGACCAATTGCGCGAGAACGCCCACTCCACGCCGCCGCCCGCCGTCCATCCGATGCGGTTTTCCAGCCCGACAAAGCCAAACGGAGTGCCGGCAAAGGAACCGGTGACATCGTATCGGTCACCCGCCAGGGCGGCGCCGCCCTTGGCGTAGAGCAGCACGTTGTCAAAAGCGTAACCGAGCCTCGCCGTCACCCCCGTCAGGAAATCTGTTTTGGCCCGCACCGATGCCGTATCGGGATTGCCGAGCGGGAGTCCAACCGTGCGGCTGCCCTTCATGGTCGAGCCGGAGGCGGCGCCTTCGACGCCGACCACCCAGGAGGAGGCGAACTGGTAGTCGCAGCCGATTTGCCCGCCGATCACGACGCCGGTCGGCGACGGACTGACGGTGGTGATCCCGGCCGTCGAGCCGAGGCCTTGGAACGAATCCTGTACCAGTTGTACGGGGTCGGTAATGTTCTTGTGAGCAAAGCCGCCGCCGAGATGGCCGCCGAGATAGCAGCCGGTCCAGTTGAAGCGCGCGGCGAACGGCGTCTCCGCCCGCAGCGGCAGGTCCGCGGCATGCGCGGGCGATGCGAAGGTCACGACCAGCGCCGCGGCGGTTGCGAAGGACAGCTTTTTCATCGGGTATTCTCCCTTAGGCGGACGTGCCCGCCTACATCGCAAACCACGCATGGAGGAACAGGGTGTTGTTGTCGTGGGCGCCGATCGTGGTGCCGTTGAACTTGTTGTAGTAGGTGTATTGCAGGCCGATGCGCGCGTTGAACCACGGCCAGCCGAACGCCTTGCTGGCTCCGAACGGGATATAGGCAAGCTCGGCCATCCAGCCGTTGCTGTTCGGCGTCAGCGCGTTGCCATTGATGTCGAGCCCGTACAAGGTCGGGTCGGCGGTGCCGCGGATATCGAAATATTGTCCGGTCAACACGACCCTGTTGTCCGCGCCATAGGCGAACGAAGCCTGCAGCTTCATGCTGTTAAGCTGGTTGGTCGGATTAGCCGTCGCAAAATTGGCGAAACTCGCGTCCAGCCGCTGAAACTCGCGAATATAGCTGCCGCGCAACGTCAGCCAGTAATTGTCGCCCTGAAATTGGTATTGCGTGTCGAAGCCGATGTCGGTGAACTTGTCCGACAGGGGAAACGTGGCGGTGGTTCCCGTCACGAAGCTTGGATCGAGCCACGGATGCACATCGAGGTACATTCCGAACGTGCCGACCATCAGCGAATGCCTGCCCCAATGCGGCTCGAGCGCCACGCGCCAATAGGGCGCCACGCCGCCGAACTGTCCGGGCCCATCGAACGGATTGATACCAAGCGCGTTCTGCTGGTTGAACCCGAGAGTTCGATACCCGGTCAGTTCGAGATAAAGCAGGTCATTGATCATCGCGTAGCCGCCGATGCCGCCGACGCGGGCGGCAAACGCACCCTCGATCATCGTGCTGGCGCCGGGCGTGGCCGCGAGCGACGATGCGGCGTAGGGGAAGGACCACGCCGGCGTGGTGTTCCACAGATCCTGAACGGTCGGATTGTTGTTCGCGGTAATGCCGTAGACGATGTCAAGCGGTCCGACGCGCGCGGTCCTGGCAAAGCGAACATCGGCATTGTCCCACGACCAGGTGTGCTTGAATTGGTCGGCCGGCGTGCCGGACAGGGCGGACAAAGGGTCTGGCGCGCTATAAGTCACCTGGGCGAACGCGCCGATGTTGTCGGTGAGGGCGCCGCCCCAGAACGCGCTGAACGGCGACAGCACCACATTGTCGTTTGCCTTGTAGGGATCCGTCGGCGGCGCAACGGTCGGTCCCTGCGTGTGCGTATAGCCGACGATGGCCATCATCGAGACCGGCGGGACGTATTCCCTGGTACCGCCGCTCGCCGGAGGATCAATCGCCTTCGCGTAGCCGCGCAATTTGTCGAGTTCCGCGCGCGCGTCGCTGCCGGCCTGGGACGAGAACGGCGTGGTGCGAAATTCGCCGCCGCCCGCGGTATAGCCGAGCAGCTTGAACCTTCGGCCGTACGGGGTAAGTGCCGGAAAATCGGTGTGGCAGGTGCCGCAGGGTTGCCCGGTCTGGCGGGCGAAACTCGGGAGCGCGTGCGCCGGCAGCGGCAGGCTCACCGCCAGAAGGCCAGCCAGCACCGCGACAAGCTCAACCGCAGCGAGGAGCCTGTGACTTCCAAGCGATTGCAGGAAACGACTGCAAACGGGTCCCATCGATCGCCATCCCATCTGCTCGCAATACGCCGCGCAAGAGCACGAGGAAGAACATAAGACGCTGCCGAGCTAAGTCGGAGCCGGCGAAGGCGACTGTTCAAAAAGGAACAGCAAATCGGATTTCGTCTGTGTGAGGCGTTTCGGCAACAAGGAATGAGCGTAGACAAAGCGAACGCTGCGCGCGACGTTTGTGGAGACGGCGGACGACTTGCTGGGCTTTTATCAACGGAGGGAGGTCATGAAGTTCAACGAACTGGGGCGGGCATTGCAAATAGCAGCCCTCATAGTCGGCTGCTCCGCGCCGGGTCACGCGGAGACCGGGAGCAAAGCCGATTTTTCAAGACCGGAACTGGAGGCCAAGCTCGCCTATTGCAAGACTTGCCATGGGCTGTCGGGCCAGGGCTTTCGTGGATCCTTTCCGATGCCGCGGCTTGCCGGGCAGCAACCGGAGTATCTCGAGAATCAGTTGCAGGCTTTTATCGAGCGAAGGCGGATGAATCCCGTGATGTTCAACGTCGCGCATGTGTTGAGCCCGTCGATGCTGACGGCGTTGGCGACGCATTTCAAAGACCTCAATCCGCGGCCGCTGGGGGGAGCGCCAAAGGAACTCGTCGCCGAGGGGAAGAAGATCTACGAGGAGGGCGTTCCCAGAGCCGAGGTTCCCGCATGCGCCAACTGTCACGGGCCAGGGGCCAAAGGCGCTGACGCATTTCCTCGTCTGGCAGGTCAACTGCATGACTACCTGTTCAGGAAACTGGTGAACTGGAGCAAGGAACGCGGCCAGGACAGGGCGAAGCCCGACAACTCGGAAATCATGGCACCGATCGCGCACAATCTGACGGAAGCACAGGTCAGGGCCGTCGCAGCCTATCTCAGTTATCTGGAGTGACGCTACAAAGGCAGTGACGCTACCAAGGCGGGCAACGCGGCAAGCAATGTTTGACCGCCAACAGGCTTGCAAGACCACGGAAGGTTTCGCCGCGCATGCGTAGCTGCGTCGTCTTCGCGAAGAAGCAAACACTGAGCAAAAACTAAAGTCCCAGGACGGAAAGCAATAGCGCGGTGCAGACCTCTATCCTGCCGCTGTGGCTATCGTAGCTGATGAATCCCTTTTCGCGGAACCTGTTCATGAAAGTACTGACCCGGCTTCGGGTTGCGCCAACCATTTCGGCCAGCTCATCCTGACTGAAGGTCAGCGCATGTGGCTTGTCAGCTTCCTGGCCGGAGGTTGCGAGCACCAGCAGAATTCGCGCCAGCCGTCGTTCGCTCGAATTGAGCAACTGATCGGTCAGGTCTTCTTCAAGCCGAGTGTTCCGCGATAACAGACGGGATACGAAAAAGGCAGAAAAGGCCGGTTCGGAGTTGAGCGTCGAAAGCATCGCCTCCTTTGTGATGAACGTAATCAGGCATTCTTCCAGCGCCACAGTCGTCGCGGTCCGCAACCTCGCATCGGCCAGGCTGGCTTCGCCGAAGAACTGCCCCGTTTGGTGAATCCCCACAATGGCTTCCCTGCCATGATCGGATAGCACCGTGGCCTTGACTCGCCCTTTTCGAAGGTAGCAAACCGTATCCGCGGGATCGCCTTGAACATAGATTTTCTGTTTCTTTTGAAATCTTTCCAGATTTTTTCCAGAGCCGGCTTCGGCAAGAAAAACATTGGGATCAAAGGGCGCTATTGAACCCCTGCCGTGCGATCGACCTGGCATACCGTTGTATCTATCCCTTTAGGCCGGCTTTGCGGCAACGCCGCGTGCAAAGTCGCAAACAACCGGACGATCTCATTTTCTTTTGGTTCTTACAAATGTCGCGGGTACCCGCCGACGCGCGTTGATCCAGATCAAGACGTGTTCTGATGATTGCAGAAGGCGCGACATCCTGGCCAAAACTCGCGCGGATCGTGCGGCGAGATCGCGCAGGCGTGTGTGAAACAGCGCTGATGTTTGAAAATCGAATCACTGCCCACCGTTTTCGCTGGCGGCACGCTGCGCTCTGTCCCGTCATTGCGAGCCACCGGGTCGCGCGAATGCGCGCCCGATGACAGGCTCCGCGAAGCAATCCATGGCGCCACATAAAGAACGAATGGATTGCGTCGTCGCTTCGCTCCTCGCAATGACGATGTTGCGCCGGTAACGCAAGACGCGCCAGTTCTGCGAGGCATGACGATTACATCGGTCCGGCGATGACGGCTTCGCCTAGTTCAGCACCCGCTTGCCATCCGGGCTGTCCAGCGAAAACGTCGGCACGTCGATCTCGAACCGTTCGCCGCTCGCGCTGACCATCTGATAGCGGCCGGACATGAAGCCCGATGCGGTCGGCAGCGGTACGCCTGAGGTGTACTCAAAACGCTCGCCGGGCGCGAGCACCGGCTGCTCGCCGACCACGCCCTCGCCGCGGACTTCCTGCCTGCGCCCGGTGGCGTCGGTGATGATCCAGTGCCGGGTCCGCAGCTGCACCGTCTCGGCGCCGGAATTGGTGATGACGATGGTATAGGACCAGAAATACTGGCGGTTCTCGGCCGAGGAACGTTCCGGCAGGAAGTTCGGCTCGACGGTCACTTCGATCTGGCGGGTAATGGCGCGGTACATGCGGGCGGTCTTGTTGAATCCTAAAGTTGCATCATATCGAAAAAGCCCGGCGGAACCAATCGCCGGGCCCTCCGCCGAACGTCCGTGGCCGCGGTCTTGCATCGTCGTTTCAACATAGTTCCATTCTAATTCGCAACCCCGCGCTCATGAAACCGTATCTTGCCCACAAGTCGCGCGCCGGTATGATCTTTTTTGATAGCGTTTGCCAGCGAATTGGATGCCGGTTCGCGTGAAGAAAATGCGTCAAGACCAGAGTCTTCGTGCTGGCGCGGAACTCCGCCTGCCCAAACGGTGCCTGATGACCTCGATTGCCGATCAAATTGCCGAACCGCCCCTTGGCCAGACGCCGCCCCTGACCGCGAAGGACGACGCGATCCCGCCCGCGATTTCCGCGCCCGCGATTTCGCTGCCGGTGGCCGGCGAGCGCGAGTTGCGATTGGATCTGTTTCGCGGGCTGGCCTTGTGGCTGATCTTCATCGACCATCTGCCGGCCAACATCCTGACCTGGTTCACGATCCGCAATTACGGCTTCAGCGACGCCACCGAGATCTTCATCTTCATCTCCGGCTACACCGCGGCGTTCGTCTATGGCCGCGCGATGCTGCAGGCGGGCTTCGTGGTGGCGAGCGCGCGCATCCTGCGCCGGGTCTGGCAGATCTATGTCGCGCATGTGTTCCTGTTCACGATCTTCCTGGCGGAGATTTCCTACGTCGCCACCAGTTTCGAGAACCCGCTCTATAGCGAAGAAATGGGCATCATGGATTTTCTCAAGCAGCCCGACGTCACCATCGTCCAGGCGCTGCTGCTGCGATTCCGCCCCGTCAACATGGATGTGCTGCCGCTCTATATCGTGCTGATGCTGTTCCTGCCGCTGATCCTGTGGCTGATGAAATGGAGGCCCGACGTCACGCTGGCGCTGTCGGCCGGGCTCTATGCCCTGACCTGGCATTTCGATCTCTATCTGACCGCCTATCCGAACGGCTTCTGGGCGTTCAATCCGTTCGCCTGGCAATTGCTGTTCGTATTCGGCGCGTGGTGCGCGCTCGGCGGCGCGCGGCGGATGTCGCGGATTCTGTCGTCGCCGGTCACGCTGTGGATTTGCTTCGCCTATCTGTTCGCGGCGTTCTGCGTCACGCTGACCTGGTATTTGCCGCAGCTCGGGCACATCGTGCCGCGCCGCATCGAGCAATGGATGTATCCGATCAACAAGACCGATCTGGACGTGCTGCGCTTCGCGCATTTCCTCGCGCTCGCCGCGGTCACCGTGCGCTTCCTGCCCAGGGATTGGTCGGGACTGAAATCGCCATGGCTGCGACCGTTGATCCTGTGCGGTCAGCATTCCCTCGAGATATTCTGCCTCGGCGTGTTCCTGGCGTTCGCGGGACATTTCGCGCTGGCCGAAATTTCCGGCAGCGCTGCGATGCACGCGCTGGTCAGTATTTGCGGAATCCTCATCATGTGTGGAATGGCGTGGGTGATTTCGTGGTACAAGAACTCCGCCGACAAAGGTGGCTCGCGAACAAAAAGCACCGGCGGCAATGCCGACATGGCGGGAGGGGATGCATGAGGTCCGGTTTCGGGACTGTGCTAGGCCTGACGCTGCTCGCGGGCTGTTTGACCGTGGAATCGGCGCGCGCCGAGGATACTGCCCCGCCCTGTGACGTTCCGGCCTACCTGCTGACGAGCGAGAGTTCGCTGCCGAAGGTCGCCGCGGCCATCAAGAGCCGCCAGCCGTTGAATGTGCTGGTCGTGGGCAGCCGCTCCTCCACCATCGCCTCGTCGGAATCGAGCGCCTATCCCGCCCGGTTGCGGGCGATCCTGAAGGAGAGGTTTCCGGCGGTACCGATCGACCTCTCCGTAGAACTACAGACATCGAAGACGGCCGAGGAAGTCGCCGCCACCCTCGTTAAGCTGGTGGAAGCAAAAAGGCCTACATTGGTGGTCTGGCAGACCGGAACCGTCGATGCTATTCGATCAATCGATCCCGACGATTTTCGAAGTGCGCTCGACGAAGGCGTCACTGCGCTGCAAAATGCCGGAACCGACGTCATCTTGATCAATCTGCAATATAGTCCGCGCACCGAAACAATGACTTCCGCGCCGCCATATCTCGATAATATACGCGTCGTGGCGCAGCAGCACGACGTTCCGCTGTTCGACCGGTTTACCATCATGCGTCACTGGAACGACGCCGGCGATTTCGATTTGTTCAGCACCACGCATGGCGTTGAACTGGCCAAACGTGTTCATGCCTGCCTCGGCCGCGCGCTGTCGAAATTTGTGATCGATGCCGCCCGCCTTGACCCGGCGCAGCAGAATTGAGGGAATTAGCGTTAATGAGTTGTCAGCGCCCTTTTTGCCGAAATGCATGGCTGGCGGGGTCCGCCGTCGCGGCATTGATGCTGCTGACGCCGGCATCGATTGTGCCCGCGCGCGCGCAGGCTGCGCCGTCCGGCCAGCAAGCGGCGCTACCTGAGAGTGCCAAGGCGGAAGCCGCCGCCAAATCCGAAGCCGCCAAACCGGCCGGGTCATCGGCGGGTGCGACGGGCGCGGGCAATGTCGCGGCTGCCGATGCCGCCAATCCGCAGCAGCCGAAGAGCCTCGCCACCAAGGCGATCGAGAAGGTGAAGGAGGTTGCGAAATCGGCCGGCGACATCTTCAGCCGCGTTCCCTGCCTGCCGCCGAAGGGCGGCGCGAAGTCGATGGGCTCGCTGCCGCGCGTTGCCGGCAAGCTGGCCGCCGGCGAGCCGGTGGTGATCATCGCGTTCGGCTCGTCCTCGACCTCCGGCTACGGCGCGACGGCGCTGGAATACACCTATCCCAACCGGCTCGCAGCGCAGTTGCACCGGCAATACCCGGCCGCCGATATCACCGTCATCAATCGCGGCCAGGGCGGCGAAGACGCGCCCGAAATGATGAAGCGGCTGCAACCCTCGGTGCTCGATATGCATCCGGATCTGGTGATCTGGCAGGTCGGCACCAACGCGGTGCTGCGCAACCTCGATCCGGCCGAGACCGTCAGGTTCGTCGAGGACGGCATCTCCCGCATCCAGGCGGCCGGCGCCGATCTGGTGCTGGTCGATCCGCAATATTCGCCGCGGGTCAACGAGCGCGCGGAAAGCGCGGGCAGGATGGTGAACCTGCTGTCCAGGGTCGCCGAACTGCGTCACGTCGGCATTTTCCCGCGCTTCGAGGTGATGCGCGACTGGCACGAGAGGCAGGCGATCCCGATTGACAATTTCGTGATCGCCGACGGCCTGCACATGAACGACTGGGGCTACGCCTGTTTCGCGCAATTGCTCGGCGACGACATCATCAAGTCGGTCGGCCAGATCAGGCTCGGCGTCAACGTGCCGTCGGACGTGTGGAAATATCGGCCGATGTGATTTCTGGCGAATAGGGAGTAGCGAATAGGGGTCGGTTCTGCTCGCCATTCGTCATTCGCTACCAAGCCTCACGCCTTCTCCAGCGCCGCCTCGAAATCCTCGATCAGATCGTCTGCGTGCTCCAGCCCCGCGGAGAATCGAACAAAACCCTCGCTGATGCCGAGTTCGGCGCGGGCTTCCGGCGTCAGGCGTTGATGCGTCGTGGTCGCCGGATGGGTGACGAGGCTCCTGGCATCGCCGAGATTGTTGGAGATCCGCGAAATGGTCAGCGCGTTGAGGCAGCGGAACGCGGCGGCCTTGCCGCCTCTGACCTCGAAGCCGATCAGTGTCGAGCCGGCGCGCATCTGCTTCTTCACGGTCGCGGCCTGCGGATGATCGGCGCGGCCGGGATAGATCAGCCGCGAGATCTTGGGATGTCCTGCCAGCGCGTCCGCCACTTTCGACGCCGTCTCGGTCTGCGCGCGAACGCGCACCGCCAGCGTCTCCAGTCCCTTCAGCAGCACCCACGCATTGAACGGCGACATCGACGGGCCGGTCTGGCGCATGAAATTATGGATGTGCTCGGCGATGAAGGCTTCCGACGCCAGGATGATGCCGCCGAGGCAACGGCCCTGGCCGTCGATGTGCTTGGTGGCGGAATACACCACCACGTCGGCGCCGAGCGCAAGCGGGCTCTGCCACATCGGCGTCGCAAACACATTGTCGACGATCAGCCGCGCGCCGCCCCGATGGGCGATCGCGCCGATCGCCGAGATGTCGAGCACGTCGAGCGTCGGATTGGTCGGGCTTTCCAGAAAGCAGGTCTTGGTGTTCGGCCGCATCGCCCGCTGCCACTGGTCGAGATCGAGGCCGTCGACCAGAGTGGACTGGATGCCGTAACGCGGCAGCAGATCTTCCACCACATAGCGGCACGAGCCGAACATCGCTTTCGCCGCCACCACATGGTCGCCGGCCTTCAGCGGCGCCAGCACGGCGGTCGTCACCGCCGCCATGCCGGTGGCGGTGGCGCGCGCGGCTTCGGCGCCTTCGAACTCGATCATGCGGCGCTCGAACATCGAGACGTTCGGATTGGAAAAGCGCGAGTAGAGAAAGCCGGGATCCTCGCCCTTGAACCGCGCCTCGCATTGCTCGGCGCTGTCGTAGATGAAACCCTGGGTCAGGAACAGCGCTTCGGACGTTTCGCCGAATTGCGAGCGCAGGCTGCCGGAATGCACCAGCCGGGTCTCGGGGCGATAGCGCAGGGTGGAATGAGCCTCAGACATGTGACCTCCATCGTGACCATCCAGCAAAATGGCCACAAAAAACCGGCCTGGAAAAATTCCACAGGCCGGGATCACAGATGTCCCCGGCCTGTTTAGCGACTTGTTTAACGTGGCTGCAAGCCGGCCGGCTCAAATCACCACGGGATAAGTCACGCTGATATTCCCTCGCGCCCTTTTCGTCAAGGCGGCCATCGGATAACCGGTAAAAGTCCATATTTTCAGCGTCTGGATGGCATCAAGGCCATCTCGAGGGACCACTCGTGCCGTTCACGCTGCCACCCGATGCCAACGGTATCCTGCCCGACCGCATGATCGCGGCGATGGCGGATGCGGGCCTGATCCTGCCGGCCTACCCTTTCGTCGAAAGCCAGATCCAGCCGGCGAGCCTCGACCTGCGCCTCGGCGACATCGCCTACCGGGTGCGCGCGAGTTTTCTCCCGGGTCCCGGCGCGACCGTGGCCGAACGCATCGACGAACTGAAGCTGCACGAGATCAATCTCGCCGACGGCGCGGTGCTGGAAACCAATTGCGTCTACATCGTGCCGCTGCTGGA
>NZ_JBAVNZ010000450.1:0-2503 GCF_049691595.1 Bradyrhizobium sp.
AGATTTCCATAGATGAAGCCGGTACCTACCCAGCGCCTAGTCGCCGCATCGTCGCCAACGCCGAGTGCGACCACGCTGTCGAGGTAAAAAGGTGGAAGTAGCGCCATAGTCAGGTCGTCGAACGACCAGCATCAGCGGCGGCGCGCAGCGCCGTCCGCTGCATGCTGTTGTTAGACGGCCTCGAGATCCTTGAGTGTCTTGCCAGCAACAGTCTTCCAGGCAAGAAGTCCATTTGCCGAGCCTCCGTGAATGACCGTGGCCGCCGCACTTGGGCTGGTGAACTCTGTATCGCGAGTGAATGTGAAGTGGCCACCATCCTCAACAAGCACCTGATCTTGGATCAACTGTCTCCGCGGCGCGATGGCGCTCGGAAACTGTTCGGCGGACGGACGCTCCTTCAGGACGGCCTGGGAGCCTTTCAGCACGACAAGGCCGTTCGGTGTGAGATGACCCGTCGCCTTGAGCCCCTTGATCTCGCAGATGAGGGTTCGCTCGATCGCGCGACCGACGGCTGGCGAACCGATCGGAACCAGCGCATCGACACCGAGCACCGGCAAGAGTTGGTGAATCTTCTCCAAGAAGATCTCCATGTCCTCGCGGTCAGATTCCGGAAGTCTCGATCCGCTAGCCTGAGAGTTGACGACCTGCGCCCTCCCAGCTGCCGTTGCCTGTTCTATGAGGCGACCCTCCAAGTATCGGACATGGGCCTTGGTGAGGTGCTCGTCAGAAGAGACAAAGAACAGCGCATGGTTCCAGAAGTCTCTGTCTAGGTGGCCGCGCAGTCGATCGCGAACACTCTCAGCCTCGCCGATGTAAACGGCAGATTTGCCGGACTCGGGATCGACGCCCGTCAGGAGGTACACGCCAGACTTGGCGGCCTCGTCACGGGCGAGCACGCCGTCCAGTTCGCTGCGCGGTCCCGCGACCGCCTTACCCGTCCAATTCGACAGGGCGGCGATCCGCAGGCGTTGAGCGTCGCCATGGACCAAGAAGAGCTTTATCGTTGCGCTTGGCATGTCTCCCGTCTGTTCCAGTCCGTCTAACGCTCGCGTTGAGCGGCCGGGCACGCCGCCTGAACAGGCGCCGCGGGCGCAAACTGCCTTAGCGCCCGCGGTGCGCACAATAGGCGCATCACGGACGGCTCGAACGCGTAGTTAGCTGGCTTTTCGCAGCTCTTCACGAAGCACACGACGTAGTGTCCTTTCGAGCGGCTCGGCCTCGCGCTTGATGTGATCGACCAGAGCCGTGTTTATTAGGGTTTGGTAGTTGCCTCCGCCCGCTGCGTCAACTTGGCCCTTAAACCAGTTCAGCACCTCTTCGTCGAGACGAATTGTGATCCTGGCTTTGCCCTTCGGCGCCGCTACTGCTGCGCCGCGTTTTGCCTTCGAAAAGTCGTATTCTTTCCTCATGTTTGTGCCTCGTATGCGCGCCGCTCAGCGCGACTCGCCCTGCGGGAAGATATGATGCGTGTGGATCGCCCGCGCAACGTATAGACCGTTACCAGAACACGACCAGCTGGATCGGCACCAAGAAAGATCAACCGCGGCTCGCCCGAAGTGTCCGGGTCAGGGGTCGAAAGCCCTGCAGGGTCTTCAAGCGAAAGCGCAGCATCCGCAAACCGGACACGGTGCTTCTTGAAGTTCGCGGCCGATTTGGCTGGATCCCACTCGTAGTCCACGGCCGATAGTGTATGCACATTCGTGCACCGTCGTCAAGTCGCCCGCCAGCAACAAGAGCCAGCTAACGCTCGCGTTGAGCGGCGCCGCGCTGCCGCCAGCCACGCGAGGCGCGCGCAAACTTGTTTGTCGCGCGCGCCGAGCGCATCGCTACCGTATCCAGCGTCCGCTGCAACGCGTAGTTAGGCAACTTTTCCTTAGTCAATGACGGGCACATGCTGCCACCTACCCTTTGCGATGCAGAAGACATCGCCCGAAGCTTCAAATGTTCCGGTCATGAAGCCAGAGTGTAAACAGTTCAAATACTCAAGTTCGCCCTTAGACTTATTCGGTTCGTAGGTTTCCACATGGTCATAGCGGCCTGGCGCAACCGATTCAATGTACTGACTTGAGCGCCCCTCGCGCTCGCGATAGATCTCTGCCACATGCCAGGATCCAGTGCGGAACAAGGCAACCGCAACCACAAAACCACTTCCCTTTAGCGCTGTCATTAGGACAGCAACGCCCGGCTTACCGCTACCTGAGAAGTCCGCTACCGCGACGCCCAGACAGCCGCTTCCACCATTGTTTCGACTGGTGACTATGTCCTCCTCGAGATTGTCACTGGCGCGCGGGAGCCTATAGCCGGAATAAGCTTTCACCAGTAGGGCGGCGACATCTGAAGGGATCAGCCTTGCGCATTGGTCAGGCGTTGCTGCTTCGACACCGTCCCACCGCATGATGAGCCCCACCAATAGCGCGACGATGTACCACCCACGCATCTGAAAGTTGCCTAACGCTCGCGTTGAGCGGCCGGCTGACGCGCTTTCAAGCGCGCGGACGGCGCA
>NZ_JBAVNZ010000451.1:0-6629 GCF_049691595.1 Bradyrhizobium sp.
CCCGTTCTGGCGCTCGGGCTTTGCACCATCCGGATCGAGGAATCCGCGCCCGCGCTGCGCGCCCTGCTCGAGCGGGCGGCCGACGGCGAGACCCTTTCCGACGACGAGGAACTGCTGCTCTTCAGGGGCCTCTATATCCTGGGCGGTGCGCGAGACACCGAGGCGTGCGGTCCGCTGCTGCGGCTGTTGCGCCGTCCAGGGCACGAACTCGACGACCTGCTCGGCGAGGCCGTCACTCACGGGTTGGCGCGCATTGCCGCGGGCCTGTTCGACGGCGATACCGAGGCCCTGTTCGACCTCATCGTGGATAGCTCCGTCGATGAGTTCGTCCGTGACGCGCTGCTCGGCGCGGCGACCTTCCTCACCTGGCAGGGCCTGATCGCGCGCGAGCGGATGCAGCGCTTGCTCATCCAGTTTTACCAGCAACGACTTGCACCCGACGACGACGAAGCCTGGGCAGGCTGGCTGCGGGCGATCGCGATGCTCGGGCTGCGCGATCTGGCGCCGCTCGTGCACAGCGCCTGGGACGAAGGCCGCATACCGCCGTTCAGCTTCGATCATGACGAATTCGAGCAGGATCTCGCCGATGCGGAGCAGATGCCGGACGACATCGAACGGTTCAATGATCTCAATCTCGGCTACATCGAGGATGTGCTCGAGGCGCTTGAATGGACAGACTACGCCGACGACATCGAAGAGGACGTTTTCGACGAGGAGTTTCCCTTCGGCGACGATCTTTTCGCCGACGACGACTGGACGCCGATCGAGCCGGTCAGAAATCCGTTGCGCCATGTCGGGCGCAACGATCCCTGCCCCTGCGGCAGCGGCAAGAAAGCCAAGAAATGCTGTCTCGCTCGCCAGGATTGAGACGGATTCAATTTCATCGCTTGGGTCTTACGAGTCCAGGGCACATCGCCGGCATACCGCGGGCGACGACACCGGCCCGTCGGACCAGTCGAAGCTCGAATGATCGCAGCGGCTGTCGAGCCACCTCTCAGTGCGCCGTCATCCAGGCGCGCGCCTCGCGCTGGGCGACGGCGATTTCGACATCCGACATGATCTCGGCGACCTCGCGACGAAGCGCGATCGCGTCGCTGCGCCCCTTCAGCGCCGCAAGGTTGAACCACTTGTGGGCCGCGACGAGATTGACCACGCCGGAACGGCCGCTCGCCCAGTACAGCCCGCGCTCGAACAGCACGTCGGGGATTTCCGTCGCCTCCACCGGCGTTGCGCCATCCAGATCGAATTGCCCCTGAAACATGATAGGCTCCCCTTGTTATTTGTTGGCCGCCCTTTGTCCCGAGCGCGGCCCCCATCCAATGTCAAAACGTCCCGTTATTTCCTCTCGCCGTTGGCCGGCTTGTTGGGATGATCATGGCCGATCAAATTTGAAGGGCAGTTTAAGGTTCGCGATGAACGGGATGTAAACGTGCGCGCCGCGCGCGCCTTCACGGAATCGCAGAAGTGCCCGTCTCGCAAGGGTTGGGCCGGGATCGTGAGGTTCGGTTTACCCTGCCGTTTCGCACAACGATAACCATCGCGGGCAAGTGCCAGCCCCGGATGCCAAAGGGCACGTCCGTCGGACCGGCGATGTGGGGGCTTTCGGGAAAATCAGAAGTGCCGGGCGAAATCGCGCGGCAACTGGAACGAGGGCGTCGGCGAACACGTCAGGATCAGATTTCACGATCGGGCTTTGGAGCCCGGTGAAATTGCGGAGCCGAAAGCAGATCCGCACCGAACGAAGAAAATCTGTTTCTTCTGCCGGACCGTTTTTGAAAGAGCGAGCTTTTGAAAGCGCGCACTCCCTGTCATACGATCCAGCCGTTTGACCTGATGTCTCGCCGACACCCTCTTTCGTCGACCAGAGCCATGTTTTCGGATTTGCTTCGAGAAGCAGATCGTCCGAAGGCTCCTGTGACGCGCCGGCATCAAGCCGCCGGCAATCCTCTCAGGCGAGACTTACTTCTTCTTCTTGGCGACCTTGCGGGTCTTCTTCGCAGTCTTCTTCACTGCGCTCTTCGCCTTCTTCGCCTTCTTCGCTTTCTTGGCCATATTGCCCTCCTGATGTAGTGAGATGGCTTAATCGCTGCGTGCACTCGGGAATCGAAATGCACTGCATCCCGAATACACCAACACGTCGAAAAAAACAGCGCCCAGCTTAAGGAAGTGTTGATGCTGCGATGGCAGGGCGCGCGCCGCGGGTTGATCGAGCGCACGACAATATGTTCGCGGGATGATGCGAAAAGCGCGGCAATGACCGGCATCGCCGTTGGTCGATATTGCAGGAATCGCCTGTGCCGCAGTTGTTTCCGTGATTCATGGTTGCAACGCGCGACGCGCGATCGATGCCGTCGCTATCCGACGATGGCGTCCGAAAACGCGTTTCGCGGACTCTGAGTCGCGAACTTTGGCAATAAAAAAATTTTCGTGACAACAGGGTTAGCGTCTCACTGCCGCTCGCCAAAACCGATTTTCCGGACCAATCGCCGTCGCCGATTCGTGATGGCATTTCTCGCCATGACGATGGATCGGGCTCGCGACCAACCATCGGTGGACGCCGGCGCCCATCGAAACGGGATGCCGACGCTGACGCCGTCGTCCCGTTTCGGGACGCTCAGATCCCGAGCCTGGACTTGAGCAGATCGTTGACGGCCTGCGGGTTGGCCTTGCCGCCCGACGACTTCATCACCTGGCCGACGAACCAGCCGACCAGTTGCGGCCTGGCTTTCGCCTGCTCGGCCTTTTCCGGGTTGGCGGCGATGATATCGTCGACCACCTTCTCGATCGCGCCGAGGTCGGTGACCTGCTTCATGCCGCGCGCTTCCACCAGCGCGCGCGGGTCGCCGCCTTCCTGCCAGACGATCTCGAACAGATCCTTGGCGATTTTGCCCGAGATCGTGCCCTCGCCGATCAGATCGACGATCGCCGCAAGCTGAACCGCCGAGACCGGAGAAGTCGAAATGTCCCGGCCTTGCTTGTTGAGGCGCCCGAACAGCTCGTTGATCACCCAGTTGGCGGCGAGCTTGCCGTCGCGGGCCTTGTCCGCAAGTTTTGCCAGCACGGTTTCATAAAAATCCGCGCTCTCGCGTTCCGCCACCAGCACGCCGGCATCGTAGGGCGACAGTCCAAAACCCTCGATGAAGCGTATCTTCTTCTGGTCCGGCAGTTCCGGCAGTTCCGCCTTTAGGGCGGCGACATAGGCTTCGCTGAATTCCAGCGGCAAAAGATCGGGATCCGGGAAATAGCGGTAGTCGTGCGCCTCCTCCTTGGAACGCATCGAGCGCGTTTCGCCCTTGTTGGGGTCGAACAGCCGGGTTTCCTGATCGATGGCGCCGCCGTCCTCGATGATGTCGACCTGACGCCGCGCCTCATATTCGATCGCCTCGCCGATGAAGGCGATCGAGTTCATGTTCTTGATCTCACATCTGGTGCCGAGCGGACCGCCGGGCCTGCGCACGGAAACATTGACGTCGGCGCGCAGGGAACCCTTCTCCATGTCGCCGTCGCAGGTGCCGAGATAACGCAGGATCGAGCGCAGCTTGGCGAGATAGGCCTTGGCCTGCTCGGCATCGCGGAGGTCCGGCTTGGAGACGATCTCCATCAGCGCGACGCCGGAGCGGTTGAGGTCGACATACGACATGGTCGGGCTCTGGTCGTGCAGCAATTTGGCGGCGTCCTGCTCCAGATGCAGCCGCTCGATCCCGACCGTCACGGTTTTGCCACCATCCAGCTCGACGACCACCTCGCCCTCGCCGACGATCGGCGACTTGTACTGGCTGATCTGATAGCCCTGCGGCAAATCCGGATAGAAATAATTCTTGCGGTCGAACACCGAGCGCAGGTTGATCGTTGCGTTCAGGCCCAAACCGGTGCGCACCGCCTGCCGGACGCATTCCTCGTTGATGACAGGCAGCATGCCCGGCATCGCGGCATCGACCAGCGAGACCTGGCTGTTGGGCTCGCCGCCGAATTCGGTCGATGCGCCCGAGAACAGCTTTGACTTCGAGGTGACCTGGGCATGGATTTCCATCCCGATCACGACTTCCCAGTCGCCGGTCGTTCCCTTGATCCGTTTTGCACCTGTCGCACTCATGCGCTTCCACTCCCAAGCAGCGCGGAAGCGATCCGCTCCCATTCGGATTCAGCCGAGTCTTTCGCCACCGGCTGGCCCGCCTTTCGATACCAATAGCCGGCATTGCCGAGATCGCCCTCGACGCGATGCAGATAGGCATGGACCCAGGCGGCGTCAGCGGTCGGTTCGTCCTGAACGATCTTGTGCGCCTCGTCCCATCCGCCCTTTGACGCCCCCTTGGCCGCCCACCACAGCGCGGCGAGTGGCGCGTCCAATTGTGGCGCGGGTGCGGCGCCCGACAGGCTAGCCTTGAACTCCGCCATGGTCACCACCACCTCGCTGGCGTGAACCGCCCGGCCGCCTGCTCGACCACCTCGCCGAGCGAGAACAGCGTCTCCTCGTCGAACGGACGGCCGATCAGTTGCAGGCCGAGCGGCAGGCCCTGGGCGTCCTGGCCGGCGGGAACCGCGATCCCCGGCAGTCCCGCCATGTTCACCGTCACCGTGAAAATGTCGTTGAGATACATTTCGATCGGGTCGGCGCCGGCTTTCTCGCCGATGCCGAACGCGGCCGACGGCGTCGCCGGCGTCAGGAGCGCGTTGACGCCCTTGGCGAAGCAATCCTCGAAGTCTTTCTTGATCAGCGTGCGCACCTTCTGCGCGCGCAGATAATAGGCGTCATAATAGCCGGCCGAGAGCACATAGGTGCCGATCATGACGCGGCGGCGGACCTCGGCGCCAAAGCCTCCCGCGCGGGTGTTCTCGTACATCTCGCCGATCGAGCGGCCGGGCGCGCGCAGGCCGTAGCGCACGCCGTCGTAGCGCGCCAGGTTCGACGAGGCTTCCGCGGGCGCGACAATGTAATAGGCCGGCAGCGCGTATTTGGTGTGCGGCAGCGACACCTCGACGAGCTCAGCCCCGGCCGCCTTCAGCCAGGCCGCGCCTTCGCGCCAGAGCTTTTCGATTTCCGCGGGCATGCCGTCGAGGCGATACTCTTTGGGAATGCCGATCTTCATGCCGTGCACGGATTTCCCGATCGCGGCTTCGTAGTCCGGCACCGCGCGATTGGCCGAGGTGGTATCCCTGGGATCGTGACCGGCCATCGAGCGCAGCAGGATCGCCGCGTCGCGAACGGTGCGCGCAATCGGCCCGGCCTGATCGAGCGAGGAGGCAAAGGCGACGATGCCCCAGCGCGAGCAGCGGCCATAGGTCGGCTTGACGCCGACGGTCGCGGTGAACGCCGCGGGCTGGCGGATCGAGCCGCCGGTATCGGTCGCGGTGGCGCCCATGCAGAGCTGTGCTGCGACCGCCGACGCCGATCCGCCGGACGAGCCGCCCGGCACCAGCGACGTATTGGAGCCCTCGCGCCGCCACGGATTGACCACCGGGCCAAAGCACGAGGTCTCGTTCGACGAGCCCATCGCGAACTCGTCATTGTTGAGCTTGCCCAGCATGACCGCGCCATCGCGCCAGAGCTGCGAGGTGACGGTCGATTCATAGGGCGGCACGAAATTGCCGAGAATTTTCGAGCACGCGGTGGTTCTGACATCTCTGGTTGCGAACAGATCCTTGATGCCGAGCGGAATGCCGGCGAGCGGGCCGCCCTCGCCCCTTGCGATCTTCGCGTCGATGGCGCGTGCCATGGCGCGGGCCTGATCCGGCGTCTCCAGCACGAAGGCATTGAGCGCGCGCGCCGCCGCCATCGCGGCCAGATGCGCATCCGTCAGCTCGAGCGAGGTGAAAGACTTTTTCGCGAGGCCACTTCGAGCCTCGGCGATCGTCATCGATGTCAGATCGGTCATTTATTGATCGGGCTGCAGAAGAACGGAGACAACGTCTTGTCGCGGGCGGGATCGTCTTGTCCGGCGCGGGCCTTGTCGGCGGCCTCGAGCTGATCGAGCACGGCGTCCATCGCCTTGTCGGGATCGGCGGCCTTGCCCTGCCGCGCCATCGCGTCGAGATAGTTCATATAGGCCTGATAAGCCTTTTCATCGTCGCAGAGCAGACACATCGGATTTCCCGCCTCAAAAAAGAGAGTTTACTCCACGACCTTCGGCACCAGAAAGAAATGGTTCAAGGCATCCGGCGCGTTCCGGACCACCTCGTCGGCGATGTCGCCGTCATCGACCACGTCCGGCCGCTTCTTCATTGCCATCGGGGTCACCGAGGTCATCGGCTCGACGCCCTCGACATTCACTTCCGAAAGCTGCTCCACGAAGGCCAGCATCGCGTTCAATTCGCCCTGCAGATCGGGAACTTCGGCCTCGGTGACCGCGATCCGCGCCAGATGCGCGATGCGGCGAACGGTCGTGGCATCAACGGACATGATATATGGCCTCGAACGGGAAACTCAGCCCGCCGTATAGCAGAGGCCGCTTTTGCGCCGCAACCTCGGTTGCCGCCGTCAGCCGGCCATCCGGCCGAGCTGCGCCAGCGCGTGACCCGCGAGCGCCCGGGTCAATTCGGCCGCCGGCATCTCGCCCCCCATCCGCACCGCCTGCCCGGCCCAGAGATTGGTGAAATCGACCCTGCCGAGCTTTTCGGCCGCCGCCTTGAGC